>NZ_FNVC01000045.1:0-7137 GCF_900108215.1 Billgrantia desiderata | reverse complement strand
ACTTCCCTCCATACACAAGACTTGAGCTTAACTCATGTCTAGTGCGAAAACTACCTATTCGAGTAGTTGCTCGATTTCCAGTTCTAGCAAATCCTGTAGGTGTGCACAACTAGCCCGTTCACCTGAGGAACTCGGTGTTCGCACATGTAGAAAAATGATGAATCTGATAACAATAAGGTGATCCTAATGTCAATTTCAGAAAATGTCTTAACAACAGAGTCTCTTCAGAAAGAGCCTGATGCCGAAAACTATGTGGACAGAAAACGCCACCTGTGGGTCCTTTCTGTGCTGTGGCCAGCGACGCCTCTTATTGGCCTTTATTTGGTATCCCAAACTGGATGGAGCATTTGGTACGGATTGGTGTTGATCCTTTGGTATGGCGCAGTTCCCTTGATTGATGCCATGTTTGGAGAGGATTTTTCCAACCCCCCCGAGTCGGCCGTGCCTCGGCTTGAACAGGATCGTTACTACCGGGTACTGACCTACTTGACGGTTCCTATTCACTATGCCGCCTTGGTTGTCAGTGCCTGGTGGGTATCCACGCAACCAATGAATGTTTTCGAGTTTCTGGCATTGGCCCTTTCCCTGGGAATCGTGAATGGTCTGGCCCTGAACACAGGCCACGAACTTGGCCATAAAAAAGAAACGTTTGACCGTTGGATGGCCAAGCTTACCCTCGCCGTGGTCGGATATGGTCATTTCTTCATTGAGCACAATAAGGGGCATCACCGTGATGTGGCAACACCGATGGACCCGGCGACATCCCGCATGGGTGAGTCCATTTACGCATTCTCACTGCGTGAAATTCCCGGTGCTTTCAAGCGGGCATGGGCTCTGGAAGAGCAACGCCTCAGCCGTAGTGGAAAAAGTGTCTGGAGCCTGGAGAACGAAGTACTTCAGCCTATGATTTTGACCGCTGTGCTTTATGCGGGATTGCTGGCGTTTTTTGGTCCCTTAATGCTGATCTTTTTGCCCATTCAAATGGCCTTTGGCTGGTGGCAGCTGACCAGCGCCAACTACATTGAGCATTACGGATTGCTGCGCGAGAAGATGTCGGATGGACGTTATGAGCGTCAACAACCGCACCACTCATGGAACTCAAACCATATTATGTCGAACCTGATTCTGTTTCATTTGCAACGACATTCCGACCATCACGCCCATCCTACAAGGTCCTATCAATCGCTTCGCGACTTCAAAGACCTGCCTTCCTTACCATCGGGATATCCCGGGATGTTCCTGGCCGCAATGTTTCCCTCATGGTTCCGCTCGATAATGGACCACCGGGTGCTGGATTGGGCTAAAGGAGATCTCGATAAGATTCAGATTCAACCCGGCAAGCGTGAATTCTATGAGCGTAAATTTGGTGGGACTGATTCTGAATCAGTCGATACCGCCGCGGCTAAATGATCGGCTAATCGGAACTTATATACCTCGTTTACTTTATTTACGTTGCAGAAAAAGAGCCTCTGACGTGCACCTGAAAGAGGGTGCGCGTCGGGCGCTACCAAAACAAAGACAATAATATCGTTTGAAAGGTGCTCTAAATGGCTAAATATCAATGCCCTGATTGTGGTTATGTATACGACGAAGTGGTTGGTGATCCGCACGAAGGCTTTCCTGCAGGAACGACCTGGGAAAAAATTCCTGAAGACTGGTCCTGTCCAGACTGTGCCGTCAGGGATAAGGTTGACTTCGTTGCGCTTCAAGAAGCGAACCCGGAACTTTCGGTGTCCGCAACCAATACAGCGGTCCGCCCTGCCAGCCAAGCTAAGACCGAGGGAGCATCGCAGAAAGCAACGGGCGCATCTACTCCTTCAGCTAAAAATAAAACAAAGCCCAAAGCGAAACCCAAGCCTAACTCTTCAAAATCGCCGAAAGACTCGACTCAAAAAGATACCTATCGGAAGTGGGTCTGCATCACTTGCGGCCATATCTACGATGAAGCTCTCGGAGATGAAGCCGAAGGCTTCCCTGCCGGCACTCGTTTTGAAGATATTCCAGACGATTGGTGCTGTCCGGACTGTGGTGCCACAAAAGAGGACTATGTCCTCTATGAAGACTAGTAATCCGATGGAAAATAACAACAGTCTCGTTCGGCAAGAGGTGATTTTATAATGCAGATTGCTAGTCTGGCGAAGGTTGGGCTGCCCAATGTGTCAACCAGCGATACGATTGATTCAACGTTCGCGGCCCTACAGCGGGCACAACTTGCGCGTCGAGGAAGTTTTACCTTGGAGGCTCGAATAGCGCAGCTCGACCAGCTGCGGGATTCAATTAAACGCTACGAATCAAACATCATTGCGGCTTGCGCGGCGGACTTTCGAAAACCCGCTCCAGAAGTCAAATTAACTGAACTCCTGCCGGTGCTTCAGGAAATTCGACACACTAAAAAACACTTGCGTAAATGGATGCGTCCGAAGCGAGTGGCTGCATCCGTTGGTGTTCTGGGCACGAAATCTTATGTTCGGCCAGAACCAAAGGGAGTGTGCCTGATTATTGCACCGTGGAATTATCCGCTCAATCTTGCGCTCGGACCTCTCGTCTCAGCGTTGGCTGCAGGGAACGGAGCCATCATTAAACCCTCGGAAATGACACCACATACCTCAAAGGTGATTGCCAACATTGTCGCCGAAACCTTCCCTCCCGATCTGGTTTCCGTGATTGAGGGTGATGCCAAGGTGGCACAGAAACTCTTGGCCTTACCCTTCGACCACATATTCTTCACTGGCAGCCCCGCGGTCGGCAAGCTGGTCATGGAGGCTGCCGCCAGGAACCTTACCTCGGTGACACTGGAGCTGGGGGGGAAATCCCCGACCATTGTAGGTCCAGATGCCAACATCAAAAAGGCTGCCAGATACATTGTCTGGGGGAAGTTTGCCAATAACGGCCAGACCTGCATCGCTCCGGACCATGTTTTTGTACACAGAAGTATCGCGAACCAATTCAATGACGCGCTTAAACAGCAAATCGGACGCACCTACGGAAAAACACCTGAAGCCCGGAAATTGACGGCTGACTATTGCCGGATTGTAAATGCCCGTCATTTTCAGCGCGTGTCAAACCTGATAGATGATGCCAAAAGCAAAGGCGCAAACGTCTTCGAAGGTGGTATTACAGATGCTGAAGAGAATTTTATTGCTCCGACGTTGATTTCAAATGTATCGAGCGACATGGATATTTCACGTGAGGAGTTATTCGGCCCGATCTTACCCGTTATTGAATTCGACGATATTGATCTGGTTATCAAGAAAATCAACGATAACCCTAAACCGCTTGCGCTTTACATATTCGACAAAAACGAGGCTTTTGCCACGGATATTATCGAGCGAACGAGCTCCGGCGCTGTAGGAGTCAACCTTACAGTGGTGCATTTTCTACATCCGGGCCTGCCGTTTGGTGGAGTTAATAATTCCGGGATAGGGGCGGCACACGGTGAATACGGTTTCCGCGCTTTTTCGCATGAAAAGGCGTTGATGGAGGATAAACATTCTCTTATGCATCTTCTTTTTCCACCCTATACAGCCTGGGTCCGGCGTCTTATAGAGGCTGCTGTTCGTATTCTGGGCTGAGTATAATCAAATAATAAGAGAGTTATTATGTACGATTACATTATTGTCGGTGCGGGATCGGCGGGCTGTGTATTGGCCAATCGGCTTACGGCGGACTCTTCAAAGCGAGTAGCGTTGCTAGAAGCGGGCCCAAAGGATAAAAATCCACTCATACATATGCCTATAGGTATAGCACTCCTTTCCAATAGTAAAAAGCTGAATTGGGCTCTTGAAACCGAACCTCAAGAACATCTGAAGGAGCGCCGCCTGTTTTGGCCTCGTGGGAAAACACTTGGCGGGTCCTCTTCTATCAACGCCATGGTCTATATCAGAGGTCACAAAGCCGATTATGACCACTGGGGTCAAGTTGCCGGGACAGACCTCTGGGGATGGGATCGCGCTTTAAAATTGTTTCGTCGACTGGAAGATAATAAACGTTTTGGCGCAGATTCTTACCATGGGGAGGGCGGTGAGCTCACCGTAAGTGAACTCAAATCAGTCAATCCGTTGAGTCGAGATTTTGTTCGAGCGGCACCTCATGTAGAGCTCCCGATAAACACGGACTTTAATGGAGAGACGCAAGAGGGATTGGGACTCTACCAGGTGACACAAAAAAATGGTCGCCGTTGGAGTTCAGCGCAGGCATTTCTGCGTGTCGCGGAGAACCGGCCTAATCTTGATGTGCTAACGGACGCGCGGGTAACCCGGGTGGTAATGGACGGTAAGCGGGCAGTCGGCGTGACACTGAACCAGGGGGGCGAATATCGCCAGCTCAGACTCAATAACGGCGGTGAAATCATATTGTCTGGTGGTGCGGTTCATTCACCACAACTACTTATGCTTTCGGGAATCGGTGATAGCGAAGAGCTCGGAAAACACGGGATCCCCCTTGTGCATCATCTTCCTGAAGTCGGCCAGAATCTGGTTGATCATTTGGATATTACGCTGATGCACGCGGCGAACTCACGTTTGCCTATTGGTGTTGCCCCCAGTTTCCTGTTTCGGGGGGTGGGTGCATTCTTCTCATATATCTTTGCGCGACGTGGATTTCTTACCAGTAATGTTGCCGAGTCCGGAGGCTTTGTTAAATCCGAACCCTCGCGCGAACGGCCCAATGTGCAATTCCACTTTTTGCCAACTTACCTGAAGGATCATGGGCGAAAAGTGATGGCCGGGTATGGGTACACCTTGCATATTTGCGATCTAATGCCCAGAAGCCGCGGTTTTATTGGGCTCAAAAGCCCTGACCCATTGGCCGACCCATTGATTCAGCCCAATTATCTCAGTAACCCCGAAGACATCAATACAATGATTTCGGCCGTTAAATTTGGACGGCGGATACTCGGGGCGCCGACGATGGCTTTACATAGTAAACGAGAAATTAAGCCCGGAAGCTCGGTGTCTTCGGACAGCCAGATTGCAGACTTTATCCGCGAAAATGCAGAGACAATCTACCATCCCGTAGGAACCTGTCGCATGGGCGCGGACCCGGATTCAGTCGTTGATCCGGAATTAAAAGTCAGAGGGATTGAAGGGCTAAGAGTTGTCGATGCCTCGATAATGCCCAGTTTGGTTGCCGGTAACACCAACGCACCCACCATGATGATTGCCGAAAATGCAGCCGACATCCTCTTGGGAAATGTTTAGGTTCAAACCCGGATTATGCCTTCTACATTGGACCTTAATGACGCCAGATACTCGCGTCAACCAACTACAAAAACGACAGGAGATAAACGTGCTTGGCCAAATGATGAACATGGAGCTCACCGTGAATTCCTTGATCGACCATGCTGCTCGCTACCATGGAGACGCTGAGATTGTGTCGATAGGAACGGATGGAAATCCCAGTCGATCTGACTGGGCAACTGTTTCGGAGCGGTCGCGACAACTTGCGTCAGCGCTTCGAACGGCAGGCTATGTCCAGGGGGATCGGTGCGCGACCATTTGTTGGAATAACGTGGGGCACCTGGAATGTTACTTTGGCATCTCTGGTGGCGGGATGGTGTGTCACACCATTAACCCGCGACTGTTTCCAGAACAACTCGTTTACGTTATCAACAATGCTCAAGACAAAGTCATATTCTTTGACAAAACGTTCCTTACCATTGTTTCAAATATCCGAGACCGACTGGAGACGGTTGAGAAATTTGTATTGATGTCCGAACCGGACGAAGAAATTGCAGCGCAATTTCCAGGCTTGTTGTTTTATGAAGAGTTTCTCCAGCGAGGAACGCCTAACGCGAATTGGCCTGAAATCGCCGAAAACCAGGCCTCAAGCCTCTGCTATACATCGGGCACCACCGGAAATCCCAAAGGGGTGCTCTATTCACACCGCTCCACCGTTCTGCACGCGCTGGTAGCTGCTCAACCCGACGCACTGAATTTATCGGCACGGGACGTGGTGATGCCGGTTGTTCCTATGTTTCACGTAAATGCGTGGGGGGTACCCTACATTACGGCGATGGTTGGAGCCAAACTGGTGTTGCCTGGTCCTGGCCTGGATGGGCAAAGTTTGGTCAAGCTGATCGATTCAGAAAGCGTAACGATTGCGCTGGGTGTGCCTACGATTTGGCAGGGACTTCTCTCGGCTTTGGACGAGCTTGGCTCCTCGGCACAGTCGCTTAAACGGACGGTGATAGGGGGTAGCGCTTGTCCGCCCTCAATGATGTCGGAGTTTCGTGGTAAGTATGGCGTAGAAGTGGTCCATGCATGGGGAATGACAGAAACATCACCGATCGGAACCGTCAACGCACTGCTGTCGAAACACAATACTCTTTCGGAGGAAGGAAGAAACAAAATCCGTGAAAGCCAGGGACGGCCTCCCTACGGGGTGCAGCTCAAAATTGTAGGAGAAGACGGTCATCAACTGCCCGAAGATGGCATTGCTCAGGGAAATCTCCGCATCCGTGGTCATTGGGTGGTAGCCGATTACTTCGGTGTTGAACCAAATCAGACTCTTGAGGAAGACGGTTGGTTCGAGACAGGTGATGTTGCTTCGATCAATGATGATGGATTTATGACAATACGTGACCGCTCAAAAGATATTATTAAATCTGGTGGTGAATGGATATCGACAGTCGAATTGGAGGGAATCGCAATGGGCCATTCTGCCATCAATGAAGCTGCCGTGGTGGCGGCCTCCCATGATAAGTGGGATGAACGCCCAATCCTGTTGGCAGTAAAAATGCCCGACGCAAATATTACTGAGGAGGAACTTCTTACTCATTACCAGGGGAAAGTTGCCAAGTGGCAGATCCCGGATCGCGTGATTTTTGTGGAAGCATTGCCACGCAATGCCACTGGGAAAGTATTAAAAAACAAGCTGCGTTCTGAATATGGGAAAGTGTTAGTCAATCAACCGGCAAGCTAACTAGTATCAAATACTTGGCATTTGTATTACGCAAAATCATAGTTTTACTTAAAGCCAATTTGCATTAATACCTAAAAGGATAACAAAAAGATGAAACATAAAATAAATAGTAAAGTCTCGTGTAACTATTCAGCACCGGTTGGCTGAGTCGGGGCTTCTTGCTGCATGAAGGCTGGCACCTCCCCCGCAAACAGTTGCTCCAGTGCGGTATGCGCC
>NZ_FNVC01000044.1:0-9529 GCF_900108215.1 Billgrantia desiderata | reverse complement strand
GCACCTTGATCTCGACATCGCCGATACCGGTCTGCACGGTGCGCTCCGGCAGGTAGCCGTTGCGGACGACGGCTCGACGGCCGTCTTCCAGCGTCTTGTCGGCATATAGCTCCAAGAACGTACTCAACTCCGCCTCCACGGCCTTGGCGATCAGGTCTCGGGCCCCTTTGCGCAGCAACTCATGCAACGGATCAGTAGCGCCGGCGTCTGGCTGCGTCACGGCTTGGAGAGTAGAATTGCTCATGGCGTATCCATCCTATGCTGGTTGTGATCTGGCGTGATCAATCAGCAGGATACGTCACCCTCTCGACTTCCCTCCATACACAAGACTTGAGCTTAACTCTCCTGCCCGTGCGATAACGGTTGCATGGGCGCAGGCGAACGTCTAAGTTTGAGTTGGGTGGTATGATACGTATACAGCAAGACAATCTTCCGATCAGGCCGAACGCCCGCCAGCGTGCTTCGGCCCGATTCGATACCGCTGCGCTGCCCATAGGCCTGCACCCTAAATCGACAAACAGAATAATCCGACAGGTTGTAAGGAGAACAAGATGAGCCACAAGCGCCAACGCCAGTTTAAGTTCCTGCGCATGACCGCCATCGCCCTAGCGGCGGCCGGCATCAGCTTGGGGGCGAATGCCCAGCAGAGCCTGCGATTCGCCCATGTCTACGAAACCTCAGAGCCATTCCACAAGTGGGCGCTGTGGGCGGCCGACGAAATCGAGCAGCGAACCGAAGGTCGCTACACGATGCAGGTACATCCGGCCTCTTCGCTGGGCAAGGAGGAGGACATCAACGAGGGGCTCCAGCTCGGTACCATCGACGTCATCTATACCGGCACGCAGTTCGCGGGCCGCTCCTATGGGCCCATCGGCATTGCCGGTGCCGCCTACATGTTCCGCGATTTCGATCATTGGCAGGCCTACGCGGACAGCGACCTGTTCCAGGAGATCGCCGATGGTTATCAGAATGCCACCGGCAACGTGCCTCTCGCGCTCAACTACTACGGCGAGCGCCACGTGACCGCCAACAAGGCGATCAATACGCCCGATGACATGCGCAACCTGCGCATACGCGTGCCCAATGCACCGCTCTACATGATGTTCCCCCGCGCCGCGGGCGCCAACCCGACACCGATCGCCTTCGACGAGGTCTATCTGGCCCTGCAGCAGGGCGTGGTGGATGCCCAGGAGAACCCGCTTCCAACCATCCGGGCCAAGGCGTTCCATGAGGTGCAGGATTACATCAACCTGACCGGCCACATTACCGATTCGCTGATCACAATCGTTGGCGGACCGCGCTGGAACCAGCTCTCCGAAGAGGATCGCGAGATCTTCCGTGAGGTGTTCGAGGAGGCGGCGCGCAACAACACCGAGGAGATCGTCCAGGCCGAGCAGGAGCTGGTGGCATGGTTCGAGGAGCAGGGCACCACGGTCAACCAGGTCGACCGCGCGCCCTTCCGTGAGGTCGTCATACCGCATCATCTGGGCGATGCCGCGACTTGGGACGAGGAGACCTACGAGCGGTTGCAGGCCATCGGCCAATAGCGGCCAGGGCTCCCTGCGTATTCATCTCGCCCCGGCCCCATGCCATCAGGCGTGGGGCCGGTCAGGAGGTATGATCCATGTCTCGCAACCCGTCTCCCAAGGCACCGTCCTCCCCGCCCGTCGAGCCCGAGATCGATTTCAACGTGGCGTTCGATGACGACGACTTTCGCTTTTGCGATTATGCCGTGGAGGATTACGTCACCCTGGCGGTGTTCTGGGCGCTGATCTTCGTCGTTTTTCTGCAGTTCTTCACCCGCTACGTGCTGGGCGATTCCACGACCTGGACCGAGGAGATCGCTCGCTACCTGCTGATCCTGGTGGGCTTCATCGGCAGCGTCATGGCGGTTCGTCGCGGCACCCACATCATGGTGGAATTCTTCTACCACTACATGCCCGGCTGGCTGTCGCGGCTGCTCAACGTCGCGGTCGAGATCGCCAGTATCGCGTTTTACACCATGCTCGCCTGGATCACGTTCAAGCTCGCTGGCCGCACCGGCGGCATGATGATCTCCGTGGACGTGCCCAAGAGCGTACTTTATTACGCCGTTTGTGCGGCCTTCGTACTGATGGCGGTAAGAGGATTACAGCGTCTGGTGAGCCGTGTCCTGGCGGAGCGTCGCCAGGTCTCGCGCCGCCCCGCGCCTTCCGATTCGCATTGACGACAACAAGACCCTCTTTTCGCGAGGCTACGCATGGCTCGACTCTCTGTGATGCGCTGGCACAAGCCCATCGTCACCCCCACGCTCTCGGCGCTGGCCGTGCTGGGGTGCGTGATTCTGGCCGTAATGGGCCATTACCTCTCCTTTCTGTTCTTCTCGCTGTTCACCATGCTGGTGCTGGGAATGCCGATCGCCATCAGCCTGGCGGGCTCCTGTCTGCTGTTCGTGCTGATCTCGGGGCAGGTGCCGGACATCGTCGTGGCGCATCGCATGATCAACGGCATCGACAGCTTTCCGCTGCTGGCGATTCCCTTCTTCATCTTTGCCGGCAGCCTGATGAACAACGCTGGCATCACCGAGCGCATCTTCAACTTCGCCAAGGCGCTGATGGGCTGGATGCGCGGAGGGCTCGGCCACGTCAACGTGGGGGCGAGCATCGTCTTTTCGGGGATGTCCGGCGCGGCGGTGGCCGATGCAGGCGGCCTCGGCATGATCGAGGTGAAGGCCATGAAGGATGCGGGCTACGACGAGGAGTTCGCCGTCGGTATCACCGCGGCATCGTCTACCATCGGGCCGATCATTCCGCCCAGTCTGCCCATGGTGATCTACGGGGTCATGGCATCGGCCTCGGTGGGGCAGCTGTTCGCCGCTGGGCTGTTGCCGGGCCTGCTCATGGGCGTCATGCTGATGGTGATGATCTTCTTCATCGCCCGCCGTCGCGGCTATCAGCGCGACACCACCTTCTCCTTACGCGTACTGGGCCACACCTTCGGCCGGGCAGTGCTTTCGCTGATGACCCCCGTGATCATCGTGGGCGGGATCATCACCGGTGCCTTCACCCCCACCGAAGCCGCCGTTGCCGCCGTATTCTATGCGCTGTTTCTGGGCGTGGTGGTCTATCGCACCCTGACCTGGCGCAAGTTGATCAAGGTAAGCATGGAGACCATCGAGACCACGGCGGTGATCCTGTTCATCGTTGCCGCCGCCTCCATCTTCGCCTGGATTCTCACCAGCAATCAGGTCACCCAGCACGTGATCGCCCTGATGGGGCCCTTTTCCGACAGCAAGGTGGTGGTGCTGATGATGACCAACCTGGTACTGATCATCGTCGGCTGCTTCATGGAGACCATCGCTGCCATCACCATTCTGGTGCCGGTGCTGCTGCCGCTGGCCGTTGCCGTGGGCGTCGACCCGGTGCACTTCGGGGTGATCATGGTGTTGAACCTGATGATCGGCCTGCTGACGCCGCCGGTAGGCATGGTGCTCTACGTGCTGTCGCGGGTCTCCAACGTCAGCTTCGAGCGCTGCATGCGCGGGACGATTCCGTTCCTCATCCCGCTGGTGCTGTGCCTGCTGCTGGTGACCTTCGTGCCGGCCATTTCCATGTGGCTGCCGACGCTGGTCTACCGCTGAACGACTATCCGCTAAGGAAGGTAAACGATGGGAGATGCAACGGACTATCGAGTGGCACGCGAGGAGCTGGAGCGCTTCATGCTGGCGGCGCTGGCACGTGCCGGCGCCGATGAGGCCTCGGCCGGCGCCGCGACCCGCGCGCTTGTCACCGCCTCACGGATGGGCACCGACAGCCACGGCCTGCGGCTCTTGCCGCACTACGTGCAGGCGCTGCAGGGCGGCCGTCTCAAGGGCGCGCCCGAGATGCGCTTCGAGCGTCGGCTGCCCGCCACCGGCTACCTCGACGCCGACCATGGCCTCGGCCACCTGGCCGCCTACACCGCCATGGCGCATGCCGCCGAGATGGCCGAACAGGTCGGTATGGGCGCGGTGGCGGTGGGCAACGCCTCCCACTTCGGCGCGGCGGGCTGCTATGCCCTGGCGGCGGCGGAGCGTGGCTTGATCGGGCTGGTGACGTGCAATTCCGACCCCTTCGTGCTGCTGCACCAGGGTAGCCGCCCGTTCCACGGCACCAACCCCATCGCCTTTGCCGCGCCGGTGGCGGGGGAGTCGCCCTACCTGCTGGACATGGCGACCAGTGCCATCCCCTGGAACCGCGTGCAGCAGTACGGCGCCATCGGCCGCGAGCTACCCGACCAGGTGGCCGCCGATGCCGAGGGGCGCGTCACCCGCACGCCGGGCGAGGTGGCGGCACTGCTGCCCCTGGGCGGCAGCGACTTCGGCTTCAAGGGGGCCGGCCTCGGCGGCATGGTGGAGGTGCTCAGCTCGATGCTCGCCGGCATGCAGCACGGCTATCGATTGCTGCCCATGGGCGGACCCGACATGGCCACCCCGCGCGGCGTCGCCCACTTCGTCATGGCGCTCAAGCCCGACGCCTTCGCGCCCGGCGACCCCTTCTCCGCCTGCCTGCGGCGCTACCTCGATGACCTGCGTGCCCAGCCGGGGCGCAACGGCTGCGAGGTGCTGGTGCCCGGCGAGCGGGAATGGGGCTGTCAGGCGCAGCGCGACGCCCGGGGCATTCCCCTCGACAGTGCCAATCAGGCTGCCTACGCCGAGCTGGCCGAGCGGCTGGACGTGCCGCCGCTGCGACCGCTGAGCTGAGCGCATCTGACGCGGCGATGCAGTAAGATAGCCGCAACAATCGTGACTGACAGGAGCCCCAGCCCATGAGCCGATACCGGATTGAGCGCAAGACGCTCTCGGAGCAGGTCGCCGAGCAGCTCGAGGCGGATATCCTCGAGGGCCGACTGAGCGAGAACGATCAGCTGCCCTCGGAGCGCGAGCTGATGGAGCAGTTCGGCGTGGGCCGCCCGGCGGTGCGCGAGGCGCTCTTCCATCTGCAGCAGCTGGGCCTGATCGCCATCAACAGCGGCACCCGGGCCAGGGTCATCCGCCCCACTGCCGAATCGGTCATGGCGCGTCTTTCCGGGGTTACCCGCCAGCTGCTGGCCAAGCCCGACGGCCAGCAGTACTTCCAGGAGGCGCGTGCCCTGTTCGAGATTTCCCTGGCCCGCTACGCCGCTCGCCACGCCAGCGACGAGGACCTGGCGAACCTGCGCGCGGCGCTGCAGGACAACCGCGAGGCCGTGGGCGACGAGGCGCGCTTCAAGCGCTCCGACAACGATTTCCACGGCGTGCTGGCAAGCATCGCCCGCAACCCCATCTTCGACGCCATTCACGTGGCGCTCTCCGAATGGCTCGACGACCGCCGCGCCCAGGTGCTGCAGCAGAAGGACGAGGACAAGGCCGCAATGACGGCCCACATCGAGATCGTCGAGGCCATCGAGTCCCGCGACCCCGACGCCGCCGAGGCGGCCATGCGGCGCCACCTCGATCGCCATTACGGCACCTATATGAAGCTCAAAAAGCGCCTTTCGGAGTAGCGATCAGCTGCAAGTTGACTCGGGCTGATCCGTCGACAGGTCCCGGGGCGCCGGACCGTCGACGAGGCGCTGTGAACTCATCCTTGGGCGCTACTTTTGCCCTGCTGCGCTCTCGCATCCTGCTCCGCTTGCAGGACCGGTGCTGGCCATCCATGGCCAGCCCGTTCGGAGCAATGCCCCTCACCCATGGCAAAAGACCTACTCTTCGACCTGTCCCCGGCGCCCCTCGTCGAGCGCAGCCACGTTGACCACTATAAAGAGACGCCGCGCTTCCAGGGAATGAAATCATACTGCGCCAGCTCCACCGCGCGGGGCAGGTAGCGCCCCGAGGCGGTGTCGAGGCACAGCCTTAGCAGCCGCTCGGCGAGTTCGTCGATGCTCACCTCGCCGCGGATGATGGGGCCGGCGTCGAAGTCGATGACGTCGCTCATGCGTGCGGCCAGTTCGCTGTTGCTGGAGATCTTGAGCACCGGGGTCACGGGGTTGCCGGTGGGTGTACCGAGGCCGGTGGTGAACAGGATCAGGTTGGCCCCGGAGCCGGCCAGGGCAGTGGTCGACTCCACGTCGTTGCCCGGGGTGCAGAGCAGGCTCAGCCCTGCCCGGGTGTGCGGCTCGGCGTAGTCGAGCACGTCCACCACCGGGCTGTCGCCGCCCTTCTTGGCGGCCCCCGCCGATTTCATGGCATCGGTGATCAGGCCGTCGCGGATGTTGCCGGGGGAGGGGTTCATCGAGAAATCGGCGCCGACCCGGGCGGCATGACGCTGGTACGCCTCCATCAGCGTGCGAAAGCGCTCGGCCACGGCGTCGTCGCGGCAGCGGGCGATCAGCTCGTGTTCCACCCCGCACAGTTCGGGAAACTCACTCAGGATACCGCTGCCGCCCAGCGCCACCAGGCGGTCGACCACCGCTCCCACCAGGGGGTTGGCGGAGAGCCCGGAAAAGCCATCGGAGCCGCCGCACTCCACGCCCAGGGTCAACGCCGAGAGCGGCGCCGGTGTGCGCGGTGTGCGGTTGGCCTCGCTCAAGCCGTCGAAGATGGTGGTCAGCGCTTCGCGAATCAGCGCCTCCTCACTCTGGCTCCCCTGCTGTTCCAGGTAGTGCACCGGGCGCAGTCCACGCGGGTCGCGCTCGGCCACGGCGGTTTGCAGCATCTCGATCTGCGCCTTCTGACAGCCGAGGCTGAGCACCGTAGCGCCGGCCACGTTGGGGTGGCAGATATACCCCGCCAGCAGGCGGCACAGCGCAAGGGCATCGTCGTCGGTGCCGCCGCAGCCCAGGGTATGGGTCAGGAAGCGCACGCCGTCGACATTGGGGAAGAGGCGTTCGGCGGGCGGTTCGACCGCTGCCGTCCCGCTGCTGCCATGCAGCAGCTCCCGGGCCATGCGCTTGTAGTCGCGATAGGGGTCCTCGCCCAGGGCATCGGCGACGCACTGGCGCAGCACCTCTATGTTGCGGTTCTCGCAGAACACCAGCGGCACCACCAGCCAGACATTGGCGGTGCCCACCTGGCCGTTCGGGCGATGGTAGCCGTCGAAGGTCGCCCCGGCGAAGGCCGCGACGTCCGGTGCCTGCCACTCGCCGCGGCGGGCCTGGGGCACGCTGGTGGCGGTGCTGTGGGCGGTGTTGTCGGTGGTGATGGCGGCTCCCGCCGGAATGGGGCGGGTGGCGCGACCCACGGTGACGCCGTACATGATCACCGCGTCGTCGGGGGCCAGGTCGTGCAGGGCGAACTTGTGCTTGTGGCGAATGGCTTCGGCCAGGTGCAGGCGCCGCTCGCCATCGTCCACCGCGTGACCGGCGGGCAGGTCCTTGAGGGCCACGCGCACGTTGTCGGCGTGATGAACGCGCAGGCTGTCGAGGTGGCCGCGGTCGTTGGCCAGGATCTGGGTGGTCATGGGGCGGTGCTCCTTACGGCGGCTTGGCTGCGTCTCTTCATTGCGGCTCGGCGATCACGTGCTGGTGCTGCTCGCCGAGCCCCTCGATGCCCAGGCGCATCCGCTGGCCCGGCTTCAGATAGACCGGCGGCGTCTGGCCCATACCCACCCCGGGCGGGGTGCCGGTGGAGATGACGTCGCCCGGCTGCAGGCTCATGAAGCGGCTCAGGTAGCTGATCAGGAAGGGGATCCGATAGACCATGGTGCGGGTATTGCCGTCCTGGTAGCGGTAGCCATCCACCTCGAGCCAGAGGTCGAGCGCATGGGGATCGCTGATTTCGTCCGGCGTCACCAGCCAGGGGCCGAGCGGGCCGAAGGTGTCGCAACCCTTGCCCTTGTCCCAGGTGCCGCTGCGTTCGAGCTGGAACTCCCGCTCGGAGACGTCGTTGACCACGCAGTAACCCGCCACGTGCTCCATGGCGTCGGCCTCGTCCACGTAGCGTGCGCTCTTGCCGATCACCACGCCGAGCTCCACCTCCCAGTCGGTCTTGCGCGAGTCGCGGGGAATGATCACATCGTCGTTGGGGCCGCAGATGGCGCTGGTCCACTTGGCGAAGAGCACCGGCTCCGGCGGTACCTCGGCGCCGGTCTCGGCGGCGTGGTCGGAGTAGTTGAGGCCGATGCAGATGAACTTGCCCACACGGCCCACGCAGGGGCCGAGTCGGGTGTCGGCATCCACTGCCGGCAGCCGTGCGGGATCGAGCTCGGCCAGCCGGGCCAGGGTGTCGCGCCCCAGATGGGCGCCGTCGAGGTCGGTCAGGTGGGCCGAAAGGTCGCGGATCACGCCCTGTGCGTCGAGCAGCCCGGGCTTCTCGTGGCCCCGGGGGCCGAAGCGCAGCAGTTTCATCGAGTTCTCCTCCGTCAGATGAGCCAGCCGCCGTCGATGACCTGGGCGGTGCCGGTGGTATAGGCCGACTCGTCGGCGGCCAGATAGGTGGCCAGGGCAGCGATCTCCTCGGCCGTGCCGAGTCGCCCCAGGGGTTGGCGGGCGAGAAACTCGGCGTGCACCTCCGCCTCGGGGCGCCCCTGGCGCTCGGCCTGTTCTCGGATGCGCTGGCGCAGGGAAGGGGAGTCAACCGTGCCGGGGCAGATGGCGTTGCAGCGGATGCCGCGGTCGATGTAGTCGGCGGCGATCGACTTGGTCAGGCCGAGCACCGCGGCCTTGGTGGTGCCGTAGGCGCAGCGGTTGGGCACGCCGGTGAGGCTGGAGGCCACCGAGGCCATGTTGATGATGCTGCCGCCGCCGCCCGCGATCATGGTCGGCAGCAGGGTACGGGTCAGGCGCAGCATGGCGGTGACGTTGAGAGCCAGCGAGCGCTCCCAGTCGGCATCGCTGACCTCCAGCAGCGCGCCGCTGGCCACGTAGCCGGCGCAGTTGAAGAGCACGTTCAGCGATGCAAGTTCCTTGGCCAGGGCCGTGACGGCCTCGGCATCGAGCACGTCCAGACGGCGCGCCTCGATGCCGGGCGTATCCCCGAGATCGCGCAGCTTGTCGGCATCGATGTCGGTAGCGATGACACGTGCTCCCTCGGCGGCGAAGCGCAGGGCCGTGGCACGACCGATGCCCTGGCCGGCGGCGGTGATCAGCGCGGTCTTGTGCTGCAGTCGCATGGCACTCATACCTGTATGACAGGCTGCTAGCCTGATGTTCGGTCAAGTATGGCGCAGTTGTAACGGCTTGCCAACCGGACGTTGTCACGCTGGCGCCAGGCCGTCAGGGCATGAAAAAGGCGGCCTGAGGCCGCCAATGGTTCCAGGGAGAATAGGAGAGAGAGGGAAACGCTACGGCTCGCGCTTGCCGTCTACGAGTCGGCTCACGCCCCAGGGGTTGCCGTCGCGCAGCGGCTCGGGCAGCAGGCCCTGCGGCAATGCCTGGTAGCACACCGGGCGCAGGAAGCGGAAGATCGCCGCGCTGCCCACCGAGGTGGTGCGGGCATCCGAGGTGGCCGGGAACGGGCCGCCGTGGACCATGGCGTGACACACCTCGACCCCGGTGGGCCAGCCGTTGGCCAGAATGCGCCCCGCCTTGCGCTCGAGGATCGGCAGCAGCTGCCTGGCGGCGTCGAGATCGCCGTCGTCCATCTGCAGGGTGG
>NZ_FNVC01000051.1:0-2569 GCF_900108215.1 Billgrantia desiderata | reverse complement strand
AGGACAGGATACTCTATTGAATATCACTACTTGCACAAGTCAGGAAACAGACTTGATCGAGCTTCCAGCCAGGTTTGCTTTTCTACGGATAAGGCCAGGGTGCGCGTGGGCGCTACGCCCACGCAAACCGGTATACCGGTGAACTGGCGCACCTTCTGACGCAGTTGCCGGGCGTGTTCGAGCAATGCCTCGTGGGCGAAGCCGTCGAAGCGAACGAACATCTCGTCGATGGAGTAGGGCTCCACGGCCGGGCTGAACTCCTCGAGCACGGCCTGCACCCGCTGGCTCATGTCGCCATAGAGTTCGTAGTTGGAGGAGAGCAGGTGAATTTGCCCGCTGCGTACCAGAGGCTGAAGCTTGAATGCCGGCGCACCCAACTTGATGCCGAGGGCCTTCAGCTCGTCGGAGAGCGAGATGACGCAGCCGTCGTTGTTCGACATTACCCCAACAGGGAAGCCGCACAGCCGGGGCTTGAAGACGCGCTCGCAGCTGACATAGAAGCTGTTGCAATCGATCAGGCCGATCATGCTCATACCGGGTACTCGTGGATGACCGCGCGCACCACGCCCCACACCTGACACTCGATGTCGACGAGCGGGATCGGCGCATAGCGTGGATTGCCCGAGCAGAGGCACGGCACCTTGCCGCGCAGCTCGTATCGCTTGACGGTGATCTCTCCCTCGACCAAAGCTACCAGGATATGGCCGGGGCGGGGCTCGAGTGAGCGATCGACCAGCAGCAGATCGCCTTCGTGGATCCCCAGGCGCTCCATGCTGTCGCCGGTCACGCTCATGAAGAACGTGGACGAGGGGCGTTTGACCAGGCGCTCGTTGAGGTCGAGCGTACGGCCTTCATAGTCCTGTGCCGGGCTGGGAAAGCCGCTGAGGCCGGCGCGGCCCAAGGCCAGCGGGTGAGGCAGCGCAAGCGGTGGCGGCTCGGGGTGAGCCGGGGTGAGGTTTGCCAGTGTCATGTGAGTCCCTTGGTGTTTTCTGTGTTTTTGTACAGTATTTGCGACACTGGCACTGTCAGGCAACAGGTAAATGCTAATGGAAGTTAGCTTGGGGGCGTGTCGGCTTGGCGAAGGTGAGCGAAGGGCAGCATGGCCAGGCGCCCTTGTAGGAGATAGCCTACAAACACGAAGCAAATTTCTTACGCCGTCCGATATCCTGAGTTAATCCACGGCTGGCATGAAGCTACTACCCTGTGGGTAACGGGCTAGGGAAAGCCCTACAGGGAAGGCCGAGCGACGGAATGCTCTTACCCCAAGGAGGCTTGGGCAGGAGGCCCAAGGTTTGGTTGGATAGGGACGCATCGATAGAGCCCGGCCCGTGCGGTCGGGCTTTTTTGTGCCGTCGAGACCCGTTTCCCATGCGAGAGACGCTAGGTTTCGCGTTCTCAAGGGTTCGCCAAAATATCGCGTCTCATCGCGCCTGCCCTGGCCACCGCCGGGGCTCTTTTATTGGCGACGTTTCACCGAGCTACGGCGGGCTCACGACTCAGTACCTGATCGTGAGGGGCCAAAGCTGACAGCTCGAATCGGCAATCTCTTACAGCAATTGCAGTCAAAGCTAATACATGGCGCACGTCGTGGCTGGCATAGTAGGCGCATCGGGCACGGAGGCCCTTCAGGGAAGGACACGTCAAGGGAGACTCAGGAACCAAGGAGGCTCAAGCAGGAGGCTTGAGGAAGTGGAAAGGAAGCGAAGACCCAGCCCGGCCTCATGGCCGGGCTTTCGCTTTCAGGGCCTGGGGTTCCTCGCCGTTAGCCTGTCGCTACCGTAGCCATTGGTGTAGCCACACGTGTAGCCATCACCCCCCACTGAGGTGAGACGCGAGACGAATCAAAGGGTTGGAGAGGCTTGGAGCGGGTGAAGGGAATCGAACCCTCGTCTTAAGCTTGGGAAGCTTCTGCTCTACCATTGAGCTACACCCGCAGAGGGGTTTCGATAGTAAAACCAAGGGCTTGAGCATTGCAAGCCATCTCGTCGCATCGCCGCGGCTCGTTTTTCATCTCGCTGTTTTTATTGAAATTTTCCTGTGCCGTGATGGTCGGTGCGGTGCCGCCGTGCGGTTTTGGGCGGCGCGCCAGAGGCCGCGGTGACAATCGGACAAAAAAATTATCGAACAGTGGCGAACTTTTTTGCTTGCAGCTGTCATATCTGGTACAGGCAACAGCGCGATGGCAGTCGCTAACACTGTTGCTCTGGCTCGCAGTTTCGATCTTGCCGCCCATGACCCCATGGGCGGTTTTTTTTGGTGCGCCAGGCATGGCGCGCAGCGCCCGACGGGCGCTGTTTCCGAGGGTGGTGCCTCGGAATGACTTGGGGGTGAAAGTCCCCTACGGACCCTGATAGCGGGAACCGTTAGCCGAACAGCAAGGGTGTCCGTCGCGAGACGGAATCTGAAGGAAGTTGGAGGCAAACTCCCGGCCCGACGAACAGAAATCGCATACGAGGCTGTCGCCACCTGGGCGAGAGGGCCAAGAAACTCGAAGCCCAATAGCTATCCGGAAGGGGCGGCAGTAGATGCGGCGGGTGTATGGGAGGAAGGTCGCGCGTCTTACCCTGGG
>NZ_FNVC01000043.1:0-9981 GCF_900108215.1 Billgrantia desiderata | reverse complement strand
CGTCCACTGGAAGCGCTGGATGGTTGGATACGTCGCCGACTGCGCTGCGTGATCTGGCGGCAGTGGAAGCGCCCGCGGACCCGGCGTCGTAAGCTCTTGGCGCTGGGGCTGGACGACTATCGGGCGTGGAAGTCAGCGGGAAATGGGCGAGGCGCCTGGTGGAACGCCGGGGCCTCGCACATGAATCAGGCCCTGCCAAGGAAGTGGTTTGATGGACTGGGCCTGATCTCGGTACTCGATACGGTAAGAGGGCTTAGCCGTTCTTCATGAACCGCCGTATACCGAACGGTACGTACGGTGGTGTGGGAGGGCGCCGGGGGTGACCCCGGCCCCTACCCGATTCGGGCGATATGAGGGTTGCTCGCCTTTCTGGCGTTATGAGTTGTTCTACTTGTATTGGATTAAGAGGGCGGGACTCAGAATAAATGCATCAGTCTGATGCTTGTCAATTCCGATATGCACCACGCGGGCGCGCAGGTCAATTACTGAGGAGCCGTATCTTCGATTGGGTTAAAAATAAAAACTCCTTTTGGATTAAATCCTTGGCATCGATATGCAGAGTGTTGGCACGGCTGATGCAGCTTACTGAGTAAACGATATGACCTGATAGTACAAGCTTCGCCCCCGGCAACAACGACACAACAAGCGCCGGTTTCACTACCCACAGCGTTGCGCAGACAGCGCTCCCGTGACGAGAGGTGACCTCATGAGCTTGAACCCCAGTCCTCGCCCACCACTGTCCGAGGCCGTTGCATCAGGCCCGTTCGAGAGCGTAGAGCGCTCTGCCGCCAAACCGGCGCCAGCCGAGGCGCAGCCGGCCGTCGATGGCGCGGTTGGCTACCGGCGCCTTTTGCCCGTGGACTGGGACCGCTACCTGGTCCGCATCGGAGCCCTGCTGGTGGCAGCGCTGGGCTGGCATCTCGCCTCGACCTACGGCTTCGACTTCTTCGTTCGCTTCGACAACGTGCCGGGGCCGCTGGTAGTGGGAGCGGAGTTTTTGGCTCAGGCCTCAAGTCAGGAGTTCTACGTACATATTTTCCATAGCATGCAGCGTATCGCCATGGCGTACGGACTGGCCGTGGTGCTCGGGGTGACGCTGGGGGTTCTCATGGGCCGCTCGCGCTTCGCCGAGGACGTGATCCTGCCCTACATCGAGATTCTGCGGCCGATCCCGGCGGTGGCCTGGATTCCGCTGGCGATCCTGATGATGCCCACCGAGCAGGCTAGCATCGTCTTCATCACCTTCCTCGGCGCGCTGTTTCCCATCGTGATCAACACCGTGCACGGCGTCGAGCAGACTCCCAAGGTGCTGGTGCGCGCCGCCCGCAGCCTGGGCGCGAGCAACGCCGCGATTCTCTGGCACGTGGTGCTGCCCGGCGCGCTGCCGAGCATCGTCGCGGGGCTTGCCATCGGCATGGGGGTGGCGTGGTTCTCGCTGCTGGCAGGCGAGATCATCAGCGGTCAGTACGGGATCGGTTACTTCACCTGGTCGGCCTACACCCTGGTCGAGTACCCCAAGATCATCATCGGCATGCTGGTCATCGGCGGGCTGGGCTCGCTGTGCACCCTGCTGGTACGTAAGGCCTGCTCGCCGCTGCTGCGCTGGCAGACCGAGGGGGCCAAGTCATGATGCCGAGCCAACTCACTCGTGCCGCCGTGGTCGAGCATCCCCACAGCTTCCGTCCGCGCAGCGCCGGCGGCAAGGGACGGATCAGCGTGCGCGACCTCGATATCGTCTTTGCCACCGGCAGCGGTCCTCAGCGTGCCGTGGCCTCCGCTAGTCTCGAAATCCAGCCGGGCGAGTTCGTCTCGCTGCTGGGCCCCTCCGGCTGCGGCAAGTCGACCCTGATGAACAGCGTGGCCGGCTTCGTCAAGCCGACCCGGGGCGAGGTGCTGCTCGACGGCCACAGCATCGTCAAGCCTGGCCCCGACCGCGGCATGGTGTTCCAGCAGCATTCGCTGTTTCCGTGGAAGACGGTGAAACAGAACGTCGCCTTCGGCCCGCTGATGGCCGGCGCGGGGGCGCGCGAGGCCGAGAGCGTGGCCAATACCTTTCTCGCGCTGGTGGGGCTGTCGCGCTACGCCAACGCCTTTCCCACCACGCTCTCCGGCGGCATGCAGCAGCGCGTGGGTATCGCCCGGGCGCTGGCCAACTACCCCAGCGTGCTGCTGATGGACGAGCCCTTCGGCGCCCTGGATGCCCAGACCCGCAGCATGATGCAGGAGAACCTGCTGGAGATCTGGGGCGAGTTCAAGAACACGGTGCTGTTCGTCACCCACGACATCGACGAGGCGGTGTTCCTCTCCGACCGCATCGTGGTCATGAGCGCCAGCCCCGGCCGCATCATCGCCGACATCCCGGTGCGGCTGCCGCGTCCGCGTACCCAGGAGCTGCTCACCACGCCCGAGTTCATGGCGCTCAAGCGCGAGTGTCTCGCCCTGATTCGCGAGCAGACGCTGCGCGCCTTCGAACAGCAGAACCAGGCGGGCTGAGCCGGGATGGCAGGCGCATTCGGCGCTCGAGTCGACATGACATGTCATGACAAGAGGCAACGACCATGAAGAGCCAGGAACTCAAGCTGCAGCCGGGCGACTCGCCGCAGCCGCTCTACGTGCAGATCCGCGACACTCTGCGGCGCAACATCCTCGAGGGCGGCTACTCGCCCCACGAGCGGCTGCCGTCGGAGAACACCCTGATGAAGAGCTTCGGCGTGAGCCGAATCACCATCCGCCAGGCCCTGCGCGACCTGCACAACGAGGGGCTGGTGTTTTCCGCCCAGGGTAAGGGCACCTTCGTCAGCAAGCCCAAGGCGGTACAGAACGTGCAGCGCCTGCAGGGCTTCGGCGAGGCCATGGCGGCGCAGGGGTACGAGGCCACGGCGCGACTGCTGTCGATCCAGGAGTGCAAGCCGGGCAAGGCGGTGGCCGCCGCACTCGGGCTGCGCTCCGGCGACGCCGTGGTGGAGGTCAAGCGGGTGCGCTACCTCAACCGCGAGGCGGTCTCGCTGGAGAGCAGCTATTTCCCCATGGACATCGGCCGGCGGCTGTTCGGTCAGGAGCTCTCCGGCGACATCTTTCCGATGCTGGAGAACCGCTTCTCGATTCCGCTCGGTGCGGCGGACATCGCCATCGACTCCACCCTCTGCGACGAGGAAACCCAGCACCACCTCAACCTCAGGATGGGCGAGCCCATTCTGCGCGTCGAGCGACTGACCTACGACCGCGCGGGTCGGCCGGTCGATTTCGAATACCTCTGCTTCCGCGGGGACGCCTTCAAATACCAATTCCGAGTGGATCGGAAATCGGAGGAATCATGAACGCAAGCGACATTCCCGTCATCGACGTCGACGTGCTGGTCATCGGCGGCGGCACCGCCGGCCCCATGGCGGCCGTGACCGCCAAGGAGCAGGATCCGAATCTCAAGGTGATGCTGCTGGAGAAGGCCAACGTCAAGCGCTCCGGCGCCATCTCCATGGGCATGGACGGGCTCAACAATGCCATCGTGCCCGGCCACTCGACGCCCGAGCAGTACGTCAAGGAGATCACCATCGCCAACGACGGCATCGTTCACCAGCCGGCGCTGATGGCCTATGCCCAGCGCTCCTTCCCGATGATCGAGAAGCTCGACTCCTGGGGCGTGCACTTCCAGAAGGACGAGACCGGCGACTATGACATGAAGAAGGTCCACCACCTCGGCACCTACGTGCTGCCGATGCCGGAGGGCCACAACGTCAAGAAGATCCTCTATCGCCGCCTGCGCCGTCACCGGGTGCAGATCGAGAACCGCTATCAGGCCACCCGCCTGCTCAAGGATGGCGACGGCAGGATTGCCGGCATGATCGGGGTGAACACGCGCACCGCCGAGCCGATCATCATCCGCGCCAAGGCGGTGATCATGGCCACCGGGGCCGCCGGGCGCATCGGCCTGCCGACGTCGGGCTACCTGTTCGGCACCTACGAGAACCCCTCCAACAACGGCGACGGCCATGCCATGGCCTATCACGTGGGGGCCGACCTGGCGAACCTCGAGTGCTTCCAGATCAACCCGCTGCTCAAGGACTACAACGGCCCGGCCTGCGCCTACGTCACCGGCCCACTCGGCGGCTTCACCGCCAACGCCCAAGGCGAGCGCTTCATCGAGTGCGACTACTGGTCGGGCCAGATGATGCTGGAGTTCTTCAAGGAGCTGGAGGGCGGCAACGGCCCGGTGTTCCTCAAGCTCGACCACCTGGCCGAAGAGACCATCCAGGAGATCGAGACCGTCCTGCACACCAACGAACGCCCCTCGCGCGGGCGCTTCCACGACGGCCGCGAAACCGACTATCGCCAGCACATGGTCGAGATGCACATCTCCGAGGTCGGTTTCTGCTCGGGCCACTCCGCCTCGGGCGTATGGGTCGACGAGACCGGCGCCACCACCGTGCCCGGCCTGTATGGCGCCGGCGACATGGCCTCGGTGGCCCACTCCTACATGCTCGGCGCCTTCGTCTACGGCCAGATCTGCGGCGAGAGCGCGGCCGCCTTCGCCAAGGCGCGCAGCGGCATGCCGACCCTCGACGAGGCCTTCATCGCCGCCGAGCTGGAGCGCATCCAGGCGCCGCTCAAGGTGACCGACGGCATCCCCCCGGCGCAGATGGAGTACAAGGTGCGCCGCCTGGTCAACGACTACCTGCAGCCGCCCAAGGTGACCCGCAAGATGGAGATCGGCCTGCAGCGCATCCTCGCGGTGCGCGAGGACCTGCCCCGCTTGCAGGCCACCGACCCCCACGAGCTGCTGCGTGCGATGGAGGTGCAGTCGATCATCGACTGCGCCGAGATGGCCGCCCGCGCCTCGCTCTATCGCACCGAGTCGCGCTGGGGGCTCTACCACTACCGGGTCGACTGTCCCGACCAGAACGACGCCGAGTGGTTCTGCCATACCCGGCTGTACAAGGACGAGAACGGCAACATGGCCCATGGCAAGCGACCGGTGGCGCCCTATCTCGTCGAACTCGGCGAGGAGAAGGACGCTTACCAGAAGCTGCGTGTGCAGAAGGCCGCCAACGCCTGACCCCAGGCAAGCGACAAAGACGCGCGAACGAGGAATCGAGGAGAGAAACCATGCCGACTGCAACGCAACGCACCAGCGTCCCGGTGATCGTCGACGAGGACAAGTGCATCGCCGACAAGGGCTGCACCGTGTGCATCGACGTCTGTCCGCTCGACGTGCTGTGGATCAACCCGGCCACCGGCAAGGCGCACATGCGCTACGACGAGTGCTGGTACTGCATGCCCTGCGAGGCCGACTGCCCGACCGATGCCGTCAAGGTCGAAATCCCCTATCTGCTGAGGTGAGCCATGAAACAGTACGACGATCCCGAGCTGCAGGAGATTGCCGAGAAGCTTGCCGACACGGATCCCGGCATTCGCCGTGTGGCGGTGCTGGCGTTGGTCGACTCGGGCGAGCCCGAGGCCGCCGAGCTGCTGATCCAGGCGCTCAAGGACGAGGACCCCGCGGTGCGCCAGGAGGCGGCCAAGGTGGTCGATGAGTTCGATGCCGAGGATATCGCCGATTCGCTGCTGGCGGCACTGAGCGACGGCGATGAGGTGGTGCGCAACGCCGCCGCCCACGCCCTGGCCGACCTCAAGGACCCCAGTGTCGCGCCGCCGCTGCTGGCCGCGCTGGAGCGCAGCGACGACCCCTTCGTGGTGGCCGGCATTCTGCGAGCGCTCAAGCCGCTGCGGGTGGCCGCGGCACAGACCCCGGCGCTCACGCGTTTGAGCGACGACGATGCCCGCGTACGGCGTGAGGCGGTGGGCGTGCTCGGCTGGCTCAAGGCCGTGGAGAACCTGCCGGCGCTGATCGACCGCGCCAGGAGCGATGCCGACCCCGAGGTGCGGCGTGCCGCCGCCGGCGCTCTGGTCTATGCCTCTGCCGAGCGGGTGGGTCCGCCGCTGGTGGCGATCCTCGCAGACCCGCACTGGCAGGTGCGCTGCGAGGCCGCTCTCGGCATCGGCAAGCTCGACTATCAGGCCGGGCTCGAGCCGCTGATCGCGGCCAGCCGCGATGGGACCTGGCAGGTGCGCGAGAAGGTCGCCGAAGCGCTGGGCAAGCTGGGTGGCGTGGCCGCCGTACCGGCGCTGGGCGAGTGCGCTCGGGATGCGATGAGCAACCTGCGCAAGGCGGCCATCGGTGCCCTTGGCACCATCGCCGAGCCGGAGTGCCGGCCATACATCGAGCGGGCCCTCGACGACCCCGATCCGGACGTGCGCAAGCTGGCGCGCTGGGCGCAGTCGCAGCTCGACAACGCCGCCTGAGCATTTTTCGTCCGGAAAGGGATTGACGCACTACGCGTATTGGCCAGGCGGTACGCCTGCCTGGCCGGCTCCCTCTGCATTCCTGAGGAGACGTGATAATGACCTATGTCGTGACCGAGAACTGTATCCGCTGCAAGTACACCGACTGCGTGGAAGTGTGCCCGGTGGACTGTTTCCACGAGGGCCCCAACTTCCTCGTCATCGACCCCGTGGAGTGCATCGACTGCTCGCTGTGCGCTCCCGAGTGTCCGGCGGATGCGATCTACGCCGCCGACGAGCTGCCGCCCGACCAGGCGCACTTCCTCGAGCTCAACGCCGAACTCGCCCAGGTCTGGCCGGTGATCGGCGAGGCCCGACTGCCGCTGGGCGAGGCCGATCTCTGGGTCGATCGGGGCGAGAAGCTGCAGTACCTGGAGCGCTGACGCATGCGCCAACTTGTCATGACGAGTTGCCGTGCGCGCGTCGCGCTGCTCGCCATCGTGCTGGGAGCCAGCGTCAGCGACAGCGCCCGGCCGATGGTCGAGGTGGTCGCGCCCGCGCCGCCCGCGGAGGTGCCCATGCTGTGCCTGCGCGATCAACCGTCACCCGTTTCACCAATCTGATCGTTAGGAGGTCGTCATGACGGCTATCGCCGACGTCCCGGAACATCTGCGCCATACCATCGCCCCGCCCGACGGCGTGCACCTCAATCGCCGCACGCGGGAGGTGGAGATCCGTTGGCCGGATGGCCGCACGGACACGCTCTCCTGCCTGGCGCTGCGGGCCGCCTGCGCCTGCTCGAGCTGCCTGCATGCCAAGCGTAGCGGCCGCCTGGCGCTGTACGACGCCGACATCACCGTGGTCGACGCCAAGCCTTTCGGCGTCAGCGGCTTGCAGCTGTTCTTCTCCGATGGCCACAGCCGGGGCGTGTTTCCCTGGGGCTATCTGCGTGAACTGGGCGAGACGGCGTGATGAACGCGCCCATGCCGCTTGCCGCGGCGCCGCCCTGGGCTGCGCTCAAGCGCCTCTATCCCGGGGTCTCGCTGTGCCTCGTGCTGGCCCTGGCCGGCAGCTTCCTGGCCGAGCACTACGGCGCTCCGGCGCTGCTGCTCGCACTGCTGCTGGGCTTCGGGTTCGCCAGCCAGGCCGGTGAGGCGCGCCTGCAGGCCGGTGTCGGCTTCTGTGCCCGGCGGGTGCTGCGAATCGGCGTGGCCCTGCTCGGCACGCGCATCGGCCTGACACAGCTACAGGAGATCGGCTGGCTGCCGCTCGCGGTGGTGCTTACCAGCGTGCCGCTGATCCTCGCCGCGGCGCTGTGGCTGGGGCGCTGGTTGGGCTTGCCGGCGCCGCACAGCCTGGTAGCCGGGGCGGCGGTGGCGATCTGCGGCGTGTCGGCGGCGGTGGCGGTGGCCGCCGTGCTGCCCGCCGGCCGCCTCGAGGAGCGCCGCCTGCTGGGCGTGGTGGTGTGCATCACTGCGCTGGGCACGCTTGCCATGCTCGGCCTGCCACCGCTCACCGCGCTGCTCGGCTACGACGACGTCGCCAGCGGGCTGTTCCTCGGCGCCACCATCCACGACGTGGCCCAGGCCGCCGGGGCGGGATATCTCGTCTCCGATGCTGCCGGCGACGTGGCCACGCTGACCAAGCTGCTGCGCGTGGCGTTACTGGTACCGCTGGTGCTGGCAATCGGCCTGCTGCTGCATCGCGGCCAGCGCGGTGCCGGCGAGTTCCCCTGGTTCCTGCTCGGCTTCGTCGCGCTGTTCGCCGCCAACAGCCTGGGGCTGCTGCCCACGGGACTGCGGGAACTGCTCGTCAGCGCTTCCCAGTGGTGCCTGCTGGTGACCATGGCGGCGCTGGGCATGCGCACTTCGCTTCGCGACCTGCTGGCCCAGGGCTGGCGTCCGCTGTCGCTGCTCTGTGCCCTGAGCGCAGCGCTGGTACTCACCGTGATGGGCCTGCTGGCGCTGCTGCCGGTGGCCTGAACCGCATCGCTCGCGATGCAAGACGACTGGAGGTAAGCCTCATGGCTGCTATCGGAACCGCCGACGTATTGAGCGTCCACCACTGGAACGACACCCTGTTCAGCTTCCGCACCACCCGCGACCAGGCGCTACGCTTCGAGAACGGTCACTTCGTGATGATCGGGCTCGAAGTGGGCGGCAAGCCGCTGATGCGTGCCTACAGCATCGTCAGTGCCAATCATGACGACTATCTTGAGTTCCTCAGCATCAAGGTGCCCGACGGCCCGCTCACCTCGCGTCTGCAGCACCTCAAGGTAGGCGATCAGATCATGGTCAGCCGCAAGCCGGTGGGCACCCTGGTCGTCCACGACCTGACCCCGGCCCGGCATCTCTACCTGCTGAGCACCGGCACGGGGCTGGCGCCGTTCATGAGCATCATCAAGGACCCGGAAGTCTACGAGCGTTTCGAAAAGATCGTGCTGGTGCACTGCGTGCGCTATGTCAGCGAGCTGGCCTACCACGACCACATCACCCGGGAGCTGCCTGAGCATGAGTTCCTCGGTGAGGAGATTCGCGACAGGCTGATCTACTACCCCACCGTGACTCGCGAGTCGTTCCGTAACCAGGGCCGTATCACCACGCTGATCGAGAGCGGCAAGCTGTGCGCCGACATCGGTTTGCCGCCGCTCAACTCCGAGACGGATCGGGTCATGCTGTGCGGCAGCCCCGCCATGCTTTCGGACCTTACCGCCATGCTCGACGACCTGGGCTTCCAGGCCAGTCCGCAGCAGGGCGAGCCTGGTGACTATGTCATCGAGCGTGCCTTCGTCGAGAAGTAAGCAGCAGTCGGGAGCCAGGAGCCAGGAGCCAGGAGCCAGGAGAGAACCATGAAGATCCTCGTCGCGGTCAAACGCGTCATCGACTACAACGTCAAGATCCGCGTCAAGGCGGATCATTCCGACGTCGACCTCACCAACGTCAAGATGGCCATGAACCCCTTCTGCGAGATCGCCGTGGAAGAGGCGGTACGGCTGAAGGAGCGCGGCGTGGCCACCGAGGTGGTGGCCGTGACCATCGGTCCCAAGGCCGCCCAGGAGCAGCTGCGCACCGCGCTGGCGCTGGGCGCCGATCGTGCCGTGCATATCGATACGTCAGCCGAGACCGAAGAGCGCGTCGAGTCGCTGGCCGCGGCCAAGCTGCTGGCCAGGGTGGTGGAAGAGGAGCAGCCCGGTCTCGTCATTCTCGGCAAGCAGGCCATCGACACCGACAACAACCAGACCGGCCAGATGCTCGCCGCACTGGCCGGGCTGCCTCAGGGCACCTTCGCCTCCGAGGTGAAAATCAGCGGCGAGGGGGGTGATAAAAAGCTGCAGGTGACCCGCGAGATCGACGGCGGCCTGCAGACCGTTTCGCTTTCCCTGCCGGCCATCGTCACCACCGACCTGCGCCTCAACGAGCCGCGCTACGCCAAGCTGCCCGACATCATGAAGGCCAAGAAAAAGCCGCTGGACGTCAAGAGCCCGGCCGACCTCGGCGTCGAGGTGACCAGCAAGCTCACGCTGCTCAAGGTCGAATCGCCGGCCGAGCGCAAGGGCGGCATCAAGGTGGGCTCCGTCGACGAGCTCGTGGACAAGTTGAAGAACGAAGCCAAAGTGATTTGAGGGAGCCGATCGCATGAGCATCCTGGTTTTAGCAGAACATCATGACGGCCAGCTCGCCGGTGCCACCGCCCACGTGGTGGCTG
>NZ_FNVC01000007.1:0-164995 GCF_900108215.1 Billgrantia desiderata | reverse complement strand
AAGTACCCCAGAGCCATGGAGTGCCTGGCCAAGGATCGGGAGGAGCTGCTGGCGTTCTATGACTACCCGGCAGAACACTGGGTGCATATCCGCACCACCAACCCGATCGAATCGACCTTCGCCACGGTCCGCCTGCGGAGCAAGCGCAGCCGGAACTGCGGCTCCAGAGCGACGACCCTGGCGATGGTCTTCAAGCTGCTTCAGAGCGCCCAGAAGCGCTGGAAGCGGATCAAGGGGTTCAACAAGCTGGAGCTGGTCGTGAACAACGTCCAGTTCAAGGACGGCGAACCCTTGACCGATCAGTCAGACAGGACTGCCGCCTGACCTGCCATACACAGGATTTGACAATAACTCCTGGTTGTAGTCGAGGATGTCAGGATGCATCCTTCTCCTCCATCTGCCGAAGCTTGATGCGTGCCTTGATTCGGCTGAGGGCAACGGGCGTGACTCTAACGTAGCCTGCTATGTCCCGATCCGTCACTCGCTCGGCGATGTGCGGGTACTCTTCGATGAAACGCTGATAGCGCTCCTCCGCGGAGAGTGTGAGCAGGTCGCGCTCACGCGCCTCTTTGCGAAAGCCATAGAGCTCGAAGCCTTTCCGGAGGGCACGCTGCCATTGTGGATGTTTGTCGCCTAGCTGATCCAGCAGGTGGTATGGCAACGATTCGACCGAAGCCGGGCAAGCGGCAACGGCGCTGAAGCTGGTGACACCACCAGGCAAAAGGGCGGCAAGACTGGCGAAGAACCTGTCTTCGGCAGCGAATGCCTTGACCCAGGCATCGCCGTCGCAGGTTTCGTAGATCATCTTGATGATCCCAGTCTCGACGAAGTAAACGTAGGGGCGCGCCATGCCAGATAGAAAAAGGGTTTCGCCCGACTCTAGTGTCTTGCGCCGAAGTGAAGGCTCGACGAGATGCCACTCAGGAAGTGGGCAGCCCGCCAGCCGCTCGAGAATTTCCTTTGCCGCGCTCACAACCCCTCACCGCTCATTAACTCAGGTTAACTCTGACCGTACATCACCAAGGGAGGCTGGCGCCAACTCCATCTCCTGAGACAGGTCAATCACGCCCCAACGATACGGTCCCGCCCGCTCTGCTTGGCCTGATAGAGCCGCCGATCCGCCTGTTCGATCAGGCTGGCCGGGATCCCCCCTTCCGCCGGGGTAGCGGTTGCCACGCCCATGCTGACGGTAACGAGGTGTGAGACGTCGGAAGCGCGATGCGGGATGGCTGCATCAGCCAGGGCAGCTCGACAGCGCTCTGCCACCTGACAGGCGGCTTCCAGGTCCGTTTCCGGCAATACGAGAGCGAACTCTTCGCCGCCGAAGCGTGCCAGCAAGTCGCGAGGCCGCGCGGCAGCGGTACTTACGATTTGCGCAACCCGGCGCAGGCAGTCGTCGCCGGCGAGATGGCCGTAGTAGTCGTTGTAGAGCTTGAAACAGTCGATATCGAGCATGATGAACGAGAGAGGCTGGCCGGCTCGCTTGGCACTGGCCCACTCCGACTCCAGCACGGAGTCGAGCAGGCGTCGGTTGGCAACACCGGTGAGGCCGTCCTGATACGAGAGCTCCTCGAGCTCCCGTTGCAGCTGCATCAGCTTCTCTTCGCTCTTCTTGCGCTCGCTGATGTCGAACATGAAGCCGACCAGCGCTTCGCCTTCGCCGGCACCGTTGCGTACTACGTGCACGACGTCACGAATCCACACGTAGCTGCCGTCGGCCTTCAGGGCGCGGTAATCCGCCTCATGATCGATCCCATTCCTGGACTGTTCGATACAGAAGCCAACCACCCGCTCGCGATCCTCAGGGTGCATGCGCTCGACCCAGTCGTCGACGCTGACCCAACTGCGCGGCGACCATCCCAGCAGGCGCTCGACCTGCGGCCCAATGTAGGAGAAACGCATGGTCTCCAGGTCGATTCTCCAAGGGATGGCCTGGGTAGACTCCAGCAGTGTTTTGTAGACGGCGGTGTCTACGCTCAACGGCGCGGCATCGTCACTCATGGCGCGTGGGCTCCACTAGGCTGGTATGCGCGTCCGTGCCGGATCGAACCTTTTCATGACTCAGTGTGCCACAAAGTGGGTGGCAGCAGACTAGAAATGCCATTAATGGAGGCGATAGTTTTAATTATCGAGAAAGCTGGTAGCCCCTCTTCTCGGGATCTTACTCGTAGTGGCTCCAGAGCCTGAGCACCTTCACGATGCGCTCGCCTTCGAGCACTTGGTAAACCAAGCGATGCTGGATATTGATCCGCCGTGAGTAGGCACCCGCCAGATCACCGACGAGTTTTTCAAAGGGTGGCGGTTTGCGGTAGGGATCTTGCGAAATCAGTTCCAACAGCTCCTGAGCCTTGGGCTTCAGGCCGCTAGCGGCCAGTTTTCTTGCATCCTTCTGAGCCTGCTTGGTGTAGACCAATCTCCATGTCACCAGTCCAGCTCCCCATCACACTCATCGACGGGTGTCTCCATCCCCTCGCGGATGGACTCCCGCATGCCGGGAACCGAGAGCAGGTACAGCGTTTCTTGTATGGCAGCCCAATCTTCTTCTGAAACCAACACGGCCTTGTTCCGTTTGCCCATGATGACGATCGGCTGGTGAGACTCGGCAGTTTCATCTATCAACCGGTACAGGTTGCTGCGAGCTTCCGTAGCGGTAATTCCGGTCATGACGCACCTTTGCATTCACTACTACATTATTCAGCAGTGTACGCCTTCCGGTACGTACGTCAATGCGAACGTGTCATGATGGATATCAGTTCGCTCTTGCTGCGCTTTTCCTGAGTACCATATGGGCCACCTTTTCCGTTGCTACCCGCTCTGCGCAGCGATAGCCGAGCGCGCGCATGTCGAGTCCGGTGAACAGGTGCTCCCCGGCGCCGAGCAGTACCGGGGTGACGGCAAGGTGAAGCTCATCGACGAGCTGCGCACGCAGGTACTGCTGCACGGTCGCTATACCGCCTCCCAGGCGTACGTCCTTATCTCCTGCGGCTTCGCGGGCGCGCTCCAGAGCTGCATGAATGCCTTGGGTGACGAAGTAGAACGTCGTGCCATCCGGCATCTCGACGGGATCGCGAGGATGATGGGTCAATACGAAGACCGGCATGTGAAACGGCGGGTTGTCGCCCCACCACCCCTTCCAGCCCTCATCCGGCCAGGGGCCGCGTACGGGACCGAACATGTTGCGGCCCATGATCCAGGCGCCGACATTCTCGAAGCCGCGGGTTACGAAATCGTCGTCGGGGCCGGTTTCTCCGCCCGTCTGGCCCAGCACTCTTCGCTGGAAAGTCGCGGTCGCAAACTGCCAGTCCTGATTCTCCAGACCGTTGATACCCATCGGATTTTCCAGGCTCTGCTCGGGGCCGGCGGCAAAGCCGTCCAGCGAGATACTGAAGCAGAAAACGCGTAGCTGGCTCATCGTGGCCTCCGTTGAGTGCGTATCTGCCAGTAGTCGAACTATCCGCATGGGATTCGACATCCCACCGGCCAGCACGGCCCCCTCTATGACAGCAGGAGCCTCTCATCGATGGGCTTGAACTCGTTGGCGGCGCTCATCAGTGAGTTAGCCGTCAACTGCGGTACGCCATAGACCTCCACCACCTTCCCATGGACTTGTCGGATCTTGTCGACCAGCAGGGCGAAATCGCCGTCGCCCGAAACCAGCACGATGACGTCCGCCTGCTCGGCGTACTCGATGGCATCGAGGGTAATGCCGACGTCCCAATCGCCTTTGGCGGAACCGTCCGCCCTTTGAATGTAGGGCTTCAGCTTCACCTCGAAGCCGATGGCGCGAAGGATGTTCTGAAACTCCTGCTGCTTCCGGTCGCCCCTGTCGATGGCATAGGCGATGGCCTTGACGACTTCCCTGCCGGCAGTGACTTCGGCCCAGAACTTGTTGTAATCGAAATTGCGCTTATACGCTTGGCGCACCGTGTAGTAGACGTTCTGGACGTCCACGAATATCGCCACCTTGTCCATTGGATAGCCCCATTGTTGTATCGCTCCAGTGACACCAAACGCAGCGCCCTGAGCCAGTATGAACTGACCCGGGGCGCTTGTGTGCTCCAGTCATGGCTTTTGCTAGCTTTCACCGCCAGGCCCGCGGTCCGATGGTTGCGGCACCGTTGCTCACCGGACATGATGTCTGAAACCACAGTTTCAGGAGTCGGCATGGCCAGATCCTCGCAGACGCGTTCCTTCCTCGCCCGAGTGCGCAGCGCCCTGCCCTCTCTGCACCCGGCCGAGCGCCGGCTGGGCGAGTTCGTATGCGATTTCCCCGGTGAAATCGCCAGCTACGATGCCCAGGAGCTGGCAAAGTTTGCCGGGGTCTCCAAGGCGACGGTGTCGCGCTTCGTACGCCGGCTCGGCTACGAGAGCTACGAGGCGGCGCGCAAGCACGCCCGCGAGGAGCAGACCACCGGCTCGCGCCTCTTCCTGCAGAGCGCGGCCCTGGAGCCGGGCGAGCGCTCTCTGGCGCTCAATCTCGACCAGGGCAAGGACAACCTCGACCGGACCTTCTCGGCGATCACCCAGGCGCAGGTGGACGCCGTGGCCCGGGCCATCCTCGACGCCCGCAAGACCTGGGTCATTGGCTTTCGCGCCAGCCACCCTTTCGCCGACTATCTGCGCTGGCAGCTCACCCAGGTGGTGGAGCAGGTGGTCAGCCTGCCCGGCGGCGGCGAGACCCTGGGCGAGCACCTGGTCAGCGTGCGCCCGGAGGACTGCGTGATCGTCATCGGCCTGCGTCGCCGGGTGGCGATCACCGAGCAGGTGCTGGCCGAAGCCCGTGAGAGCGGCGCCCGGGTGCTCTATATCACCGATGAGGGACTAGCCCCGGACCCCAGCGTCACCTGGCACTTCCGCTGCTGCACCCTTGCCGCCGGGCCGCTGTTCAACCACACCGCCGTCATGGCGCTCTGCCACCTGCTGGCCATGCGCACCATCGAGCTTGCCGGTGACGACTCGCGCCGCCGCCTGCGCCGTATCGAGACGCTGAACGATAAGCTCGAAGAACTGTAGGAAGCCGGCACCATCCTGGCGCATGGCGCTACCAATCTGCACACTTTCCGGGCAAAAAAAGAAACACCCGCGCGGCGGACTAATAGGCGATTCTGAAGTAATTGGCTGTTTTCGTTATGAAACTACAGTTTCTTGAATGCGATGGCATGAAACTTGGATCACTCAAGGCGACTGCCGCCGCCTGAACGCGGCGGGCCGACACCGCCACCTGGCGCCCAGCGGAGCCGTACTCCCTCCCAAGGTGCCACCGATGACAGGACCAAGACCATGCTGAAACGTAACGCTCTGGTAACCGCCGTCTCCGCCGCCCTGATGGCCTCCGCCGCCCAGGCCAGCGCGCTGTCGATCCAGGTGCTGGGCCAGCCCGCCGGCTCCGGTCTGATCGCCCAGCAGAAGGAGCAGCCCTTCTTCACCAACCTGGCGGAAAACACCGGTCTGGATATCACCGTGCAGTACCTGCCGGTGGACGTGGCGGGGGTTCCCGACACCGACGGCCTGCGCGTGCTACGTTCCGGTCTCTTCGATATCGTCTCCCTGCGCGGCCCCCAGGTGAGTCGCGATGAGCCCTCCATCCTCGGGCTCGACCTGATCGGGCTCAATACCAGCTTCGAGGCCGGCCGTGAGCACGTCGCCGCCTTCTACGATTACGTGGACAACCGCCTGCAGGAGCGCTTCAACGCCAAGCTCTTGGGCACCTGGCCCGCCGGCCCCCAGGTAATCTTCTGCCGCGGCGAGATCGGCGGCCTGGATGACCTGCGCGGCAAGCGCGTGCGCGTGGGCGACCAGAGCGCGGCCAACTTCGTCGGCCAGCTCGGCGCCACCGGCATCTCGATGCCCTTCGGCGACGTCCAGCAGTCGCTCTCCCGCGGCGTGATCGACTGTGCCATTACCGGCCCTGCCTCGGCCAACTCCGGCGGCTGGCCGGAAGCCACCACCACGGTACTGCCCATCGCCTTGCAGCTGGCCATCAACGGCTACGCCATCAACCTCGATACCTGGAACAGCATGACCGAGGAGCAGCAGACCCAGCTCGAGTCGGCCATCGCCGAGCTGAGCGACGAGATCTGGACCTACTCCGAGGAGCTCTATGAAGACGCCATGCGCTGCAACGCCGGCGAGACACCCTGCGAGTACGGCACCCTCTACTCCCTCACCGAAGTGCCGGTGACCGAGGAGGACCTGGCCAAGGTGGCCGCCGCAGTGGAAGAGGTCTCCCTGCCGATCTGGGCTCGCCAGTGCAATGCCGCCGCTGCGGACTGCGAGGACGTGTGGCGCGATACCGTCGGCCAGAAGCTCGGCCTCTGAGCCCGGGAGGCGACGATGACGATCTATGCTCGCATTCTCGGCATGCTGTTTGGCGCCATGATGCTGCTGCTCGCCCTGCTGATCACGGTGGAAACCGTGATCCGCAAGGCCTTCTCGATGTCGCTCGGCGGGGTCGACGAGCTGGGTGGCTATGCCATTGCCATCGCCGCCCCGCTGGCGTTCTGCGTGGCCATGGTCGAGCAGTCCCATATCCGCATCAACCTGGTGCACATGCGCCTGCCCTTCAGGGTGCAGGCGGTGCTCAACGCCCTGGCCGCCCTGACCCTCGGGCTGCTTGCAGCCTTTCTGCTCTATTTCACCATCCAGACTGTCCAGGACACCCGGCTCTACGGCTCCATCGCCCAGACGCCGCGGGCCACGCCGTTGATCTACCCGCAGACCGTGTGGCTGATCGCCATGGTCGCCTTCACCCTGGCCGCCGCGGTGCTCACCGCGCAGGCCATGGGGCTGCTGGCGAAGGGCGACTGGAAGGCGCTCAACCGCCGCTTCGGGCCGAGTTCGACCCAGGACGAGCTGGCAGCGGAGCTCGAGGACCTCAAGCAGCGCGAACAGCAATCGGACGAGCCGCTGCTCGACGAGCCGCAGGCGGATGAATCCCCTACCGGCGACCCGGCGCGCAAAGGAGGCCAGTCATGAGCATTCCCCTGATCGCCACGGCGTTCTTCATCATGCTCGGCCTGATGCTGCTGAGCATCCCGGTGGCCGTGGCCATCCTCTTCGTCGGCGTGATCGGCGGCTACCTGATGCACGGATTCCCCCTGGTGGACATGATGGGCGGCGTGGTTTGGAGCAGCCTGAACAGTCCCTCCATGCTGGCGATTCCGCTGTTCATGCTGCTCGGCGAACTGCTGCTGCGCGGCGGCATTGCCGACCGGATGTACGCAGCGCTCTCGGTGTGGTTCAACCGCCTGCCGGGCGGGCTGCTGCACACCAACATCGCCACCTGCACGCTCTTCTCCGCCACCTCGGGCTCGTCGGTGGCTACCGCCGCCACCGTGGGCACCATCTCGCTGCCGGCGCTGCAGAAATACCGCTATCCGGTGCGCCCCTCGCTTGGCTCTCTGGCTGCCGGGGGCACTCTGGGCATCCTGATTCCCCCCAGCATCAACCTGCTGGTCTACGGCCAACTGGCCAATACCTCGGTCAGTCAGCTGTTCGCCGCCGGGCTGATCCCGGGCCTTACCCTGGCCCTGCTCTTCTCCGTCTACCTTTTCATCGCCCACGGCAAGGCGGGCAGCAGCGCCATGGTGGAAGTCAACCTGCCGCTGCGAGAGAAGCTTGCCCTCTCGCGCCACTTGGTGCCGCCCTTCGTCATCTTCGGGGTAGTGATGGGCAGCATCTACGGCGGGGTCGCAACGCCCACCGAATCCGCGGCCATCGGGGTGATGATCGCCCTGGCCTTCATCGTGGGCGGGGGCAAACTGAGCCTCGACCTCTTGATTCACTGCTCGCTGCACGCCGCCAAGACCACCGGCATGGTGATCATCGTGCTGATGTGCGCGCTGCTGCTCAACGTGACCCTCTCGATGCTGGGGGTGACCCAGGCGCTGACCCAGTGGGTGGCGAGCTTCGGTCTCACCCAGGTGGGCCTGCTGCTGGTGCTGCTGCTCTTCTACGTAGTGCTCGGCACCTTCATGGATGCCATGTCGATGCTGGTGCTGACGGTGCCGATCACCGTGCCGATGGTGATGGCCGTTGGCGTGGACCCCATCTGGTTCGGCATCTTCATCGTGCTGATGTGCGAGATCGCCTTGATCACGCCGCCGGTGGGCATGAACCTCTTCGTGGTGCAGGGGGTGCGCAAGGATGGCGGCAGCTTCAACGACGTGATTTGGGGCTCGCTGCCCTTCGTGGCGATCATGGCGCTGTTCACGCTGGCCATCATGGTCTGGCCTCAGATCGTGATGTGGCTCCCCGACCTGTTGGCGGGGCGCTGATCGATGACCCATTACCCTGGAGACGCCACTCCGCCGGCCCCCGTTCGCGTGCTGGCCATCAACCCCAACACCAACCCGACCGTCACCCAGCGAGTGCGGGAGGTGCTGCAGGCCCAGGCACCGCCCGGCGTGATCATCGAGGCGGAGAGCCCGCACCAAGGGCCCCGAGCGGTGGAAAGCGGGCAGGACAAGACCCGCGCCGCCGGCCACGTGATGGCGCTGATCGAAAGCCGCATGGCGCAAGGCTACGCCGGCTATATCCTCGCCTGCTTCGATGACATCGCCGTCGCCGAGGCCCGCGCTCTGACCGGCGCCCCGGTGATCAGCCTGGCGGAGGCCGGCATTCGCCGCGCGGACGCCACCGGCGGCCCCTTCACGGTGATCACCACCTTCGAGGGCGCCGTGGCCACCATTGAGTCGCTCTGCGAGTACTACGGCGTGAAGGAGCGCTGCCGCGTCGTGGCCACCGGCATCGGCGTGAGCGAGACCGCGGCGCGCACCACCCTGGCCGAGACGCGGTTGGCGAGCCTCTGCGAGGGAGCCCGCGCGGAGGGGGCTCGAGCCATCGTACTGGGCTCCGGCGCCTTCGCCGGACGCGGCGCGCAGCTTGCCAGGCGCCACGGCCTTCCGGTGATGGACGGCTTCGCCGAGGCGCTGGCCTTCGTGCTGCGCCAGGCGGAACCCTTGAGAGCCCGGAGCACCTAGCGCCTTCGCTCAGGTGGGAGTGCACGCCCCTGCGCGCCTGGCGCGGTGGGCGTGCAGCTTCTTGTAGCTCTCGATCAGACGCTGATGCTTCTCCAGGCCTTCGAGCTGCATGTTGGTGGGCGTGAGGCCATGGAAACGTACCTCGCCGGTGACAGAGCCGACCACCGCGGCCATGGTCTTCTCACCGAACATGCGGGTGAGGTTGTGCAGGTAGTCGTCGAGTTCCAGCTCGTCGTCGAGCACGATCTCCAGCACCGCGGCCATGGCCTGGTAGAACAGCCCGCGCTCCACGGTGTTGTCGTTGTACTGCTGGAACATCTCGACCCGCTCCAGGGCCTCTTCGTGCTGCCCAAGCGCCAGGTGGATCAGCAGCTTCAGCTCAAGGATGGTGAGCTGGCCCCACACGGTGTTCTCGTCGAACTCGATACCGATCAGGGTGATGATGTCCATGTGCTCGTCGAGCTGGCTCTCCTCCAGGCGCTCAAGCAGCCCGGCGAGCTGCTCGTCGCTCAGGGCGTGGAGGTTGAGGATGTCCTCGCGGTAGTCCAGCGCCATGTTGGTGTTGTCCCAGATCAGGTCCTCCACCGGGTACACCTCGGAGTAGCCCGGCACCAGGATGCGGCACACCGGCGCGCCCAGGTCCTCGTGCACGGCCATGTAGGCCTCGAGCCCCAGCTCTTCCAGAATGCCGAACAGCGTGGCTGCTTCTTCATCCGTACTGTTGGAACCGCTGCCGGAGAAGTCCCAATCGGCGAACTCGAACTCGCTCCTGGCACTGAAGAAGCGCCAGGAGACCAGCCCCGAGGAGTCGATGAAGTGCTCGACGAAGTTGTTGGGTTCGGAGACGGCCTGGGAATTGAAGGTCGGCGGCAGGAAGTCGTTCAGACCCTCGAAGCTGCGGCCCTGCAGCAGCTCGGTGAGGCTGCGCTCCAGTGCCACCTCGAAGCTGGGGTGGGCACCGAAGGAGGCGAACACACCGCCGGTGCGCGGGTTCATCAGGGTCACGCACATGACCGGGAACTGGCCGCCCAGCGAGGCGTCCTTGACCAGCACCGGGTAGCCCTGGGCCTCCAGCGCCTGGATGCCTTCGAGGATGCCCGGGTAGCGCTCGAGCACCTCCATGGGCACGTCCGGCAGCGCCAGTTCCTGTTCGAGGATCTCGCGCTTCACCGCCCGCTCGAAGATCTCGGAGAGACACTGCACCTGCGCTTCAGGCAGCGTGTTGCCGGCGCTCATGCCGTTGCTGAGGTAGAGGTTCTCGATCAGGTTGGAGGGGAAGTAGACCGTCTCGCCGTCCGACTGGCGCACGAAGGGCAAGGCGACGATGCCCCGCTCCCGCTTGCCGGAATTGGTGTCGATCAGGTGCGAGCCGCGCAGCTCGCCCTCCGGGTCGTAGATCTCGCGGGTGTAGTCGTCGAGGATGCCTGCGGGCAGCTCGTCGTTGGGCCCGGGCTTGAACCACTCCTCGTTGGGATAGTGGACGAAGGCGCTACCCGCGATCTCTTCGCCGAAGAACTGGTCGTTGTAGAAGAAGTTGCAGCTCAGGCGCTCGATGAACTCGCCCAGCGCCGAGCACAGCGCGCTCTCCTTGGTGGCGCCCTTGCCGTTGGTGAAGCACATCGGCGAGGCGGCATCACGAATGTGCAGCGACCACACGTGGGGCACGATGTTGCGCCAGGAGGCGATCTCGATCTTCATGCCCAGCTCCGCCAGCATGGCGGACATGTTGGCGATGGTCTGTTCCAGCGGCAGGTCCTTGCCCTCGATCCAGGTGTAGGAGGCCTCGTCGGGCTGCACCATCAGCAGGGCCTGGGCGTCCTCGTCGAGGTTCTCCACCGTCTCGATCTGGAACTCGGGGCCGGTCTGCACCACCTTCTTGACGGTGCAGCGGTCGATGGAACGCAGGATGCCCTCGCGGTCTTTCTCGGAGATGTCTTCCGGCAGTTCGACCTGGATCTTGAAGATCTGGTTATAGCGGTTCTCCGGGTCGACGATGTTGTTCTGCGAGAGGCGGATGTTCTCGGTGGGGATGTTGCGCGCCAGGCAGTAGACCCGCACGAAGTAGGCCGCACACAGCGCGGAAGACGCCAGGAAGTAGTCGAACGGGCTTGGTGCCGAGCCGTCGCCCTTGTAGCGAATGGGCTGGTCGGTAATGACGGTGAAATCGTCAAACTTGGCTTCAAGCCTGAGATTTTCGAGAAAATTGACTTTGATTTCCATGACGGGCTACCGATGGGGAAGTGTTGCTGGCGCAGGCCGAGGCGCGCAGTCTATCACACCGCCCGGGTGCTTTCGGTAACCGACGGCAAGGGGGAAAGCTCGACGATACGTCGTGAGGCGGAGGATGAAGCCGTGGGGAGCCTGGCGGTAGGGCAAACAAGAATCTACCCGGCAAACTGGTTACCGGGTAGTTCCCTGCATACTTGTGTTTTTTCGTCAGAGCCGTCTCTGCGGCTTTGTTTACGCAAATTAACGTTGAGTAACGCTGAAAGCAACATAGACATTAGGCTAAAGCATGGCCGCTCTCAGGTCGTCGTACTCGGCTCTCTCACTATGGTGCAGTCCTCATGTTGCAGTGCTTCGAGCACTCTCCGGCCCCGCGGAGAGAGCCGATAGCCCGTGCCCAGGCTCTCTGTCAGGCCCAGATTCTTGAGCTTGCGCACGTTGAGCTTGAAGGCTTCCTTCTCCAGATCCATCATCTCGCACAGTTCCCCAGCGCGGACACCGGGACGGTTCCCTATCACTTCCAGCGTCTTTCGAGTCCACGGCCCATGTGCGGCTCGCTCATCCAGCCGCCGCAAACGCTCGCGCAAGCCCCGGATTTCCTCATTCGTCAGCTCCGTCGATTCGCGAAGGGCTATCCGAGGATCGGGGCGCAACTCACCCAGCTCGATTTTGTAGAACTCACCTTCACTACGCCGGGAGAGTTCGCGCAGCAGTGCCTCGCGGGATTCATAGCCAGCCTGCACCGCATCCTGCTCGGAGATCTCCTCGAGCGCGACCTGAGTCACCGACACGATGGGCAGCTCGCCCACGGCGGTAAGCAGCGTACCTCCTGACTTTACGGTTGGTCGCTGCCAGCGCCGAAAGGCCAACGTCACGCGGCCATCACGAATCTTTTCGAGAAACGCCTTCTTGAACAGCACGGCTATTGCCTCCCTTCCCCGCCTGATACTCCGCACCGCTATCTTCCGCCAGTTACGTCCAACAGCGTGCCGGTAGAGTACGAGGCTTCGTCGGAGAGCAGCCAGAGGATGGCGCGGGCCACCTCTTCCGGCTGGCCGCCGCGCTGCATGGGCACGCCCGCCTTCACGCGCTCGACCCTGTCGGGCTCGCCCCCGCTGGCATGGATCTCGGTGTAGATCACCCCGGGGCGCACGGCGTTGACACGGATGCCCTCGCCCGCGACCTCCTTGGCCAGGCCGATGGTGAAGCTGTCGATGGCGCCTTTGGCAGCGGCGTAATCGACGTACTCATCCGGCGCGCCGAGCCGCGAGGCGATGGAGGAGACGTTGACGATCGCCCCGCCCTGCCCGCCGTGCCGGGTCGACATCCGCCGTACGGCCTCCCGGGCGCAGAGAAAGCTGCCGATCACGTTGGTGGTCAGTACCCGGTTCAGGCGCGCGGCGTCCATCTCCTCCACTCGCATCTGCCTTTCCAGGATACCGGCGTTGTTGACCAGCGCCGTGACCGGTCCGAGCTTCTCGTCGACTTCGGCAAACAGGCGCATCACGTCGGCCTCGTGGCCGACATCGCCCGCTATGGCAATGGCTTTGCCGCCGGCGTGGGCGATCTCCTCGACTACGGCCTGCGCTGCCGCCTCGTTGTGGCGATAGTTGATGCACACGGCGTAGCCTCTGGCCGCGGCCAGGCGGGCGGTGGCCGCACCGATGCCCCGGCTGCCGCCGGTAACCACCAGGACTTTCTTCAATGCGATGCCTCCCTTGCGACCACCCCATACCGCAACTCGACCATACCGGTACCCATCTGGCGTACCGATTCGAGGCGCAGGGTTGGGCTCAGCACGCGGCGTGGAAATAGCGGTTTACCCTTGCCCAGGGTAACGGAACCAATCTGGACGATGAGCTCATCGAGCAGGCCGGCATCGTGAAACTGCCCCGCCAGATCGCCACCACCGACGATCCAGAGGTTTTTTCCGCCCGCAGCTGCACGCATCTCTTCATGGATAGGCCCCACCTCCCCCTGCACGAAGCGAACGTCCGCTCCTTCGGGAATCGCCAGGTTACGATGGGTGAACACCCAGGTCGGCTGGGTGTAGGGCCATGGCGAGCCGGTTTCGGCCGCCACGGTATCGGCATTGCGCAGGATCCACTCGTAGGTGGAAGCCCCCATGGCCAACGCCCCCACCTCGGCGATGAACGCCGGATAGCTGGAGTCGCTCAGGTCGCCCAGAGTGAACAACCACTCCAGGGAATCCTCTTCCGTGGCAATGAAGCCATCGAGACTGGCTGCGGTGTAGTACTGGGTTTTCATGATTGCCCATCCGCAAGAAAAGCTTCATGGAAGGTAACGCTACCCTGCGGAACATGATCGCCGAAGGGCAAAGCGAAGAAATACTTCGCTGGCACTCCCTCGTAGACGAGCCCAGGCACATTACGGAACCCGAACTTGACGTAATACTCAGGGTGGCCGACGAGACAGCAGCCTTGGGCGCCTATGGCTTGCAGCCGAGCCAAGCCCTCTTCGATCAGCGCCTTCCCGATACCCTGCCGCTGGTATTCCGGCAGTACGGAAACCGGCCCCAAGCCATACCAGCCCGTGGTGTCATCCGAGACGCTTACCGGCGAGAAAGCGATATGGCCCACCACCCGACCTTCCCTCTCCGCCACTAGCGATACTGCCAAGGCGCCAGCGGCGCGTAATTCGGCGACGATGAACTGCTCGGTATAGCTGCTGTGTTCCATTTCTCGAAAAGCCGCGACAGTTAGGTCGTGTATGGCATCGATATCGGCAGCTGTTTCTTCACGTATGGCGATGTTTGCTTCCATTTAGGTTTCCCATGGCGGCCGATGGCCAATTTAGCTACGGTCGACGATTCTGACGATCCGCTCCCCGCCGAACGTGAACTCGGTAGTGCCATTCAGTTCGAGCAGGCTTCCCGCCTTCGGCCCGCCGGGAATGTCCTGCGCCAGGCGGCCGCGGTAATCGATCTCTGCCGTAGCGCCGTCCTGACTGAAAACCAGAGAGGTCACACGCTGAAAGCGCTCGGTGAAGAGCCCCTTGGCCCGCTGTGCGAGCAGACGAAACTCCTCGATACCGCTCGCCGAGGCCGTCAACTCCTCGCCCGAGTAATTCTCGAACTCGACGTCCGGTGCCAGGACGGCCAGCATTCCTTCGATGTCGAAGTCGTTATAGGCAGCGATGTACTGCTCGATCAGCTCGCGTTGCTTCGATTCGTCCATGAAAGCTCTCCTGTCAGGTCCTGGCGGGGAAAATTTTCAGTTCAGGTACTGATTGCGTTAGTCAAGATTAGGATAAACACGACCGGATAGCCCACGATGGCAGGGGTCATGGTCAGCACCATGCCCAGCGCACGCCCTTCCACGCCTTGCCGGTAGCCACGCAGAAACAGCACGCGGCCGACAATGAAGAACGCCACGCTGACAGGAATGAGCGAGAGCCACGCCCCTGCCACCAGGCTGGCGTAGGCAACATAGAACCCGACCGCCAAGACCGCTTGCTCCAGGGTGTTCTGCAAAAACGCCACATAGATGGCGAGCCTCTCGCTCGGCGGCCCGGCAGCCGAGCCGCCGATGTCCTCAGGCGAAAACCGGCGGGTGGTCGAGACCAGACCGACGCCCACCAGCACGCAGAACAGCACCACGGCGCCGGCACGCACGGCAAAGGCCAGGCGCTCCCCGAGCTCGACGGGAAAAGCGATGAACACAGGCAAGAGCAGATAGGCCACGCCCACCGCTATGCCGAAAAGCACGAAGCCGAGCGTTCCCGCAGAACGGATCTTGCGCTCGGCACGCTGCATGTCGATCTGGTTGGGTGGTGTTCTGTAACCTTCAGACATGACGATTACACCTCGCGCACATTATTTATCACAACCACATATTAAGATACATAAAGACCAGATTCATTTTCTTCTGCACCAGTATTTTTTAGCTGGCTAGCGCCCTTCGTCAGAAATTTCCCATTACCACTGTAAGACATTCGCCATTTTCATTGGCGAATAAATGCGTAAGCTAATTAATTAGCCTGCCAAGGTTAACCATTGACTCGCCTTTCTCTTCGAAGGCCTATGGGATCGCTGAATCGACGCCATGAATACCCACGCCACACCCTATTTTCACCGCGCCAGATGCGCGCCAGCCTCCTGGCAAAGTAGCCTTCTGCGTCTTGGCTTGCTTCTTGCGCTTAGCATCTCCGTGTCTGCCTGCAAGTCGGAGACTCGCAGCCATGAGTTCTCGCTCCAGACTGTCGGCGGCCCAGCCGGCTGGCCGGTGTGGGTGGAAACTCTCACGTTCAATGACACCTGGAGCGGACCTAACGGCGATTTGCTGGAGGGCTTTGATCAACAACCGCCTTACAGCGGCACCTACAGCTTCGGCGCCCCGCTCCCTGCGCCGCAGACGATGCAGGCGCGCTGGTTCTCCTACCGCACCCAGACATTCTACGAAATCGATCTGGCGTTGCCCGATATGCTCGAGTCGTTGCCACGGTGGTATCGTGATTACCCCCTCTCCAGATTTCACCATGCCTTGACCGTCGGGCTTTCCGGCCATGGCGAGGTCCAGGTAGGTTGGCATGCCTGGTGCCGTAACTGCGCCGATAGAAGCGAAGACTTTTACGCTCCTATCGTATCAACGGCACGGGGTGAAGAAGCGGAGGGGGCAACGGAGCGATATCGTACTCGCACCCAGGCCTTCATCGATCAGGGGATCTTCCCTTCGCCATGGTGAAGAGACTTCGCTTCTTGCACAACGGCTCGATGTAACGAGAATGGAAATAGAACGCTTGAAGCAATGGGAAGCGGCATGAGCGGAAAAAAAGGTCTCGAAACTCAAGCCCGCGATAATAGCATATCGAAGCCCCAGCTTCGCCTGGTGTACGACGGCGAGTGCCCCATGTGCCGAAGCTACGTGCGCTGGCAGCGTGTCCGCCGGGACGTGGGCGAACTCGAACTGATCGATGCCAGGCAGGACAGCGAGGCGCGCCGCGAACTGACCGCCATGGGCTTCGACCTGGACGATGGCTTTGCCCTGCAGGTAGGCGAACGCTGGTATCACGGCAGCGAAGCCCTGCACCGCCTTACTCTGCTCGGGACCCGCAGCGGCCTGTTCAATCGCCTGATGTATCGGCTGTTTGCCAGCCCCGAGCGCACGGCACGGCTCTATCCCCTGTTCAGAGCGTGCCGCACCGGCCTGCTGAAGGTGCTGAGGAAAGGCGCCATCGACAACCTGGGGCGAAAGTGAGCCTGCCTGACCGAAACGCTCAAGGCATTTCCAGCCCCCGGCTCTGATGCCACTCGGCGATGCTCTCCTCGGGATAGCCGGCGAAGCACTGGTCACCTTGCTTCGTCTCGACTTCCACCCAGGCGGCCTTGCTGTCCAGCAGTAGATGGACCCGCTCCGGCGGCACCGGCAGTTCGGTGTCGATGGCCGATGCAAACGGATGTACCAGCTCGGGCCAGTCGGGATCGAAAACCCATAGCGCCGAGGCGCACTGTTTGCAGAAGTGGCGCTCGCCGGAGCTCTTTCGGCCGTCGATCACGGCATGATAAATACCCTGATGCTCTGCTCCCTCGACCTGCAGTGTCTCGGCGAGCCCACTCAGGTTGATGGCGTAGCCGCCCCCACCGGCGGTCTTGCGGCAGATCGAACAGTAGCAGCGCTGGTAAGGGTAAGGATGCGGCGACTCGACGCTGAAACGAACCGCGCCGCAGTGGCAGGAACCTTCGAGCAACATGTTTCTCCTCCTTGGCTGCGTGTCAGGTCCATTCGCAGTCTAGCCTCGATAGCAATGATCGTTCGAACGAGCGCGTGCCTGAACGAACGCACCGGCGTTTACAGGTTCTGGTCTCCGAAGCGGGCCAAGTAGTGCCATACTTTCTTCAACTTTTGAGCATCCTCGATGCGTTCATTCACGGCCTGACCTATTATTTTCGGAGTCAGCCAATCATCGACGGCGATTTCCTCACCGACTCTGACAATCTCATGTCCACGATAGTCAGGGTGCCTGGCCATTGTTTCGGTCGACAGCCGGAATCCCGAATGCCACATCGTTTCAAAAGGTAACTTCCCGGCCAATTCCTCGACTTCAGTGTGCTTGTAACTCGGGTCCAGGACCAACGCCTGGATATCTTCATGTATCGCTATGACACCATGAATATGCGCTTCGATATAGTTATCAAGCAAATCCGTCTCGTCGGCATCCGCCATCTCGATCAAGTGGCCTACCCGACATCCGGCGCCATAGCTCCTGGGCCCAAAAAAGCTTTCCGGGTAACAGAACGTGGTCCGCTCCAGCAACTCCGGCTTGAGCTTGAAATACGAGGAGCCGAAGCGAGGAGAGCCTCCCGAACCAAGCTTCTTGTAATTCAAGGCGCCATACTTCGGACGTGCAGAAGGCTCACAGCTATCGTAGGAGCCCTTGAATGCGCGACTTTCCCACGCCCATCGCCCACCACCCGGAAAAGCGCTCAGCCCCCCATTGCTGGTCCCTGTTTCGAACTGGGACTTGAGCACACCGTCCTTGGCAATCGCGTGCAGCAGAGGAATCCCCGATGAGGTCAATCGGTCAGGATGAAAGTTAATCGTGATTTCCAGCTCGCCAGATACGGCTTTTTCATGCCCGAGCCCCTTGAAGAGCTCAATACACGTCCATTGGGAAGCACTCAGGGTCGTTCGTGCGTTTTTCGTGTCTGTCTGATCAGCCATAGAAAAACCTTGGGCCTGCAACCGGTGACGTCATCGCTATCCGCCCGGCGTCACGGACGACGCACCTCATAGAGTAGCCCTGACCGAGCCCGGGTGGGTGAATCTTGAAATTAGGCCTTGCGGCGGTGGACACGCTACGCTCCTGTATAGCCTTTCGACCCCCATGGACCCGGTTGCCACCGGCATCGAGAAAGGAGAGCCTCATGAGCCCACGCATTCTGATGGTCCTGACTTCCCACGACCGCCTCGGCGATACCGGCGAGCCCACCGGCTTCTGGCTGGAGGAGCTGGCGGCTCCCTACTACGTCTGCCTGGATGCCGGCGCCGAGGTGGTGCTGGCCTCGCCCAAGGGCGGCAAGCCACCGCTGGACCCGAAGAGCGACGCCGAGGAGAGCCAGACAGACGCGACCCGTCGCTTCCAGCAGGACGATCAGGCCCAGCAGGCGCTGGCCAATACACACAAGCTGAGCGAGGTCAGCGCCGACGATTTCGACGCCATCTTCTACCCCGGCGGCCACGGTCCACTCTGGGATCTGGTCGACGATGCGGATTCGATCCGCCTGGTCGAAACCTTCTGGGCGCAGCAGAAGCCGGTGGCCGCCGTGTGCCACGCGCCCATCGTGCTGATCCACGCTCGCGATCCCGATGGCAATCCGATCATTCGCGGCCGTCAGGTCACCGGCTTCAGCAACGACGAGGAAGCGGCGGTCGGCCTTACCGAGGTGGTACCTCATCTGGTGGAGAACGCCCTCAAGGAGGGTGGCGCTCATTACTCAAAGGCGGATGTGTTTACCCCTTATGCCCGCCAGGACGGCAAGCTGATCACCGGGCAGAACCCGCCCTCCTCCGAGCCTACGGCCAAGCTGCTGTTGGAAGCCATTTGAGGGGCCCGGGCGGCCTGCATCAGCGGTGCGGAGCACGCCCGGCAGCAGCGACGTTTTCGGATGCCCTGAAGCGTTCTCGATACTGCTGCGGCGTGACACCGGTGTAGCGTTTGAAGAGTCGCCGGAAATGGCTCACGTCATCGTAGCCGACCGCGTTGCAGACGGCCTGCACCGATTGCCATTCATTCTCCAACAGGTGGCGTGCCGCGTTGATACGCACCCGGTGCAGATACTGTCGCGGTGTCTCGCCGGTAGCGGCCTTGAAGCGGCGCTCGAGGGTGCGGGCACTCATGCCGATGAAACCGGCGAGCTTGCCCAGCGGCGCCGCCTCGGTGAAGTTGCGAAATAGCCACTCCTGCACGTTGCGGATGCCACGATCCTCGTGGGAGCACTCCGGCGGTTCGGTACCGTAACCCGTCTGCCAGGCACGTGGCGTTTCCAGCACCAGTGCACGTGCCGTTTCCATCGCCACCTTGTGGCCGCACAGCTTCTCGACTAGATAAAGGCTGAGATCTACCGAGGCGTATACCCCACCGCTACACAGCACGTTGTCCGACTCGGTCAGGATGCGCTCGGGCTGCCAGCACACCCGCGGATACCGCCGCCGACAGGCATCGACGACTGCCCAGTGAGTCGTGGCCGGACGGTCATCGAGCAGCCCCGCCTCCGCCACCAACGCGGCACCGGCGCAAACGCCTGCGATCATCACTCCGCGAGCATGCCAGGCACGCAACCAAGGGTAGAGGTCCGCATTCAGTGGGCAGGCAGCCTCAAGGTCGGCACCGATGGCCGACACGACGATGAGCTCGGTGGACTCGACCTCGTCGATGGCGCAGTCCGGTTGCAGAGTCAATGGAACGGCCGTGCATACGGGCCGGCCGTCCTGGGTCACGGTGCGCACGTGAAAGAGCGGCTCGGCCGGCTTGCTGCACATCATGTTCCACAGCACACCTGCCGTACTGAATACCTCGACCGGGGCCACCGCCGTGGAAGGCATGCCACCCTTGACCAGCACCACCGTCACGTCATGCATGACTCCCCCCTCACTCATCTTATCGTTGTAGTAATTGCACTATAGCCGCTGAGGACCGACAGCCGACGGGCGCGACTTGACGCAAACGCCTCGCTGATTTGCCGCTTTCGCCGCTCCGCCACTCGACTGGCCATCGATAGACTTTTTCTCACGGAGCGAAGGATCCGTCCCGTATTAGCACGATAACAATCACATCACACGGGAGAACGGCCATGAACAAGACGGCTATCGAAGCACTGGATACGGCCCTGGGTGGCCACCTGATTCGTCCGGACGACCCGCAGTACGACCGGGCACGCCAGGTATGGAACGGCATGATCGACAGGCGGCCGGCGCTCATCGCGCGCTGTCGAGGAACGGCGGATGTCCTGGCTGCAGTAAGATTTGCCCGCGAGCACGGCCTGCCGATCTCCGTACGCGGCGGCGGCCATAACGTGGCCGGCACGGCAGTGGGAGACGACGCCATGGCGATAGATCTCTCGCCGATGCGCGGCGTGGTCGTGGACGCCGACAAACGCCTCGCACGTGTCCAGGGCGGCGCACTGTTGGAAGACGTGGATCGCGAGGCGCAGGTACACGGCCTTGCCACGCCAATGGGCGTGGTTTCGCAGACGGGGGTGGCCGGGCTCTGTCTGAGCGGCGGTCTCGGTTGGCTTCGCCGTCGCTACGGGCTCACCTGTGACAATCTGGTTCGTGCCGAAGTGGTCACCGGCAGCGGCGAAGTGGTATATGCCAGCGAAAGCGAGAACCCCGAGCTGCTCTGGGGCCTGCGAGGCGGCGGTGGCAACTTCGGCGTGGTGACCACCTTCGAGTTCCAATTGCACCCTGTCGGGCCGGAGGTCTTTTTCACCTTCGTGGCTTATCCGGCTGAAGAGCGTAAGAAGTGTTATCAGGCGTATCGTGACTTCACCGCCAAGACCTGTGATGAGGTATCGACTCTGGTCACCTCGATGACGGTACCGGATGCGCCGGATTTTCCGGTCCTGGAAGCCCGTGGTAAACCGGCCATCGCTTTTCTCGGTGCGTATGCGGGCGCTCCGGCCGAAGGTGAGGAAGCATTGCGGCCGTTGCGAACCGTCTCGGAACCGCTGTTCGATTTCAGCGGCACGATGCGCTGGACGGATATTCAATCCATGCTCGATCCAGGCTTTCCCCAGGGGAATCTTTACTACTGGAAGGGTCGCACCGTGACCGAGGAAGCCCTGAGCGATGAGGCAATCGAGCGGCTCCTGGAGCATGCCGCTGCCCGCCCCTCACCGCTGACGACGCTGGTGCTATGGCACATGGGTGGCGCGGTAGCACGCGTGGCCGAGCACGAGACCGCTTTCGGCGGGCGCAAGGCTGCCTATCTACTTGCTGCCGAATCCGTATGGACCGATCACACCGACGATGAGCCCAATATCGCCTGGGCACGCAATGCCGTGACGGATTTTGCACGCTACTCATGCGGCGGCTTCTACCTCAACTACCCAGGTTTTCTGGAAAATCAGAATGAAATCACCAGAGCCACATTCGGCAGCAAGTACGAACGATTGCAAGCACTGAAGAGAACCTGGGACCCGGACAACATGTTCCGCTTCAATGCGAACATTCCTCCCGCCTGAACGGCGCGGGGGAGATTCGTACATCAATTTCCTTCAATACCGCACCGCGCCGCAGCGGCAGACTCAGGCCCATTGCCACCCTGGAGGATGACGATGAGCCTTGCCATGATTCTGCCGATGTCGGCGTTTGCCCTTGCGGCTTCGATCTCGCCCGGGCCGGTGAACCTGGTATGCCTGAGCAGCGGTACGCGCTATCCGCTTACCCAGGGGTTGGTGTTCGTCACTGGCGCCACGCTAGGCTTCATTGCGCTGTTCATAGCCGTGGGGCTGGGGCTCTATTCGGCACTGGCGCTGGTGTCGGGTCTCGACCAGGCGCTGCGCTGGGCCGGTGTGACGTTCCTGCTCTACCTGAGCTGGCGGCTGTTTCGCGACGACGGCCGCCTGCCCGAGAACGAGGCCCAACGGGCACCGGGATTCATGACGGGAGCCCTGATGCAGTGGCTCAACCCCAAGGCGTGGCTGGCGTCGGCATCGGGCATCGGCGCCTACACCAGCGGCAGCGATCTGAATCAGGTGTTGCTGTTCGCCGCCCTCTATCTGCCGATCTGCTGGCTGTCGCTGGGCAGTTGGGTCTATGCCGGCGCCTTTCTGCGCCGCTATGTGCACCGCCCGGCGGTGCTGGTGACGATCAACCGCACCCTTGCACTGCTGCTGGCCGCCAGCTGCCTTTACCTATTGCTCGAATAAGGGCTTATTGCTTAAGGGCTTATTGCTTGAGTGAGAGCCTATTGCTCGAGTGAGGGCTGGCGATACTGCTGCGGCGTAGCCGCCACCATGCGCTTGAAGGTGCGCTGAAAGTGCGGCTGGTCGGCAAAGCCTGCGTTCAGCGCTGCTTCGGCAATCGGAGTGCCGTTCTTCAGCTCGTGCTGGCCGAGCTGGATGCGCCGATTGACCAGATAGGCATGCGGCGTGAAGCCGAAATGGCGCTTGAAGGCGCGAATCAGGTGGCCGGCACTGTAGCCGCTCCGCTCGCACAAGTCGTCCAGCGATATTTCCTCGCTGGCATGCTCGTCCAGATAGGCGGCCAATGCCATCAACGTGGCCGGCGCCTGAGCTATCGGCCGTGCCGGTTGGCCGGCCAGTCGGTGCATCAGCGCCGAGAGGTATTCCACCACTTCGGTCTGCTTGTCGAGCAGGTCACGGTTGGGGTCCAACAGGCAGGCTGCCATGCGGCAGTACCCCATGTACCACTCGTTCTCGTCTATCACCGCTGTGGCGATGTCCTGCCAGTACGGTGTATCCAACAATCCCGCCTGGTAGCGCAGTGCGGTAAGCCATTCGGCATCCACGTAGAGCATCAGGTAGCCCCAGGGTCGGTCCTCGATGGCACTGCAGGCGTGCATCCAGCCGGGGTTCATCATCACCAGGGTACCGGCCCTTACGTGATGGCGTTCGTCCAGGTAGCGGAAGGTACTCTCCCCCGCGGTGATCGCCCCCAGCGACCATTGAATATGACTGTGCGGCGCGTAGCAGACCTTGCGTCCATCCTCTACCTTGCGCAGCTCCACATGGGGCATGCGTGCATCGCGCCAGAACAGTGGCTTGGTGGGGGCTGTCATGATGAGCTTCCTAGCACTGAGACCTCGCTACAGTGTAGCGCCTTGGCACTCTCGATGCGTCATGGCCACTTATCTTCACCCACTCATTCGATAAAGGGGTGGCCTGAATACGAACGATCTCATTCATCGATACTGTCTACTGCTTTCACTAATGCTAGGCTAATGGAAATTCGCACGAGACGCTCCAGACTCGATGTGTTAACGCCGTCTCATCCATTTGGCCTTCAACACAGACTGAGATCTTGCTGACATTCAAGGCTCTCTCTCACAAGCCGTTCGGTGCCAGGCGTCCTCATCGACTCGCCCTGGCAACGCTGCCTCCCCGTGCCTTTGCCTTTCTCCACACTTTCGGCCTCACGGTATGGATCGCCCTGGTAGAAGGAAGCGGCTGGTCGCTGATTCTACCGGGGCTGCTGCTATTGCTATGGCCGGCAATCGCCTACCTGCACGCGGCCCAAGCCCAGGACTCGAAGCAAGCCGAGTTCAAGAATCTACTGTTCGACAGCCTGCTGTTTGGCGTGTGGTGCAGCGTGCTGGATTTTTACGTGCTGGCCACGCTCTCAATCGCACTCGCCTGCTTCATGAACAACATGGTGGTAGCTGGCCCGCGCCGCATGCTGGTCTCCATGGCACTGTTCGCCGGTGGCGCCCTGGGTTGGAGCGCGTTGACCGGCTTCGAGATTCGGCCATACGTCAGCACCGGGCTGGACATCTACCAGGGGGCCGGTGCCGTGGCCTATTTTCTGGCCATCGCCTATGTGATGTACGGGCAAAACCGTCAGCTCGGTCGTAGCATGCGTGAGATCAAGTTCCAGAACCGGGTCTTCCACGCTCTGCTCGAATTGGGCGGCGTCGCCAACAGCGCCTCGAACATTCATATGCTGCTGGACGACTCTCTGAAGCATCTGCATGCCGATTTCCCCGAGTACGGATTCGCCGTGTTCTTGCAGGAGCGCAATCGGCCCGAGGTGACACGCTACGCCGCCGTGGCAGGTCTGCAGCTCGGCGCCGAGGATGAGCGACGGCTGGGCGGCCTGCTGGCAAAGCTCCACGATCGGCAGGAAAGTGTGGTCAAGCTGCGCGAGAAGAGTGTCGGCGAGCAGCTTTATGCCACCTCCATGGCGGGCCGCCTCAGCCAGTACGAGGGCTGGCTGATCGTACGTGCGCCTAAGCTGGATGGTCGGCTGGAGCGCATGCTGACCCTTTTCGTCGATCAGTTGGCGGCAGCCACCGAGAACAAGCTGCTGCACCTCGCGCTGAAGAAAACGGCGGAGCGCGACGGGCTGACAGGGCTCTACAACCGTGGTTTCTTCGAATCGGCCCTGCAGCTGAGCGTCCAGGGCAAGGGGCAGACGCCGAGCCTGGATTTTGCCGTCTTGATGGTGGATGTCGATGGACTCAAGGTAGTGAACGACCGCTACGGCCATGTGGCAGGCGACCAGCTCATCACCACGGTGGCCGAGCGCCTGCAGGTGCACTGCCGCGCCAGCGACATCCTGGCCCGCTACGGCGGTGACGAATTCGTCGTCCTGTTTCCTTCCGCGGACCTCACGGCCGCGAACCGCCTGGCCAGCCTGATCAGAACGCATATCGAAGGCCAGCGCTGCAGCATCACCACCGCCGACGGCAAACGACTGACGCTGGAGCTTCGCTTGAGCCTCGGCGGCGCCAGCTCCACCGAGGTGCCTGCCCAGGAAGTGCTTACCCTGGCCGACGAGCGCATGTACGACGACAAGACCCGGAGGCGAAAGCAGCGAGCCCTCAGCTGAGCGACACTGTTCCCTTATGTTTCAGCCTCGCGCTGTCACTGGTAGGCTCTAGCATTCACTGTCTACTACCGACCTTGAACTCCAGATCGTAGTTGTTGAGCAGCGGCGGCATCGGTTTGCTGCTGAGCAGGCGGGTCGGCGGGTTCAGTTGGAACTCCCGGCCTTGCAGCAGCCTGGCCAGCATGTGGCTGGTCACCGTCAGCACCACCCGGCGCCCCGGGCAGATGCCGGTACCGCCGCTGAAGGGGATCAGCGGCCAGTCGCCTGCGGCATCCGGCTCCAGCCAGAGGTCGGGATTGAAGCGATCGGCTTCATCCAGGTGGCGATCATCGCGATGGAAATAGGGCGCCAGGATGAGGATCGACGTTTCTGCCGGCATGGTGCCGTTCTCCCACTCGGTTGCCTCGGTGGTCTGGCGCAGCACCATTGGCGTGGTGGGCCACAGCCGCAGCGACTCGAGCAGACAGGCGCGCAGGAAATCGAGCTCGGGGGCGGGTTTACCGGCATTCTCGGCTATCTCGGCCTGAGCCCGCTCGGCCTGATTGGGGTGAGCGGCAAGCAACGCCAGGGCACGGAAAGTGGCCATGCCTGCAGGGTCGAAGGCGAACAGGTACTGAGGAAACTGATGCTCGGGCTGGGTGGTGTCGTTGGTTGACACTCGGGCGACTTCCCCCGCCAGGCTGCCCTCTTCTCCGCGCTTGAGATAGGTACGAACGCGCTCGAGAAACTCGTCCTTCACCCGGTCGTGCCCCGGGTGGAAGAAGGCCCAGTTGGCCGCACTGCGCAGCTTCTCCAGCATCTCCGTCAGAGCATGGTCGTCGCGGGCGGTATCGCCCAGCACTACGCGGCGCACCACGCGGTTCCAGGTCGCTTCGAACATATCCCAATCGAGCTTGTCGGAGTGTCGTTCGACCTGGGTGAGAAGCTCATTGGCCTCTTGCTCCACCACCTGAACGAAGCGGGCCCCAAGGCCGTGCACTGGGCACTCGCTCTGTAGCACCTCTTCATTGAAACGACGACGCTCGGCCCGTTCGGGCCCGTGAGAAACCAGCGCCATGTCGGGCTCGAAGTGTTCCAGCGCCTTGCGCTTGGCCCATTCGGCAGTGGCGAACGGCTCGGGGGTTTCGTTGAGCACCCGATTGGCGTGGTCGGGGTCGAGGATCAATGCCATCGGCTTGCCCTCGGGCATGTTCAGCATCAGCGGGCCCGGGCCGTACTTCTCGTTGAGCGTCTGCAGGCGACGAATGGCCCGCTCATCCAGGCCAAGCTTCTCTGCCACCCCCACCACCTTGGGCCGCCGTATGATCACCCCTTTGGCGATATTGGGTACGTAGACGTCGCCCATTACTGCCAGCGTTTCGCCTGCCGTGGCTCGAGGCAGGCCATTGGCTGTCGAATCCCTCGTCATGTCGCGCTCCTTCTGCGGGCTTCCCTGCTCGCAGTCTAGTCGCGCCTTTTACTACAAATCGTTGTTTTCACAAAAAATTACAGCCACTCTTCAAGAGCCGGCCTCGATGCTCCAGCCTAGAACTCGCTCCAGTCCTCTTCGGCAGCGGTGCGCTTGCGGGAACCGCTCGGCTTGGGGTCGACCAACTTGGCAAGCCGAGGCTTATCGGCAGTTTCCGGCGTCGCTTGACTCTGCTCGGGGCGGCGGGGCTCCTGCGGCTTGGCCGGGGCGGCAGTCGACATGGCATCTTCGTCGACGCGGAAGGTGGCGATCAACGCTGCCAGACTGCTTGCCTGTTGCTCCAGCGAGGAGGCAGCAGCACTCGTCTGTTGCACCAGAGAGGCATTCTGCTGGGTGACGGAATCCATTTCGGTAAGCGCAGCATTGATCTGCTCGATGCCGCTGTTCTGCTCCCGCGTCGCGGTGGAAATCTCGGCCATCAGCGCAGTGACCTGGCGGATCGAGTCGACGGTGGCATTGATGGTTTCGCCGCTGCGCTCGGCCTGCTCGGCACCGGTGCCGATCTGACTGGTCGTGGCTTCGATCAGATTGCGGATCTCTCTGGCCGACTCGGCACTGCGGCTGGCCAGGGAGCGAACCTCGCTTGCCACCACGGCGAAGCCGCGCCCCTGCTCGCCCGCCCGCGCCGCCTCGACCGAGGCATTGAGCGCCAGGATGTTGGTCTGGAAGGCAATGGAGTCGATCACGCCGATGATCTCGTTGATGCGTTTGGCACTCTCGGAAATCTCGCGCATCAGCTTGACGGTGCGCTCCACCTCCTCTCCCCCTGCCTCGGCCGTTTGCGAAGCCGAAGCGGCAAGCCGGTCGGCCTCGATGGCGGTGTCGGTATTCTTGCTCACCGTGGAGGCCATCTCCTCCATGCTGGAGGCAGTCTGCTGCAGGGCGGCGGCCTGCTCCTCGGTACGGGATGAGAGGTCCTGGCTGCCCGAGGCGATCTCTCCGGCACCGGTGAAGACGAATTCACTGCTCTGCCGCAGCGATACCACCAGCGTCTTGAGCTTCTCCTGCATGCGTCCCAAGGCGCCATAGAGCTGGCCGATCTCGTTGCGCCCCCGGTCTTCGATACGAGCCGTCAGGTCGCCATCGGCGATACGCTCGAAATGGGCAATGGCTTCGCGCAGGGGCGTCACGACCGCCCGCATCATGGCGAGGCGAATGAAGAAGGCGGCGGCCAAGGCCACGATCAGCAGACCGAGGGCAGTCGCCCCGATGCGATTGCTCAGGGTTTTCACCTGCGCGATGGCAACGGCACCACGCTGCTCGCTGTAGGCAATGAAGGCCTCCATGGCCTCGTCCAGGCCTGCCCCCAGTTCGGCCAACTGGTCCTGTCGGCGCTGTACCAGGAAGGGCGCGGCATCCAGCAGCGGCACCAGCCCTTCGTTGACATAGGCATCGTATGCCTCGGCAATGGCGGCCACGTAGGGTGCGCGGGTATCGTCAGGCGCGATGGCAATCTGCCGGAACTCGGCGAAACGCTCCTGTGCGGTCTCTACCGCCGTCACGGCCATCTCCTGGTTCTCGCGGCCGAGGTCGGGGTTGCCCTGAGCGCTGTGGGCGGCATAGCGATCGAGGAAGGTTTGCGCACGCAGCACGTTGACCTGGGCGCGGTTGGCCAGGTTGGAGAGCTGCGCGTTGGTTTCCGCCAGCTCGTGCAGGGCAGCTTCACTGCTGCTGTTGGAATAGAACCCCAACCCACTGATCAGTCCGATCATCAGCACCAGCGCGGCCAGGGCTGCCGTCAGGCTCCACTTGATGGAAAGATGCTTCATCGTACCGCTCCCATGGGTCATAGAACTCTGGTGTTAAATCTCCAGCTATAAAGCTTCCATCGGCAGCCGAGCGGCAGAGTTTAACTAAAGGAGAAGAAATACGACTTTTGTCTATCCGGATTACGCCCTGACCTCCAGCGCCTGAGCCAGATCTGCCTGGATGTCCGACGGCGTCTCGAGCCCCACGGAAAGGCGGATCAGAGTCTCGGAAATCCCATGCTCGGCGCGCTCTTCAGGGCTCAGCACCGAGTGGGTCATGCTGGCCGGATGCTGGATCAGGCTTTCCGCGTCGCCCAGCGATACGGCGCGCTGAATCAGCTCGAGACGATTCATGAAGCGACGCCCGGCCTCCAGACCACCGGCGAGCTCGAAGGCGATGATGCCGCCGTAATCGCTCATCTGCCGCCGCGCCAGCTCATGCTGAGGAAAGCTGGTCAGCCCGGGGTAATGGACACGCTCGACCGCCGGGTGCCGCTCCAGCCATCGGGCCACCTCGAGCGCCGAGGCGGATTGCCGCTGCATGCGGATTTCGAGCGTCTTCAGGCCGCGCATGATCAGAAACGCGGTAAACGGCGACATCACCGCGCCGGTGAAGTCCTTGAGCCCGGTGAGACGCACCCGGTGGATGTCGTCCACGCTGCCCACCAGCACGCCGGCGATCAGATCGCCATGCCCACCCAGGTACTTGGTGGCGGAGTGCACCACGAAATCCGCCCCCTGCTCGATAGGCCGGGTGATGACCGGGGTGGCGTAGGTGTTGTCCACCACCACACGCGCCCCGTGCCGGTGCGCGATACGGCTCACCGCTTCGATGTCCACCAGGCGCATGGTCGGGTTGGCCGGGGTCTCGAAATAGACGAGCTTGGTGCGCTCGCCAATCGCCACCTCCAACGCCGCCGGTTGGGAGAGGTCCACGTGCTTGACGCGGATGCCGAACTCGGTCAGGCCATGGTGAAAGAAGGCATGCGTACAGCCGTAGAGATGGCTGTCCGTGATCAGCTCATCTCCGGGGCGCAGCAGGCTCCACATCAGCGCGGTGATGGCCCCCATGCCCGAGGCAGTGGCCAGGCCGGCCTCGGCTCCCTCCAGGTTGGCCATACGCTGCTCCAGGGTGGCCACCGTGGGATTGGAGATCCGCGAGTAGAAGTGGCCGGGCGCTTCGCCGGCAAAGCGTTCGGCGCCCTGTTCGACACTCTCGAAGGTAAAGGTGGAGGTCAGATGCATGGGCGGTGTCAGTGCCCCCTGCTCGTTCCGGCTGTCGTAGGCGGCGTGAATGGCTCGCGTGGCGAAGCCCTGTCCTTGCTGAGAGTGGCCTTGCTGAGAGTGGCCTTGCTGAGAGTGGCCTTGCTGAGAGTGGCCTTGCTGAGAGTGGCCCTGCTGAGAGTGGCCCTGCTGAGAATGGCGCTGCTGCATGACTCGACTCCACGGTGAGGAATGTCGCTCGTTGTCTTGTCATGCTATGCCCGCACCAAGAGAATTTGCTTTCGTTCTCTGCCTCGTTTGGTTAGTTTTTGGCAATAATATTCCAAGAAAAGGCCCAGCCATGGACAAGATCGACCGCAAGATTCTGCATGAGCTCCAGCTCGACGGACGTCTGAGCAATCAGGATCTGGCCCAGCGGGTCAACCTCTCTCCCTCCCCTTGCCTACGGCGGGTCCGGCGACTCGAGGAGCAGGGCGTGATACGCGGCTACACGGCGATCATCGATCAGAAACGCTACGGCTATCCCCTGACCGTTTTCACGCGCATCTCGCTGGCCCGCCACGACACCGAGACGGTGGCCAAATTCGAGCGCAGGGTGCGGGAGATCGACGAGATCATCGATTGCTTCGTGCTGACGGGGCAGCGCGACTACCAGCTGCGGGTAGTGGCAGCCAGCCTCGAGGACTACGAGCGCTTCATGCGCGACACCCTGCACACCATTCCCGGCATCGGCTCCATCGATACCAGCTTTGCGTTTGGAGTAGTGAAGCAGGCGCCGTCGCTTCCACACGCCTGATCGTCTTCACACGCCGAGGTGGCGCCCCTCCCCTCTTTTTACCGGCTCGGTTAGCATGGGAGGTTTTGCATTTCGAGGAACCATCATGCAAGCCTCTCTCGAGCAGCGAGCGCTGAAAGTTTCCATTGTCGTCACCCTGGTGGTTTCCAGCCTGGGGGTGACGTTCGGGCTGCTGGCCGGCTCACAGTCGATCCTGTTCGACGGGGTGTTCTCCACCATCGACGCGGCCATGTCAGCACTCGCCCTGTTGGTGGCAAGGCTGGCGGTGCGCGAGGCCAGCCAGCGTTTCCAGCACGGCTACTGGCACCTGGAGCCGCTGGTGGCGGCACTCAACGGCAGCATTTTGATGCTGCTCTGCTTCTACGCCTTCCTCAATGCGCTACAGGGGCTGATGGAGGGCGGCCAACCGCTGGCTTTCGACGTGGCCATCGCCTATGCCGTGGTGGTCGCCACCATGTGTTACGCCATGGTGTTCTACCAGCGCCACATCAACCGCCGGGCGCAGTCGGAGTTCGTGCGTATCGACATGCAGGGCTGGCTGATGGCCGCCCTCATCACCACCTCGCTGCTGGTAGCGTTCAGCATCGGCCTGCTGCTGCAGGGCACCGAGTGGGAACACCTGACCCGCTATATCGATTCGCTGCTGCTGGTGATTCTCACGGTCTGCTTCATGCCGGTGCCCATCGGTATCGTGCGTCGCGCGCTGCGCGAGATCCTGCTGATCGCTCCCAGCAACATCGACCGCGAAGTACATGCCGCCATGGAGCCGGTGATGCAGCGTGAAGGACTGCTCGAATACTTCAGCCACGTGGCCAAGGCCGGGCGCGGCCACTACATCGAGATCCATATCGTCACCACCCCGACGTTTGCCGCCGAGCGGGGCATCGCCGTGCTCGACGAGATTCGTGAAGAGATCGCCGCCAAGCTGAGCCCGCCGCCGGAGCGACGCTGGTTCACGGTGGCCTTCACTGCCGATCCGCGTTGGGCCTAGGCTTTCCCCTTCGCGGCAACGTCTATGCTGGTGGTGAGCAATCGGACTCATGCCACGACACCAGCAGCGAGACCCCAATGGAAGAGAGCCAGCAAGACGCCGCCGTAGAGAGTGACGAGCCCCATAACCTCGAGGAGATGATGCGCGCCATCGAGGCCATCGAGACCCCGTCGGGACGCATTCGCTTCGATGAAGTGCTCGATGCCATCGGCCGGCGCTCATTCGGTCCCCTGCTGCTGCTGGCCGGCATGGTCACTCTCATGCCGGTCGTCAGCGGCATTCCCGGGGTGCCTTCGCTGATGGCAGCGTTCACGCTGCTGGTCAGCGGCCAGCTCCTGCTCGGACGGCGCACGTTCTGGTTTCCCGGCTGGCTGCGTAACCGTACGCTGCCCAGCGACAAGGTACACACCGGCCTCAAGTGGATGTACAAGCCGGCCAGGTGGATCGACCGGCTGCTTCACTCACGCTTCTCCTTCATGACCGGCAAGCAAGGCATGCGTGTGACAGCCCTGGCTTGCTTCGTCCTGGCCCTGGCGATGCCGCCCATGGAACTGGTGCCGCTAACGGTCAACATTGCTGGCGTGGCCCTGACCCTGTTCGGGCTGGCTATCATGGCCCGGGACGGGTTGCTGTCTACTCTGGCCTTCATCGTCACCGGTACCAGCCTGTTCACCATCATCTACAACCTGACGTAGGTGTATCCCATGCTGCCACTCGAACGGATACAGGAAGCCCAGCGCCGCATCGCCGACAGCCTGCCCCCCACCCCGCTGCTGCTCGACCATGTGCTGTCCGAAAAATTCGGGCGGCGGATCTGGCTCAAGGGCGAGCTGTTTCAGCGCACCGGCTCGTTCAAGCCGCGCGGCGGGCTCAACTGGTTGCGCAGCGCCGGCGAAGAGGAACTGGCCGGCGGGCTGGGGGCGGTCTCGGCGGGCAATCACGCTCTAGGGCTCGCCTGGGCGGCCGGCCAGGCCGACGTGCCGGTAACCATCGTGATGCCCGAGAACGCCAGCCCGTTCAAGGTAGAAGGCAGCCGTAAGCTCGGCGCCGAGGTGATTCTGCACGGCGATATCAACAAAGCCTGGGAGCTGATGCACAGGCTGGTGGCGGAGCGCGGCCTGACCCTGGTACACCCCTACGACGATGAGCGCATCATGGCCGGCCAGGGCACGGTGGGGCTGGAGATTCTCGAACAGGCGCCCGAGGCCACCGCCATCCTGTGCCCGGTAGGTGGCGGCGGCCTGATCGCCGGTATCGGTTCGGCCGCCGCAGCACTGCGGCCCGGCCTTGCCTTGATCGGCGTGGAGCCCAGCGGAGCCGCCAGCATGGCCGCGGCCTGGTCGGCCGGCGCACCCGAACGTTTGGAGCGGGTCGCCACCTGTGCCAAGAGCCTGGGCGCCGCCATCGTCGGCGAGCACACCTACCCCGTATGTCGCGAAACGACTCAGCAGTTGCTTCAGGTGGACGACGATGCCATCGGCCGCGCCATGCGCCACCTGCTCTACCAGGCCAAGCTGATGGCGGAACCGGGAGCGGCCGTGGGCGTGGCAGCGCTGCTGGAAGATCTGGTCACGCTACCTCCCGAAGGCGATGTGGTGGTGGTGATCACCGGCGGCAACATGAGCCCGGAGGAGCTGTCCGACTTCCTGTAACCGTGGCTAGCGTCTCGCTCAGGCCAGAATGAAGTAGACGCAGGCGGCGGTCAGCGCGCCCATGGTCCAGTTGAAGATACGCCAGGCCCGGGGCGTGTCGAGCCAGCGACCGATGGCCACGCCGAACCCGGCCCACAGGGCGATGCAGGGCAGACCGACCAGCTCGGCAAAGGCCGCCAGCATCAGGGCGTTCATCACCAGGTTACCGCCTTCCGGCAGAAACCCCGCCATCAGCGCCAGCCCCATGACCCAGGCCTTGGGATTGGCGAACTGGAACGCCGCCGCCTGCCAGAAGCTCAAGGGTCGCCCTTTGCCCTCCAGGCGAAAATCGGGCGGCGGTGCGGTGGCGATCTTCCACGCCAGATAGAGCAGGTAGGCACTGCCGATCACCCGCAGCACGGTCTGCACCATCGGGTAACGCTCGAAGATCAGCCCAAGCCCCAGGGCAATGCCGGCGAAGAGCAGGAAGCAGCCGCCCAGAATGCCGAAGATGTGCGGCAAGGTGCGCATGAAGCCGTAGTTGGCTCCCGAGGCCGTGAGCATCACGTTGTTGGGCCCGGGAGTGATGGTCATCGAGATCATGTAGAGGGCCGCCGGCCCGAGTAACGCCAAAGCTTCCATTCTATTGCACCCATACAATTTTTGATTTCTGCTTGGATTGTGCGCACAATTTCCAGCATAATCCTGCCAATATTGGCGTCAAAGGTTTTATTGTCACCATGACAATATGGGTTCCTCAGCTCCCTTCCGAGGGCGTGCGCTACCGCGTGATTGCCGACGCCATCGCCCTGGCGATACAGGCCGGCGAACTCGCCCCGGGGCAGAAGCTGCCGCCGCAGCGTCAACTGGCCGACCGGTTGGGTGTCACCGTGGGCACCGTGACCCGCGCCTATGCCGAGGCGGAGCGCCAGGGCCGGGTCGTGGCCCGGGTGGGAAGCGGCACCTACGTGCGCGACAACGAAGCGCCGTCTGGCCAGTACTTTCTCGCCAGTCGCCCCGTCGAGGAGGGCATCATCGATCTCAGCCTGAGCCTGCCGCCCCCGCATCCGCTGCGGGCTGCCTCGCTGGGGCGCGTGCTGCAGGAAATCGCCGTCGAGGGTCCGCTGCTGCAGCGCGCCGTGGAGTACCAGTCGGATCGCGGCGTACCGGAGCATCGCGAACGGCTGGCGGTCTGGATGACCGAGCTCGGCATGCCCGCCGAGGCCGAGTCGCTGCTCGTCACCCAGGGCGGCCAGCACGGCATCAGTTTGGCACTACAGGCGCTGACACGCCCGGGTGAGCGCATCGCGGCGGATGTGTTGACCTACCCCGGCCTGATCAGTGCCGCCAGCCAGGCGCATCTCAAGCTGCTCGGGGTACCGATGGATGCTCACGGCATGGATGTCGAGGCCCTCGCCCGGCTGTGTGCCCAACAGCAGCCGCCGCGGCTGGTGTACGTCACGCCCGACCAGAACAACCCGACCGGCACGCCGCTGAGCGAAAGTCGCCGCGAACGGCTGGCGGCCCTTGCCCGCCGCCATGACTTCTGGATCGTGGAGGATGGCGTGCAGTACCTGCCGGCCACCGAACGCGGCACCCCGCTCTATCGTCTGGCCCCGGAACGCACGCTGTTCATCTTCAGCACCTCGAAGGTACTGGCCGGCGGCCTGCGCATCGGCACCCTGTTGGCGCCCGCCATGCTGCGTGAACGTTTGGGCGCGGCGCTGCGCGCCCAGAGCTGGATGGTGCCGCCCTTGATGGTCGAGGCGGTGTGCCGCTGGGTCGCCAGCGATGACAGCCGGGTGCTGCTCGACTGGCTGATCGAGGAACTGGGGGCGCGCCAGCGGCTGGCGCGGGAACGGCTCGCCGGGTATGCCCTGGGCGGGCGGGAGCACGGCAACAACCTGTGGCTGCCGCTGCCCGAAGGCCAGCGCAGCGCCATCCTGCTGGCGGCCCTGGCGCAACGTAACGTGCTGGTCAGCAGCGCCGAGCCCTTCTGCGTGGGCAGCGAACCGGCGCCCCAGGCGCTGCGGCTGTGCCTCAGCGCCGCCGTCTCGCGGGAAGCGCTGAGCCAGGCGCTGGACACCCTGGTCGAACTGCTCGCCGAACCGCCTACCGCTCCCTGGCAAACGCTGTAGCATTCCCCGGCATGGCACGGCGGCTCCTGCACGGCAGGAGCCGCCGTGAGTTCCTTTCAATGCATGTGCACCAGGGCTGGCATCCACGCCGGGCCGAGGAACACGAGTGCACCCAGCAGGATCAGGGCCATGCCGGCCGGCCGTACCACCCTGTCTCCAAAGCGGCCGATCTTCTCGTAAATCATGAGCGCGGCCAGGGGCGCCATCCACGCCAGGTTGGCAATGCCGACCACGAACATCACCAGCATGAGCGCCCAGCAACACCCCAGACAGAACAGCCCGTGTCGCACGCCAAGCGTCATGGCCCCACCCAGACCTCGCCGGTAATGCGCCAGCAGGAAAGAGCGTGGCTGGCGGCACTTGTCCAGGCACCGCGACTTGAGTGACGTGAACTGGAAGGCCCCGGCCAGCACGAGCACGGCTCCCATCATCCATTCAGGTCGATGCATCAACCAGTGCCAGTCCGCAAGAGCCATCCCCAGCAGCGTGTCGCCCAGCAAGGCCAGCACACCGAACATGGTCCACACGAGCAGATAGCCGCCAAGGAAGCAGGCCCATACCGCCCCCGGACGGGGCTGGCCGGCTGCCACCTGACGGAACAGGCCGATCATTGGCAGGGTGGACGGCAGCATCATGGCCGCGATATGCAGCTGCCAGGCGAGCAGGAACAGGACCAGGCTGCTCCAGAGTGTCATGTCGTCGACGACCAACTGGTGATGATGGACCCACTGCACCCTGCCGGTCAGCTCGGCCACGATGGCCAACAGCCACGCCAGGCCAATGATGCCCAGCAGCAGAAGGGTGTCGGCGGTAATCCGGTTTGCCTGCCGGTCGAGCACGGCACTCACGGCTCGAACTCCATCTTCCAGGCGGTCTGAATGGCATTCTGCCCGTCGTGAGTCCAGCTCATGCCATGCTGCGGCATGCTGACCCGATAACGCCGCGACTTGCCGAGATAGGCCGGGGCACCCTTGACCGTGGTGAAGGCACTGTCATGCATCGTGGCCGTGGTTCCGTCCGGTGAGGATTGGATCGGGGCAAGTTCCGCCTCGACCCTACCCTGTGCGATCAAGCGCCCTTCCACCTGCTGGGCCTCATGCACGATCGGCACACGCTCCGCGGCCACGACCTCACCTACCAGGCCTGCAAGGTCGGCCAACGGCCCACCCAACTTGCCACCGAAGGCGTCCAGCAGCGCTTCGTACTGCGCGTCGTCTGCGGCACTGTCGATCAGGATGACCGAACGCCAGCCTCCGGCCAGCGCATTGCCAGGTATGTGCGCCACGTTCATGAGAGTCAAACCGGATACATCGACGCCCCTGGCCCGCCCCTTTTCCAGCTTGAAGGCGATTACGCCATGGCATTCGTTGCCGTCGGGGTCTTCACCGAGAAAGCATGGACAGGGTGCGGAACACGAGCAGATCTCCAGCATCGTGCCCTCGAGTCGATAGCCTGCCTTTGGCGTTGTCGGATTCGTCATTGTTGTTGTCATGATCCACCTCCATCAGCTTGAGTGTGAGCACCGGCAACCCGGCACGTTCAAGCGTCACGAGTCGCCGCTGCAAAATAGAAATCCAGCATTCGATCGAGCGGTGCCGGATCTCTGAGTAAACGGCTGCGCAAGGCAGCCCCCTCCCAGCAGTTCAGCAGCAGGTTGGCCAGCTCCACGGGGTCGGCATCGGGCGCCAGCTGGCCCTGTTGTCTTGCCTCCTCCAGGCACTCCGCAATATGTCGCGTCACCACGGAGAAACAGTTCTCGATCTTGCGCGCGAAGGTCGGATTCACGCCGGAGAGTTCTTGTCCCAAAGCTCCCAGCATGCAGCCAAGGTGGCCGTCTTGACGGTACTTCTCCCGCGATAGCTCGAAGAAGCGTCGTGCCCGTTCCAACGGTTGCAGCGTCTTGTCCTGCAAGGCGGCTTTCAGCCCCTGATGCACCTCCTGCATATAGCGATCGACGACCTGCAGGGCGAAGTCCTCCTTGCTGCCGAAGTGATGATAGAAGGACCCCTTGGGTACGCCCGTTGCCTCCAGCAGCGCCTGAATGCCCAAGTCGTTGTAACCGTGCTTGAGCAGCATCGATAGCCCGGCTTCGAGCAGTTGCTCCTTGGTGTTGAGTGCCATTCTTGCTCCTAGACCGACCGGTCTGTTTAGAATAGAACGTACGCGGGTGGCGTCAAGGCCGGCTTGAAAGCCGACCCTTGGCTGAGAACCCGATGAAGCTGATAGAGGTGCGATCGATACCGCGGGATCAGATCCGTCGCGCCAGCTCGGTGGCGGTGTACCAGGCGATCATGCGCTCTTCGTCGGTGGGTATGACCCACAGGCCGAGCCGGCTGTCGGCCGCGGCGATATCGAGGGCATTCGCGGCATTGGCTGCTTCGTCGAGGCGCGCACCGAGCCATTCGCAGCCCTGTGCCACGGCGGCGCGGACCGGCGCGGCCCGCTCGCCGATGCCGGCGGTGAAGACGAGATGGTCGAGCCCACCCAGGGCCGCCGCCAGGCTGCCGATCTCGCGCACGATGCGATAGACGAACAGCGCAATGGCCTCGGCGGCTTCCGGTGCCTCGCTGGCCAGCAGTTCGCGCATGTCGCCGCTGATCCCGGACACCCCAAGCAAACCCGACTCCTTGTAGAGCAGCCGCTGCACGGCCTCGGCGCTCATGCCCTCTTGTAGAATCAGATGCAGTACCAGCCCCGGGTCGAGGCTGCCGCTGCGGGTGCCCATCATCAGCCCCTCCACGGCGGTGAAACCGGTGGTGGCGGCCACGCTCTGGCCATCGCGCAGCGCGCACAGGCTGGCCCCGTTACCCAGATGGGCGATGATCACGCGCCCACCCGGTGTCGCCTGACGACGCTGCCGCTCAGCGCTCAGTGCACGGCTGACGTAGTCGAAGGAGAGCCCATGGAAGCCGTAGCGGATCACGCCCTGCTCGCGAAAACGGCGCGGCAGCGGAAAGGTCTGCGCCACTGCCGGCTGAGTGGCATGAAAGGCGGTATCGAAGCAGGCGTACTGGGGCAGCCCGGGACGCAGGCCGGTCAGCGCGCGCACCGGTGCCAGGCCATGCGGCTGATGCAGTGGCGCCAGCTCGTTCAGCGCCTCCAGAGCGGCAAAGGATTCGGCATCGAGGTGCAGCGGCTCACGATAGCGGGCACCGCCATGCACGATACGATGACCCACCGCCCGAACGTCACCCAGCGCCGGATTGTCTTCGACCCATTGCAGCAGGCGTTCCAACGCCCCTGCGTGGTCCAGCGTTGCCGGTACATCGTAAAGCGCGGCGTCTTGCTCTTCATTCAGCTCAGTACCGACCCCGGCTTGCAGCTCGGCCCGAGCGCGGCTGCCGAGGCCCGAGAACTGGCCACGATAGCGCACCTGCATGGCCATGGGGCTGGCAGTACTGGCGGCATCGAACAGGGCGAACTTGAGGCTCGAGGAGCCGCTGTTGACGGCCAGGATCTGGCCACTCATGCCCGCGCCCTCTTCTGCTGCTCGGAGACCAGCAGCGCCAGGGCGCAGGAGGCCATGCGGGTGATGGCATCGTCGGCGCGGCTAGTTAGCACGATCGGTACCCGCGCGCCGACCACCAGCCCGGCGCCGGTGGCGTCGGCCAGGTAGGTGAGCTGCTTCATCAGCATGTTGGCCGACTCGAGATCCGGCGCCACCAGGATGTCGGCGCGCCCCGCCACCGGCGAGACGATGCCCTTGGCTGCCGCGGCTGCCTCGGAAACCGCGTTGTCGAAGGCCAGCGGACCGTCGAGCACTCCGCCGCGGATCTGCCCGCGATCCGCCATCTTGCACAGGGCGGCGGCTTCCAAGGTGGAGGCGATCTTGGGGTTGACCGTTTCCACCGCCGAAAGCAGTGCCACCCGTGGCGAGTCGAGACCGACTGCGTGTGCCAGGTCGATGGCGTTCTGCACGATGTCCTTCTTGTGCGCCAGGGTCGGGTAGATGTTGATCGCCGCATCGGTGATGAACAGCGGCCGCGGGTAGGTCGGCACGTCGAAGGCCATGACGTGGCTCAGGCAGCGCTCGGTACGCAGGCCGGTGTCGCGCTTGACCACTTCATGCAGCAGCTCGTCGGTGTGCAGCGCCCCCTTCATCAGTGCCTCCACCCGCCCCGCCCGGGTCATGGCCACGGCCTCGGCCGCGGCAGCATGGCTGTGGGGCACGTCGACCAGCTCGAACTCGGCGATATCGACGCCGGCGGCTTCGGCAGCGGCATGCACCTTGGCCTTGGGGCCCACCAGCACCGGTCGAATGAGCCCCTGGCGGGCCGATTCGACGGCGCCCATGATCGAGACCTCGTCCACCGGATGCACCACGGCCATGCTCACCGGCGCGGGGTGTTCGGCGGCACTGAGCATTTCGTGCAGGTGCGCCCGCTCCGCCAGCCGCACCCGCGGCAGCACGGTGCGCGGACGGCGAATCTTCTCGGTCGGCGCCTGGACCTCCGCCTGCCCTTCGATCACGGTCTCGCCGTTCTGGTTGGCGCACAGACAGTCGAAGGTAATGCGCTTGTGCGCTTCGTCCTTGGCCTGGGCGCGCACGCTCACCCGCAGCACGTCGCCGAGCCTCACCGGCCGGCGAAAACGCAGGGTCTGACCCAGATAAATGGTACCGGGACCGGGCAGCTCGGTACCCAGCACGGTAGAGATCAGCGCCCCGCCCCACATGCCGTGGGCGATGACTTCCTGAAAGCGGGTGCTCTTGGCGAAATCGTCATCCAGGTGGGCCGGGTTGATGTCGCCGGACATGATCGCGAAGAGCTTGATGTCGTCCAGCGTCAGCCGCTTTTCCAAGGCCGCTGTATCGCCGACCCTGATCTCGTCGAAGGTACGGTTCTCGATGAACCCGTTGTCTGCCCGCACTCCCTGATCGTCCATGCGCTTCGCCTTGATCGGATGAAGGAAAATACTGCATCGCAGCACGCTTCAGCCGATAGCATCGACCAGCCATGCAGCGAAGGCAAGCGCCTTGCACCCTGGGCAGATGCAACCACAATGAGAGGAACGCCAACCGCAGCCAGGGGCAGCGCCATGCACCGTTTCCGCAACGACCCGACGCTTGCCATTCCGGTCTTTCCCGGTAGCCACATCGTGCTGGACGGCCACTACATCTTCCTTTCCGGATTGACGGTGACCGACATTCAGGGAGGCGAAGCCGTACTCGGCGACATCGCCGAGGAGACCCGCTGGGTGATGCGCCGCCTGTCACGCATGCTGGAGTATGCCGGCGCCTCGATGGCCGACGTGGTGCGGGTGGACGTTCACCTGACCAACCTGGACACCATTCACACCATGGACGCCGCCTACGCCGAGTTCTTCGAAGAGAAGCGCTACCCCGCACGCACCTGCACCGAATCGCCACGCCTGAGCGGCGGCTCCAACGTCGAGATCACACTGATGGCGCGCCAACCCGAGCAGAACGACACAGACTAAGGGGAAGCGGGGCTACAGCGTCATACCGGGCTCGATCCGATACCCCAGATCGATCACGGGCTCCTGCAGCGCCTTGCCCTGGATTCTGGCCATCAGCTCGGTGGCGGCTCGCCTGCCGATGTCCCGCCGCGGCGTGATCACGCTGGCCAGCCGCGGCGACATCACCTGGCCCACGTCGTGGCCGTGGAAACCGGCGATGGCCATGCGCTGCGGTACCGCCACGCCCTGTCGCAGGCATTCGAAGTAGGCGCCGACCGCGACGTCGTCGTTGGTGCAGAAGATGCCGTCGGTGTCCGGGTGCTCGACGAGGATCTCGTTGAGCAACGCCGCCCCCACGCTATAGGAGGAGCGCTGGCTGCGGTGCAGGGTGAGAGGGTCGAGCCCGTGCTCTGCCATCGCCCGCCGGTACCCCTCTTCCCGCTGACGGGTACGCTGATCGAGACGCACGGCGAGATAGACGATGCGACGCCGACCTTGGCGAATCATCTCGCTGATCATGTCGTAGGCGGCACGCACGTTGTCGTAGCCCACTGCCTGGTGAAGCGGCTTGCTCAGCGAGTCCATGATCTCGACCGTGGGAATGCCCGCGGTTTCGAGCATGCGGCAGGTACGCGCGGTATGGTGGCTGTCGGAGAGAATCAGACCGTCGACGTTGTAGGAGAGCAGCGACGCCAGACTGCGCTCCTCCAGCTCCGGGCTGTAGCCGTAGTGCGCCAGCATCAGGTGGTAGCCCAGCGGTTCGGTCACCTCCTCGATACCCACCAGCACGTCGGCGAACACCTGGTTGGACAGCGACGGTACCAGCAGCCCGATGGAGTGGCTGGTGGCCCGCGAAAGCAGGTCGGGCGCCCGATTGGGGATGTAGCCGACCTGCTCCGCCACGCTGAAGATGCGCTCACGCAGGCCCTCGGAGACCGTCGTCGGATCGCGCAGGCAACGACTGACCGTCATCTTGGTCGCCCCGACCCGGTCGGCGATGTCCTGCAGTGTCGGTCGCTTCTTTTTCACGATTCCCCGCTGACGGTAATTGGGCCTGCCGGCATCCCGTGGTCGATATCGGCAAAGCAACGCATGATACCGGAGTTCCTCAGGCCACGCTGCCCAGCCCAACCGCTCCGGGCCGTCAGCCCCGGCAGTGTGGCAAGGCCTCGAGAAAGGTGTCGACGATGACCTCCGGTGCATCTCCAATACCGCAGGTCACGGCCTCATGCACAGCGGGCGCCTCGAGATCGCGCAGCTGACTGTCGAGCATCGCATCGCCGCGGAAGAAGTGCGCCTCCCTGGCTGCCAGGCGTTCACGCAGTTGGGCGCGCTCTCCCTGGAGAAACAGGAACACGAGCTCCGGGTCGCCTTGCCGCAACAGTTCACGGTAGCGATGCTTGAGCGCCGAGCAGGCCACCACCAGGGACGCATCGCGGCGACGATGATCGCCGATCAAGTTTGCCAAGGCCCCGAGCCACTCGCGGCGATCCTCATCGTCGAGCGGAATGCCGCCGGCCATCTTGGCGACGCTGGTCGGCGAATGGTAGTCGTCGCCGTCGATGAAGGCGACGCCGAGACGCCGGGCAAGCAGCGCGCCGACGCACGACTTGCCCGAGCCCGACACCCCCATCACCACGATGCGGTAGGTTACGTCCTTCACGCGTTCACCCTGTGCTCAGTTGCCGCGTACGGCGGTCAGATCGGGCAGCCAGGTCACGATGCCCGGAAAGGCGATCAGCACCACCAGCACCACCAGCAGCGCCGCATAGTAGGGCAGCATCGCCCTGACCAGTTGCTCCATGCTGACCCTGCCAACGCCGCAACCCACGTACAGGCAGGTGCCTACCGGCGGGGTCAACAGGCCGATGCCGAGAATGAAGGCCATCAGCACGCCGAAGTAGACCGGGTCGACCCCCACCGAGGTGACGATCGGCGTGAGCATCGGCGCCATGATCACCATCGCCGGAGTCAGGTCCATGACGAAGCCCACCAGCAGCAGCAGCGCCGCCACGATCAGCAGCAGCAGGAACGGCTCTTCGGTGATCGCCTGCACCTGGCGGACCAGGGTCTGCGGTACCATGTTGATGGTCAGGAACCAGGCGATGACGGTGGCGAAGGCCAACAGCAGCAGCACCATGCCGGTCAGTCGGGCGGTGCGGATCAACATGCCCCACAGCTCGCGCGGGTGGAACTCGCGGTAGAACACCATCGAGATGAACAGTGAATAGAGCAGCGCCACCACTGCCGCTTCGGTAGCGGTGAATACGCCGCCGATGATGCCGCCGATCACGATCACCGGCAGCACCAGCGCCAGCCAGGCCGACTTGAACGCCTGCCACAGGCGACCCAGCTCGAAGCGGCGGGTCTGCCCCGCGTGTTCGATGCTGGCCATGATGAACGTGGTCACCATCAGGGCGAAGCCGATCATCAGGCCCGGCACGATGCCGGCGATGAACAGGCGGCTGATCGAGGTCTCGGTGACGATGCCGAACAGGATCAGCGGGATCGAGGGCGGAATGATGATACCGATGACCGAGGAGACGGTATTGATCGCCGTGGCATGCGGCGCGGAATAGCCCTGCTGCTTCATCGAGGGAATCATCATCGAACCGGTGGCCGCGGTATCGGCCACCGCCGAGCCGCTGATACCGCCGAAGAACATCGAGCCGGTGATGGCAACCTGCCCCAGCCCGCCACGTACGAAGCCCACCAGCGCACCGGCCAGCTCCATCAGGCGACGGGCGATGCCGCCGTGACTCATCACCTCACCCACCAGAATGAAGAAAGGAATGGCCAGCAGCGGAAAATTGTTGACCCCACGGATCGACTGCTCGATCAGGATCGACAGCGGAATGTCGGAGAGGATGGCCAGGACCACGGCAGCCACGCCGAGACCGAAAGCAATCGGCAGCCCTATGGCGATGGAGGCGAACAGGATGCCCAGAAAGATCCACAGCATGGTTCAGTCTCCCGCCTGAGGTTGGTCGATATCCGGGTTGCGAATCAAACGCAGGCACTGCCACGCCCGCCACAGCGCAACGGCGACGATGAACAGCGAGCAGAGCACCAGCGAGACGTTGATCAGGTTCCAGGGCACACCAAGGATGGCGGTTCGCCCGGTGGAGCGTGACATGACCAGATAGCCGCCCCATACCATGATGCCCATCAGCGTGGCGATGATCAGATGCTGCAGCAGGTAGAGCACGTAGGCAGCCCGCGGCTGCAGCCGGCGGACGAGAAAGTCGACGGCAATGTGCTCGTAGCGGGCGAAAGCCGCCGCGGCACCGATGAAGATCAGCCAGATGAACAGCATGCGGGCCAGCTCATCGGCCCAGGGCAGCGAGCGATTGAGCAGCGAGCGTCCGATGACGTTGGCCGACACCGAGACGATCAGCGCCACCAGGATCGTGGCGATCAGGTGCTCCATGAAGCGGGTGAGCCAGCGAAACGGAGCCGGACCACGGCCACCTTCGATATCGAGTTCGAGCGGCTCGCGCCGAGGGTCGGCCAGATAGGCGCTCGCCTCGTCGGGCAGGGGATTGGGGGAAGTCATGCGGCGCTCCGAGCAGGAGCAGGGGAAGCGCCCCCCCTGCTCCTGCAAGTTCAGACGGATGGGTGAATTACTGGGTGGCGTCGACGATGGACTGGATTTCGGCGATCAGATCCTCGCCGATACGCGGCGCCCAGCGGTCGTAGACCGGCTGCACGGCCTCCTGGAAAGCGGCGATCTGGTCGTCGTCGAGCCGCGTGATCTGCATGCCACGCTCCTCGAGCTGCTCGCGCGCCCAATCGTCGTATTCGGTCGACAGCTGAATCTCGTACTCGGCCGACTGACGCGCCGCCTCCTGCACCAGCTCCTGATACTCCGGCGCCAGACGGTCCCAGGTACGCTGCGACATCATCATGATGAAGGGCGTGTAGACGTGGCGGGTCTCGGAGCCGTAGTCCTGCACCTCGTAGAAGTTGGAGGTCAGGATGGTGCTCCAGGGGTTCTCCTGACCATCGACCACGCCCTGCTCCATGGCGGAGAACAGTTCGCCGAAGGCCATCGGCGTAGGGTTGGCACCCAGGGTTTCCCAGATCGACAGGTGAACGGGGTTCTCCATGGTGCGCACACTCAGACCGCGCACGTCGAGCCCCGCCACGTCCTCCGGCGACTCAACCGCTCGTGCACTGTTGGTGAGCTGGCGGTAGCCGTTCTCGGAGAAGGTCAGCGCCTTGATACCGGTGCCTTCGAAGGCATCGAGCATGCGCTGGGCGGTGTCGCTCTGCATTACGGCGATGGCCGCTTCACGACTCGGCAGCAGGAACGGCAAATCGAACACGGCCAGCTCCTGGACGTAAGTGGTAGCTGGCGACGAGGAGGGATAGCTCATGTCCAGCGAGCCGGTCTGCAGCATCTCCATCATCTGCACGTCGTCGCCCAACTGGCTGTTGGGGAAGATGTTGACGGTAATGCGGCCTTCGGTGCGCTGTTCGAGGATGTCAGCGAAATAACGGCTGGACAGGTACTGCGGCGAGGTATCGGACAGACCGAGCCCCATGCGCAGCGTGTGACTGCCGTGGTCGCCCACCACCTCGCCCTCAATGGCAGGCGGGTCGGAGAGGTCGGGGGTCTGTGCGTAGGCAATGCCCAGTGAGAGCGTAGCCGCACCGGCTAGCGTGAGGGTATTGCGCCAGAAAATGGTCATGGCGGACTCCAGTCGATTGTCGTTGTGTGTTGGCACGTCTTGGCATCTCCCCGATGGCGTGTGGCCTCGAGCGTCGAATGTGGCTCTTGTTAAATGCAGCCATTGTTACCGGTAACATTCGATGTAGGAAAGGCTAGCCAGGCACGCGGGAGGTGTCAATCACGAACGGGCCGGCATGAAGTAGACTTTGGTCGCAGACGGTTCAATGTTCAAACGCACCCGCCTCGCGAACGGCCCGCCCCACCGCTGCCAGGATCTGCTCATTGCGCGCCAGATCCAGCTCACCCCGCACGCAGGCAACGATCACCACACGGCGGGCATCGTCGCCATAGCCCTGGGTGGCGATGCCGGCATCGCAAACGCGGCGATGCTGGGTGCCGGTCTTGTGGGCCAGACGAATGTCGCGGCCGAGGCCGGCCTTCAGGCGCCGTTCACCGCTGGTGGTACGCGCCATGATGCCCAGCAGCTCGGCGGTGGCTTGCGTGCCCAGGGCGCGACCTTCGGCGAGCGCCTCCAGCAGATCGGCGAAGGCATCCAGCCGACCGGCGTTGAGATCGGTGGCGTAGTAGAGCTGGAAGGCCTGATCGATGCTCGGTACCTGCAACTGCTGCGGTGTCAGGCCGAGGCGCTGACGCAGCCATGCCAGACGGGCGGCATCGCTTTGCCGCTTGCGCAGTTCGATGAAATCCATGCCGCCGAGGGCGAAGGCGCTGGGGTGCACGTTGGCATAGGCATGGCGCCGCACGTCGACCAGCGTGGTGATAGGCCCCAGCCCACCGGGCGGCGTCAGATGCCGGGCACGATAATTGACGCTCTCCAGGCCCAGGTGGCGTATCAGCATGTCGCTGGCGGTGTTGTCGCTGACGATCATCATCGACTCCAGCAGCCGTCGCAGCGGCAAGGCACTGCCAGGAGACGCCCAGTTGGTGGAGCCGGCACCGTCGACGTAATCGCTGCGCTGTAGCGTGAGGCGATCCTCGAGTGACATCTCGCCGGCCTCGACCCGCGCCATCAGCTCGATCGCCACCGGCAGCTTGACCAGCGAGGCCAGGTACCAGTACTCGTCGTCGCGCCAGCCCAGGCGCGAACCGCTTTCGAGCTCGCGGACATGCACCCCGATCTCGCCAGCATAGCCGGCCTCGAGCAGCGCCAGCCTGGCTTCCAGACGCTCCGCCCAGGCCGGCTCCGGGCGGGCATCGACCTGCTCCGCCCAGCTCGGCTGAGCCATGGCCATGGAAGGTAGCGCCATGGCCAGCAGCAACAGTCCTTGCGTGACCCACCTGCCCTTCATCTATCGTCCTTCTTTCATCGTCCTTGTTTCACCACCCTCATCGACTGTGCTCCCTGAACCAGCGCATCAAGGCGATCCAGCCGGCCGCGAGCAGTATCAGCGCCAGGCCGATGCCCAGTACCTGCGGATAGCTGTAGACCTGCCAGGCGTCGAAGAGCAAGCGCAGCACCAGGAAAATCGCCACGATATGGAAGATGAACGCCCGCAGGGCATCCGTGCCGATCACGGTGAGCGGCTTGAGCCACAGCGCCGCCGAGCGTCCGCCCAGCAAGCACAGCGCCAGGATGATCAACGCCCCGCCGACGCTGAACAGCATGAAGGGCACCTCCGGGGGGTGCTTGCCGGCGTTCCAGGCCACCGCCATCAGTGCCGAGTCGAGCTCGGGCAGAGAGAGCGCCACGAACCCCAGCAGGAACACCGCTCCCACACCTGCCAGAGCGGCGACCAAGCGCCGTCTGGTCGAGGGCTCGCCGTAACAGCGCAGAATGGCCTCGCCGATCAGCAGACCCAGCATGACCAGCGGCAACCGTGCCAACTGCCCCCAGGTGTAGTGGTCGGCATCCTCCACCAGCAGCGCCTTGAGAATCACGCTGTCCCAGAAGTGGAAGTGACGTTCGAGCATCACCGACAGCACGCCGACCGCAACCGGCGCCAGCAAGCGCGACCACAGCGGCATGCGACACCACAGCGGCAGGGCCCAGGGAATCCACAGCAGTGCCAGCGCATAGAAGCCGAGGATTTCCACCCAGATGGCGAAGCGCTGATAGAGCAGCGCATCGACGATGTCCTGGGTGGTGAACATGGGCAACATCTCGACGATGGTCAGCGCCTTGTACCAGAACAGCACTTCCAGCCCGCGCAGCATAAGCTTGAGCCTGCGCTGCGGCCAGTCGGCCGCTCCCGTCCTGGGCAGGAAAGCCACTGCCAGGGCGATGCCGAACACCATGATGAACAGCGAGGAGGAGAATTTGGTGATGAGATGGATCGGTACCATGCCCCAGTCGGGCACCTGGCGAATACCGAGCAGGCCACTGACCGTGTGGCTGAGTATCATCAGGGCGATGGCGATACCGCGAGCCAAATCGATGGCATCCACCCGGGCGGACAAGGCCGGCAGCTGCGGCGGCTGGTTGAGCCTGATCATGGCGATTCCCTAAATGATGTGCTTCCCTGATGCCACCGCGCCACCCGCCATGGTCTACTGGCCTGCGGCTGGCTCGACGCTCTCCAGCGTCAAACGACGCCCTTCCGTGGCAGAGTACTCGAAATTGCCGACGACGCGCACCGTTTCCCCCAGGTGAGGCGCGATCTGCTCATGAGGAAATATTTCGACCCGGTTCAGGTCCTCGTCCTCGATCCAGTAATGCAGCGGATCCTCGAAGTGCCGCACCACGCCCTCGGTGCGCACTCTGGTACCGTCGAGCTGTTCGGCCTGGTTGACCAGCACCGGCAGGGTGACCTCGCGCAGCTCGTCCGTGGCATCCGAGCAGGCCATGAGGCCTGCAAGCATCAGCCCTGCGACGATAGCCCGGCGCTGCCGTTTCGCTTTCATGTCCCGTTCGACCCTCCCTTAGGCCCGATAAAGTCCGAACATACCGCTCCGCCGCCGGCCCAAGGCCAACGGCGGAGGCCATCAACGCGGAACGACGAGCGTCAGCCCCGGCCACACGAGATCGGGATTCTCGAGCACGTGCCGGTTGGCCTCATGCAACTCCTGCCAGCGCTGGGAACTACCATAGAAGCGCCCGGCGATGCTGGCCAGGGTATCGCCACGGCGCACCTGGTACAGGTTGGCATCCAGCGCGCGCGCCACCAGCCGCTGATCCCGCTCGAGCTCCTCGACCAGCTCGTCGATGCTTTCCAATAGGGCTTCATCGCGCCCCCCGGCTCGCATCAGCTCAGCACGGGTCGCACGAATTGCGCCCATGGTCACGCTGGCCGAGCGCAAGGCGCCATCGAGGTCGATCTCACCGCCCTCTTCCGCGGGCAAGCGCGCGCGGAGTGCGGCTATTTCCCGCTGTGCCGCGCGCAACTGACGCTCACGCTCTTCCAACTCTTCAGCCAGCGCGGCAGCATCCTGCCCCGTGGTGTCATCTGCGGCTTCGTCGGCGGTCGCCTCATCGGCAGCCTCCTCGACCTGCGCTTCCGTGTCGGTTTCCGTCGCTTCATCCTGCTGCGCGTGAACGGTTTGGCCGAGTGTCAGCACCAGCAAGGCCGCCAGCAACAGCCCGGCGAACGGCCAGTTCCAGGAACGCTCCCACCGCGTGTCTGCAATTTCTTTCATGACGCAACCTCTCTGCTGTTCTTGTGATTTCGACCGATGCCATCGACAGGCCATCGGCGTTCAAGAGGAGCCGGGCAAGCTCGAAAGCCCGCCCACATGAACAGTATGGCCAGAGTGGGCCATTCATGCCCGCTTGCTAATCAACGCAATGCACAATGCAAATTTCTTGCGCTTTTGTTTTTTATGTACAAATATATTTGCAAGCAAGGTTCACATGCACTGCTTCTACACGAACCTTGTTCCACAGCAGCGCAACCATTGCTCAACAACAACGCCAACGAGGAAGCATGATGAAAACGCAGATACTGTGTGCCGCCATGGGGACCAGCCTCGCCCTTGCCTCTACTGCCTTTGCCGACAAGCTGATCGTCGCTACCGATACTGCCTTCGTTCCATTCGAGTTCATGAAGGACGGTGAGTACGTCGGGTTCGACATCGACATGTGGGAAGCCATCGCCGAGGAGAACGGCTGGGAGTATGAGCTACGCCCGATGGATTTCTCCGGCATCATCCCGGCGCTTCAGACCAATCAGGTCGACGTGGCGCTGGCTGGCATCACCATCCGCCCAGACCGTCAGGAGGTGATCGACTTCTCCGACGGCTACTACGACAGCGGTTTCACCCTGATGGTACCGGCGGACAGCGACATCGAGAGCACCGACGATTTGGCCGGTCGCACCCTGGCACTGCGGATGGGCACCTCGGCGGCCGATTACGCTCAGGAGCACTTCACCGAGACCGAGCTGCGGCTACTGCCGAATATCGACAACGCCTACCTGGAGTTACGGACCGGTCGCGTCGATGCCGCCATGCACGACACGCCAAACGTGCTCTATTACATCGCCACCGCTGGAGACGGCGAGGTGAAAGCCGTCGGGGAACAGATGATGGCCCATGAGTACGGCATCGGCTTCCCCAAGGGCAGCCCCCTAGTAGAAGACGTCAATGCCACCCTTGCCGCCATGCGTGAGGACGGTCGCTACGACGATATCTACGAGACCTGGTTCGGCACCCGTCCCGGCCAGTGAGCCGGATCACAGCGCTCCTCACCCCTGACGAATCTCGAGGTTCCCAATGAATACGGATTGGTCCGTCATCGTCACCTTCATGCCTCAACTGCTCAAGGGTGCGCAGATGACGATCTTCATTACCGTAGTGGGGCTGTGCGGAGGCATGGTGGTAGGCGCCATCGCCGGTATCATGCGCGCCTACGGCAATTGGCTGCTCAACTACACGGCAATGGTATACATCGAGGTGATTCGCGGCACCCCCATCGTGGTGCAGGTGATGTTCCTCTACTTTGCACTGCCCGTGCTGGCCAGCATCCGCATCGACCCGCTCAGCGCCGCAATGATAGCCATCGTGATCAATGCCGGCGCCTACATTGCCGAGATCGTCAGGGGTTCCCTGCAATCGATCAGCCGTGGTCTCGCCGAGGCCGGGCTGGCTCTTGGCCTGCCCCGCTGGAAGGTGTTGCTCTACATTGTCGGGCCACTCGCCTTTCGGCGGTTGATTCCACCTCTCGGTAACCAGTTCATCATCAGCCTCAAGGACACTTCTCTGTTCATCGTGATCGGCGTCGGTGAGCTGACACGAACCGGGCAGGAAATCATGGCGGCCAATTTCCGTGCCGTGGAGATCTGGAGTGCCATCGCCATCATGTACCTGATCATGACCGGCAGCCTGACCCTAATGCTGCGCTTCATCGAGAGAAGGATGAAGATTCTATGAGCATCATCGAATTCAGAAACGTATCCAAGCACTTCGGTTCGCTCAAGGTACTCGATGAAGTTGACCTTACCATCGACCGCGGCGAAGTGGTCGTGCTGATTGGTCCTTCGGGATCGGGAAAATCGACGCTGCTGCGCTGTATCAACGGGCTGGAAATGATCACCGGTGGCGACCTGGTAGTGGATGGGCTCAGCGTCCTGGCCGGTAACGCCAGGCTGAGAGAGATTCGCCAGGAAGCCGGTATGGTATTCCAGCAGTTCAATCTCTTTCCACAGTTGACCGCCGCAGAAAACGTCGCGTTCGGCCCCAGGCACGTGCGTGGTGTAAACCGCACGCAAGCGCGAGAACAGGCGCTGGCGCTGCTCGACAAGGTAGGGCTGAAGGCTCAGGCCGAGCAGTATCCCGACTCGCTTTCCGGCGGGCAGCAGCAGCGCGTCGCCATCGCCCGGGCATTGGCCGTCAAGCCCAAGGTGATGCTCTTCGATGAGCCGACTTCGGCGCTCGACCCCGAGCTGAAGCAGGAAGTGCTCAACGTGATGCGTACGCTCGCGGAAGAGGGGATGACCATGGTGGTAGTGACCCATGAGATGTCCTTCGCCAGGCAGGTGGGCTCACGCCTGATCTTCATGGAACACGGCAAGATTGCCGTCGACGGAGACCCGCGAGACATGATCTCGGCCCCCACCAACCCCAGGCTCAAGGACTTTCTTAGACATGTACATTGATCCGCCGAACGGCACGGAGCGCCGAGCCGGGCTGAGATGCCTGCGCGCTAGCGGCGATCACCGGCAGTTGGGTTACGCACTGGGGCAGGCCGGGCGCCGTGCCGTGCATGACAAGCTGCTGTCCAGCGAGCTGTGGCAGGACATTACCCATCCCCGTCACGATGCTACGGTAGCTCGCATGTTGGCATGCTGCCGAAGCCGTTTTCCCTGGGTGCTCGAAGAGCTCGAAGGTCTGGCCGAGGGACTCGAACTGCCCTTTCTGCAGGTCTTCGCATGGAACAGCCGGGGAGACTTGCTCTCTCACTGTCCGGACGGCTGCACTACCGTCGTCCTTCCTGGCCTCGAGCCCTGTATCGCACACAACGAAGATGGGCTCCCCTGCTTCGACGGCGACGTCTTCGTGGCTCAGTTGTCGCCGGTCGGTCAGCCGAGCTTCATGGCTTGCTGCTATCCAGGATCACTACCAGGTCATACCTTCGCTCTTACCGAGTTAGGCATCGTTCAGGCAGTCAACAACCTGCGCTTCGATGGCGTAGTACCCGCAATACCCCGTATGGTGCTGGGCCGCGCCATGCTGGCCGAGCCCACACTTGACGCCATTCTCAGCCTGCTCGCTGAGGCACCGGCCAGTGGGGGATTTCATTTCACGCTGGCCCAGCAGGGCGAGCGCAGGCTCTACAGCGTAGAAATAGGAAGCGGCCAATTATCCATCAAAGTCATCGACAGCGCCTGTGTGCACGCCAACCATGCGCTGCACCATCCACGAGCTGAGGAGGGTCAGACGATCACCCGTTCCTCTCGCGATCGCCAGCAGCGAGGCGACGAACTGATTGCATCGTCGCAACCAGACCCCCTACGCATCTTGCGCGATACCGGGGGCAACGGGTTGCCTATCTATCGTCGTGCGCCAGACGACCCCGATCACGAGAATACCCTTGCGACTGGCGTGTTCCGCCTGCTTAATGACGGCGTTCAATGGGAGATACACCCACCTGGCCATAGCGAGCCCTTTCATGGCAGCAGACACACCCTCTTTGACGGATAACGAACGCGCCCCGTCCGACCTCGAGTCGCTCCGCGCCCTCTCCCTGGCCATCGCCCGCGGCGAAAGTGACCGACACCTGGGACCCAAGGCTCAGGAGGTGCTTTCGCGACTGATCGAACTGCGTGGCGACCCGGCGCTGCTGTCCATCTCCGCGCTGGCCGAGAAACTCGAAGTCAATCCCTCGACGATTTCCCGGCTGGCCAGATCGCTCGGCTATACCCGCTTTGGAGAGCTCCAGCGCATCCTTCTCAGCGACTCGCTGACCTCGCCCCATTCGTTCTACCGCCAGCATGCCAGCGTTGCCCTGGCCGCGGACAAGAGCGATCTGCTGAACCAAGCTCGCCAGCTTGCCGGCGAGCAGTGCCGCAATATCGAGCGTTTCCTGGACAACCTGCGCAGCGACGAACTGGAAGCCTTTGCCAACGCCGTAATGAATGCAGCCCACGTTCGTCTGTACGGCGTGCGCCAGTTCCATGCCTTCGCCAGCTTTCTCGCCTATGGCCTGGGAATGCTGCGCTCCGACGTCAGTCTGCTCAGCGACAGCGGCCACGGCATTGCCGAAGGTCTGGCCGGCATGGGTACCGACGACGTGTTGATCGCCGCTAGCTGCAAACCCTACACACGCGAAGTGGTGAACGTCTGCAAGGCGGCCCGCAACCACGGTATCCGGGTCCTGGTGGTCACGGACATGTCCAACTCCCCGCTGGTACGCCACTCCGAACAGGCCCTGCTGGTGCCACACGAAAGCAGCTTCATCTCGAACAGCATGGTGGCTTTCCTGAGTGCCGTGGAATGTCTGGTCAATGCGTGCGCCACGCTATCGGGAGAAACGGCTGCCGAGGCGCTGTCACGCCGCGACCGCTTCATCGACGAACTGAAAATCGAGATGCGTTGATCTCTTGTGCGCGTGGCTTGGAACTCGATGCCTGGCACGGCATCATGTGGCCCCTGAAAAATTCATCCATCCCGGGGTCACAATGAGAATCGTGTTGCGCTACTTCTTTCGCGGCGTACGGCTGGTGCTGTCGCCGGTCATGCTGATCGCCGAAAAGCTCTCCACACCGCAGAGCGTCGAACGCAGCGAACAGGAGCAGGCTGAGGTCGACGAGGCGTGCCGCCAGTTGGCGCTGTATCAGTTTCGCTCTTGCCCGTTCTGTATCAAGGTGCGCAAGGAGATGGCACGGCTGGGACTGAAGATCGAGATCCGCGATGCCCAGCTCGACCCGGATCGCCGCCGTGAGCTGGAAGAAGGCGGTGGCAAGGTCAAGGTCCCGTGCCTGCTGATCGAGCATGACGATGGCCATCAGGAGTGGCTGTACGAGTCCAACGCTATCAACGCCTGGCTGCACCGCCGCTTCGGTGCCGAGCCTCAGACGGGCTGAGCGCACTCGGCGGTGAACAGCAGCGTATCGGCCAGGTGGCGGGCATCGTCCTCCTTCAGATAAGGTAGCGTCTGGCGACCGTTGGCCAGCTCCAGATGCAGGGTGGCAACGCCGCGCCGGCGTTGCAGCCAGCTCTGCTGAAGCCGCAGCGAGATGAGATGGTGCATGGGAAAGATACCGGTGCGCTGGCCCACGACTCCGCGCCGCACGCGCAAGAAGTCTCCCTCTTGAGCCCAGCCGGTCGCGATCCAGCGCCAGTGGGCCAGCACGGCGGCCAACAGTGGCAGCCCCGCGGCCAAGCCACCCCAGGCCGGCCATGAGAGTTCGAGCGGTATCAACAAGCCCAGCACCAGTGCCGCCCCGCCGGCGAGCAGCAACAGGTAGCGCAGGAACAGCACCCGCCGATAGCTGGGGTCGACCCGCCGCAGCAGCTGCCCGCTACCGGCATGACCCGTGAAACGGCCCGGCTTGAAATAGCCCGAACCTGCACTGCCCTGCCAAAAGTGCGCCGTCAGCGCCTCCCCCTGCGCCTCGCTGAGCCCCGGTACCATGAAGCGGCGCGACTCTCCCGCATCGCCGCCCAGTGCGCCGTACTGGTGGCACACCAGATAGCCACGCCCGAGCAGCCGGCCGAGCCCCGTCTGTACCCACTCCACCACCTGCAGCCGCGCCAGGCTCAGGGTCTGCTCCTGGCGATGAAACAGGCCGCTGCGCTGAATCTGTCGCTCGCCGGCGTCGAGCAGCACGAAACCGTGAAAGCGCCACCAGGCGGCCAGAATGGCCAGCAGTGCCAGCAGGATCACCACCGCCAGGAGCCCCACGGCAACCGCCAGCAGCGGCGAACCCGGCATCCAGGCCTCGAAATCGAGCTGCGGCAGCCGGTCGTGCAGCCAGCGCTCGAGCGGGCGTACCAGCGGCGACAACATCGCCGCGATGAGGTAGATCGAGCGGCTGGCCAGGCCGTGCAGCACGATGGCTTTGGCACCGATGACAAAGCGCGGCACGGCCTGCATCTCGTCCGCCGGGGAAGACTCGGACGTTGCGCCCGGTCGTGGCTTGGTCGGCCGACGCCTGCCATCGGGCGGCCGCAGCTCCCTTTCGAGCACTTCCGCCCGTTCGCGGCGAATGCCCGGCAAGGCAATACGCGACGCCTCGCCGGCCAGCGTTTCCACTTCCCACAGCACCAGGCCGAAGGGGCGCATGTAGACCGGCTGACGAATGACGATGCTCTGTACGTGGCGTGCCGCCACCTTGAACTCGCGGTGTTCCAGCAATCCTTTCTGCACGATCAGCACGTCGCCGTCGCAGCAGTAGCGAAAGCGACGGTAGTAGAGCAGGCTGATCAACACTGCCAAGATCAACAGCACCGCCCCACCCAACGCCAGCTCACGCAGGCCCAGGCGCTCCACCAGTGCCAGGCCGGCCCCGGCGCCGAGCACCAGCGGCATGTGCTGGCGCAGCAGCGACGCACAGCCGCTGAGCAGCAGCAGAAGTACCGCCCAGGGTGAAAGACGCTGCCACTTCAACTCCCCGCCCAGCCCTCCGCCGAGCGGCGACGCTTCGCTCATGGCGCATCCGCCCCCGTAGGTTCCGGTTCCGCACGCTCCAGGCGGGCCAGCAGATACTGACGGATCGCCGCGGCCCGATCGGCGGTCAGGCCCTCCAGTACCATGTCCGCCCCTCTCCCGCCCGCCGTGAAACACACCAGGCGTACCAGGCCAAAGGCGCGTTCGACCGGGTTGCTCGAGGTCTCGATGTGCTGCAGACGAGCCAGCGGCAGCACCTGGGTGCTCTGAACCAGCAGACCGCGACGATAGATCAGATCGTGCTGACGCAGGCCGTAGGTCCGGCGTCGGGCCTCGAGCCAACCCAGCACGACGCTGATGACGCCCAGCAAGCCCACTCCCACCGCCGGCCACGGCTGCCAGGCAGCGATCTCAGCAATCATCAAGGGCATGAAGGCGGCCAGCGCCGTCAGCAGCAGCCAGTGCAGGCTGCGCAGCACTGCCTGGCAGGGGGCCAGACGAGGAGAAACGGGCTCCAATGGCGCCTCCGCAAGCGCAGGGAGATTCTGTGGATCCAGCGAGACATTGGTGAAGGTCACATCGGCTCCTTGCTCACGGCTGGGCGAACGCCCCTGCTCAGCAGGCCCACAGGCGCTATGCTGATAGATGAGGAAAACACTGCAGCATGGATGCGCTCCACCAGCGAACGTCGGCCTGCGTGCCGAGGGAGACAGTGTCATGGCGATCCCGGCCACCCTTAGGGAATACTTGAGAGCCTGTGATATCGACTACGAGGAGGTCAAGCACGACTACGAAGTCAGTGCCAGCCGCATTGCCCAGCAGTCGCACGTTACCGGCGAACAGCTCGCCAAGGCCATCATGCTGCACAGCCGCTCCGGCTATCGCGTCGCGGTACTGCCCAGCACCTGCGATGCCGATCTGGAGAGCCTGTCGCGGCTGTTCAACGAGCCGGTAGAACTTGCCGAAGAAGATGAGATCGTGAACCGCTTCAACGACTGCGACCCGGGGGCCATCACCCCGGTCGGCCAGGCCTATGGGCTGCAGGTCTATGTCGACGACATGTTGCGGCACCAGCCGGACATCTATTTCGATGCCGGCGATCACGAAACGCTGCTGCACATGAGCGGCAGGGAGTTCGAGAAGCTGATGGGCGCATGCCCCCACGGCCAGTTCAGCCGGCATCACTGAACGAGCCAGTGGTCGTGATTTTCGCACCCGGTCGCCCCGGCCGGGTGCCTCCGGGTCTCGCCCGCGCGGGGCTCCGGGTCTGCTGCTGCGCTATCGTTGGGCCATGCTCTCGAGCATGTGCGCCAGGGCCTCGGCCACCCTGGCCATGGTGACGTAGTCCAGTCGCTCGTGGGTGTCGCTTGGGCGATGGTAATGGGGATTGCGGAAGTTGGCGGTATCCGTGAGCATCATGGCCGGAAAACCCATTTCCCAGAAGGCCCAGTGGTCCGAGCGATGGATGTCGCCCATCTGTGGCGGCGCCACCAAGCCCTCCGAGGGTACCGTCGCGTGACGACGAAACTCACCGATGGCCTGATGGAGCAGCCGGCGCGACCCCAGATGAGTAACGAAAGCGAGGAAGTTTCCCCGGTCCGGATAGAACAGATCGAGGGGGAACGGATAGAACTGACTGTCGGGCTCGTCGCTGTAGTAGCCGAGCATCTCCAGCGAGATCATGCCCACGACGTTCCACCCCTCGGCCTTGGCCTGCCGCGCGTAGTGCAGGCTGCCCATGGCATCGCTGCCGAAGAACGGCGCCTCTTCATTGACGAACGCCACCAGGCGCAACGAGCGATCGAGCTCGGCCTCCTGCAGCAGACGCGCCAGTTCGATCAGCACGGCCACGCCGGAGGCGTTGTCATCCGCCCCCGGGCTGCCGCGCACCGTATCGTAGTGGGCCCCCACCACGAGCACTTCGTCGGCGCGGTCAGCGCCGGGGAAGACCACCTCGATATTGTGGAAGACCCGGCTGCCCGCAGGCACCTCCTGGCGCCTGGGCCGATGGCCGGCCTCTGCCAGGGCCCCTTCGATGTAGTCGGCAGCGGCTTCGAGCGCCTCCGGTCGCCAGTAGTGGCGTTCGCCGATGTCGTCGGACAGGGCCCGAACGTGACGCTGGAGTCGCTCCCGCAACAGCTCGCCTTCGGCACCCAGCGGCGGGGGGGCGCCATGGAAGGATGTGCCCGGCATATGCAGCATCAGCCAGTAGCCTCCTCCCAGCACGAGAACGAAGACGCAGCCGATCACGCCCAACACGGTCGCCAACGGCGAGCGTCTACGCTTCATCTCGGGCTACTCCCGGCAGTGCCAAGCCCGTTACCGACGTCTTCGCGGTCCGTTGCCATTCATCTCCCCTCTCCCTGGACACCCACCTTCCTCAAGATAGGTGCCTGACCTTTCGCTGAAAAGGGAAACGTTCACGCCGATTGGACGGCTTGGCTTTCATCAGAGAATACCGTCAAACTGAGGCCATACACAGCGAGGAGGCAGGCGATGTTCAAGTCCGTGCTGGTGATAGGCCGTTTCCGCGGCATTCGTCTGGAAGTCCATGTCAGTTGGCTGATCATCTTTGCCCTGCTGTTGACGACCATGAGTGCAGGGTTCAGACACCAGTATCCGGACTGGACCACCGCCACCGCCGTGCTCACTGCTTTGGTGACCGCTCTGCTCTTCTTCTCCTCGATACTGGCCCATGAATTGGGGCATAGTCTGGTGGCCATTCGCCGCGGCGTGCCCGTGACGGCCATCACGCTGTTCATCTTCGGCGGCGTAGCCCAGATGGCCCGCGACCCCGACAAGGCCAACGACGAGTTCTCGATCGCCATTGCCGGGCCGATCGTCAGCTTTGTTCTGGCGGCCAGCTTCGCTGTGCTGGCCATGCTGACGGCAGGCTGGTACCAACCGCTTACCGTAGCGCTGAACTGGCTGGCAACGATCAATCTGCTGGTGGCGCTCTTCAACCTCATTCCCGGCTTTCCCCTCGACGGCGGTCGCGTGCTGCGAGCACTGGTGTGGAGAGTTACCGGCGACCCCAAGAAGGCCAACGACACCGCCTTTGCCAGTGGCAAGCTGGTCGCCTACGGCCTGTTCGGCCTGGCCATCTGGAACCTGGTGGCCGGCAACCTGGTGGGCGGTCTGTGGATCATGCTGATCGCCTGGTTCCTGCTCAACATGACGCAGGCACAGGGACGCATGCACCTGCTCAGGGAACGACTTGCCGGGGTGCGCGCCCGGGACCTGGCTGAAGCGGAGATACCGCTGGTCGCTCCGCAACGCTCCATCGAGGCGTGGCTGCATGAGGACGTATTGCCTTCCGGTCGCCGCGCCTTCCTGGTGGGTACCGATATCGCCGATGTACAAGGGCTGATATCGCTCAGCGATGCGCGCCATGTGGAGCACGCCCAGTGGGCCACGACTCGGGTTGCCGACATCATGACACCGCTGCACAAGCTGCATCACGTTTCACCCGGCGCCAAAGCCGACGAGGTTCTCCAGATGCTCAATGAGCATGGGCTGAATCAGATTCCGGTGATGCAGGATGGGCGGGTAAGTGGCTGGATCGATCGGCAACGTGTGCTTCGCACTATCGAGATTCATCTGGAAGTGAACCGCTGAGTGCCTCCGGCTCAGCCACGCAGACTCGATTGCGCCCATTCGCCTTGGCACGATAGAGCGCCGCATCGAGGCGCTTGTAGCAGTGCGCCTCTGCCTCCTCCGGCCCCAGTTCGGCGACACCGAAGCTGCTGGTAAGGATCGGAACCGGCGGAAACGGCTCCTCAGCAATGGCCTGACGCAGCCGCTCGGCCAGATACACCGCCCCCAACAGTGGCGTAGCCGGCAGCAGCAGCATGAACTCCTCGCCGCCCCAACGCGCCAGCACGTCCACCTCACGCAGCAGGCCATGGCAAGTATGCACCAGTTTCTTCAATACCATGTCGCCCACGCTGTGACCGAAGGTGTCGTTGATGTGCTTGAAGTGGTCGAGATCGAACATGACCAGGCTCAGCGGCTCGCCGCTGCGACGCGCTCTCTTGCGCTCGCGGGCCAGCAGGTCGAGAAAGCGGTTACGGTTGACCGCTCCGGTAAGCGGATCGTGGCCGGCGTGATACTCGAGCTCCGCCTGGTGCTGCTTGGCCTGACTGATGTCGCGCATGATGGTGGCGATGCTGTCGATTGCGCCGCTTTCGCTGCGTCGCGTCACGATCAGCTGGGAAACGGGAATCTCGCCTTCGCGACCCACCACGGCGGTCTCCGCGTACCAGTAGCCATGCTCCATGGCGTAGGGAATGCCTTCCTCCTCGATGAGACGGCGCACCCACGGCGGATGCGCGCTGACCAACGCATCGGCCAGCATGTCGGGCAGAGTGCCGAACAGGTCGCGCCCGGCCTTGTTGAGATAGACCACGCGGCCCTGGCCATCGGCAATCGAGACGATGTCGGGAGAAGCGTCCAGTAGATGGGTCAGCCGGTCCCGGTTCACCTCGGCGGCATGGCGAGCCGTCACGTCCTCGACGATGCCGCTGAAGTCGACGCTGCCGTCCTCCGCGACCTGGCGCAGCGCGGTGACCTCGGTATGGATGAGGGCTCCCTTCAAGGTACGCAGGCGCAGCGGGCGACGGCTCACGACCCCGTCCCGCTCCAGATCGGCGATGAAGGACTTGAGCTCGTCGGCGCTCTCATACAGCGATGAGGGCCGTACGCTCAACAGCGCCTGAAGCGACTCGGCCTCGAAGATCGTCAGCATGGCGGGATTGGCCGCCGTGAAGCGGCTTTCCGGCTCGGCGGAATTGCGATAGACCCCTACGGGCAGGTTGTGGAACAGGTCGTTATAGGTCTCCAACAGAGCGCAGTAGCGCTTCTCGTCGGTGACGTCGATGATGATCGAATGGAGATATTCGCGTCCGCCCAGACAAACCGGCCCCGAGTAGACGTGCACGTCGCGCACGTCCCCGTTGGCCAGGCGATGCTTGAACTCGAAGAACAGCTGCTGGCAGGCTTCCGCCTTGGCCATGTTGGCAAGCACCACCTCAGGATCGAGGCAGTTGATGTCGGTGATCTTCAGCTGCTTCAGCACGTCGGCGGGATAGCCGTAAAAGCGCACGGCGGAAGCATTGGCGTCGACGATACGCCCATCACTGGGATCGATCAGCAGCTTGATGGCCGGATTGGTATTGAACAGCTGCTCGAAGAACGAAGCGTGATCGTCACTGGTCAACGGCGAGCCCCTTGCGTATCGACGTCTTGTCTCGAGCATGAGCAAGCGTCGTTATAATAATGTCTTATCGATATTTCGGCAGTTGCAGCCTGAGCTGAAGGCGTGAGCCTGCCGATAGTTTGAGCTTATGACGTCCTGGCGCGAATGCATAGGTTGCGCGGCGTCAATCGATGCGCACAGAAAGTGCCGATCTCTACCCTGAAGCCGGCTTCTTCGAGCCGTTGGACGCGGTCCATGGCCAACCACATCTCCAGCGGACGCCGAAACAGATGGCGTACCAGCTCCAGCCGGCTCACTTCCGCCAGCCGCTGCCAGCCCGCGGACTCGTAACGCCGATAGTCGAGCCCGTCCGGAAGCGTCAGCCCCTTGCGCTGCGCTGCCCAGTGGCAGAAGTCGTCGAAGCGCTCGGGCATCTGGCCATAGGCCAGGCTCGGCACGGGCAGGTAGGTATCTTCACCGCGCAGTTCACGCTGCAGCTCATCGAAGCCCAGCCGCCAGGCATTGGCCCGCTCACGATGCCGACGCACCCCCAGCGGCGCCGTAACGGTTTCCTGCACCGCCAGTGCCAGGTCGTTACGTTCCAGATGCAGGGAGTGGCTGTGGCACAGCGCCCGCCCGAGCTGCGATACGGGGCGATAGTCCGCCGCTTGCGTGCGGTGGTAGCAACATGGCGCCAGGGTCACGGTACAGCCCGCTGCCACGGCACGTTCGAGCAGCCCGAGATGCAGGTCGCCGCAGGCGTGCAGCGCGACGACATGCGTATCGGCAGAGAGAAAGCCCGCCACCTCGTCGGCCAGCACGTCCTGGCGGTACAGCCGTACCGGTGCCTGCTGCGCCGCGGCCAGCCGGCGGCCTTCCTCACACAAGCTGGCCTGCCACTCCAGGGCGCCGACCTCGCGGCCATGTCGCCGGGCCAGGGTCCGTGAGAGATGCCCCTTGCCGGCGCACCATTCCAGCAGGCGTTCATGAGGCGTGACGTCCAGGCATCGGATGAAGGCCTCGATCTGCTGCCATTTGCGCCCGCCGACATGCTGGCTCCAGGCCGCCGGCAACGGCTCGCCCTTGGCAGCCAGCGGCGGCAGCTCGACCAGCCCGGCCAGCTCGGCGACCGGCAACCGACCCGCGAGCGGCGAGGCGTGCCAGGGATCGGCCTGCAGGCGGGCGAGCTGGGCGTCGCTGAGCCCCAGCAGCGTTTCGGTCAGTTCCGGATGTCGCTCGCACCAGGCGGCACGACGCTGAGTGAACGGGAGCGGACGCCAGACCGATTGCCATTCGGCAAGCAGAGCGGTAAGGCGGGAGAAGCGCGACTCAATATTCGATGCGGGATGCGTTGGCATCGAACTCCACCGCGATGTCGATGCCCTCTTCCAGGCTTGCCTCTTCGCCCAGCGCCTGCTGCAGGGCCAGCACGCCCTCCACCCTGCCCGCCACATGGGCCTTGCTGCCTTCCACCTCGAAGGTATCCAATGCCAGGCGAACCTCGGCATTGTCGGAGGTGAACACCGGCGGCATCACGCTGGCGCCGATGGGGTGCAACAGATCGAACTTGGCGATTTCCCCCTCATCCAGGGTGATGCTGAGCGAGAGCGAATCACGCACACGCCAGCTGTCCGGCGCGCTGAAGCCAACCAGATCGATCACGACCCGATCGCCCAACTCGGTGAAGGTGGCGTTGGAATCCACCCCCTGGCTGAGAATGAACCATTCGCGCTCCTGGCCATCCAGCAGCCCCGTCATCATGCCGACGGTCTCGGCTTCCTCCTGGGCATGGGCCGCCCCCGTCATGGCCAACAGCATCACAGGCCCCAGCCATGACCGCAGCGTCGTTCTACACCTCATGTTTCCCCCTTGACGTGCTTCGGCACGCATCGGCAAACCGCGTCGCGGCCATTCTCCCGGGCACTTGTGAGACTGACAAGCCCCGTACAGAAGCGCCAAAACCCGTGTATGGCACACACTGAACTCCCCCGACCGTGCCACGCTATCCATTCAGCATAGCCGGCATGGAGCCACCACGAACCCGACCGCGCCGACAGTGCGCGCAGGCCGTTATGTCGATGAGCGACGAAATGGTAAGGTCTCCGACAACCCCGCGGGTCTGATGTTGCGCAACCCTCTCCCGGTGACAAGGACTACACGATGATCGATTTCTGGACCTGGACCACCCCCAATGGCCGCAAGGTTTCCATTCTGCTCGAAGAGCTCGGCCTACCCTACCGCACCCACGCCGTGGACATTACCCGGGGCGAACAGTTCGAGCCAGCCTTCCTCGAGGTGAGCCCCAACAACAAGATCCCCGCCATTCGCGATGCCGAAACCGGCACGGCATTGATGGAGTCGGGCGCGATCCTGATCTATCTGGCCGAGAAGGCGGGCCGCTTCCTGCCCAGCGAACCCGAAAAACGCTACCGCACCCTGGAGTGGCTGATGTGGCAGATGGGCGGCCTTGGCCCCTTTCTGGGACAAGCCCATCACTTCCTGAAGTTCAACGCCGGCAAGGCCCCCTATGCCGAAGAGCGCTTCCACGCCGAGGCCGAGCGCCTCTACCGCGTACTCGACGCACGTCTGGCCGACAATGCCTACCTGGCCGGCGATGAGTACACCATTGCCGACATCGCCTGCTGGCCCTGGGTGTCGCGCTACGAGTGGCAGCGCATCAGTCTCGACGACTACCCCAACGTGAAGCGCTGGTACCTGGAGGTTGCCGCTCGCCCGGCGGTGCAGCGCGGTTACCAGGTACCGCACAAGGTCAACGAGATTCCTCTGCCATGAGCCGCGATGCCACGACGAAAAGGCATGACGCAGCTCAGCGCAGCGTGCTGGTAACGGGATGCTCCAGCGGAATCGGTCATGCCGCTGCCCATGCCCTGGCCAAGCGGGGCTGGCGCGTGTTCGCCACCGCCCGCCGCGAAGAAGATCTGGCACGCCTGCGCGACGAAGGGCTCGAGGCGCTGCCCCTGGAGCTGGCCTCGAGCGACTCCATCGCCGCCTGCATGGAGCAGCTGTTGGCGCACACCGGCGGCAGGCTCGACGCGCTGTTTAACAATGCCGCCTACGGCCAGCCGGGGGCCGTCGAGGACCTCTCCCGGGACGTACTGCGTACTCAGCTGGAGGTCAATCTGCTCGGCACTCATGAGCTGACCACGCGCATCGTTCCTGTCATGCGCGAACAGGGCTTCGGCCGGATCGTACAGAACAGCTCGGTGCTCGGTTTCGCCGCCCTGCCGTATCGCGGGGCCTACGTGTGCTCCAAGTTCGCCCTGGAAGGACTCACCGATACGCTGCGTCAGGAGTTGTACGGCAGCGGCATCCACGTCAGCCTGATCGAGCCTGGCCCGATCGCCAGCCGCTTCCGCGAGAACGCCTACCGCGCCTTTCTCGAGCACATCGATGCCCAGCGCAGTTACCATCGCGATACTTACCGCGCCGTCGAGGCTCGGCTGGCGGGAAAGGGAGCCTCCTCCGGGGGCGCTTTCACCCTGGGGCCCGATGCCGTGGTCGACAAACTGATCCACGCGCTGGAGAGCCGCATGCCGAAAGCGCGCTATCATGTCACGCTGCCCACCCATCTCTTCGGCGTGCTCAAGCGTCTGCTCACCACCCGGGGGATGGACCGGGTACTGCTGGCATCGACACGCGACGAACGCAAAGGAGACTGAACTTGGGCCGACTCATTTCGTTGATCTTCCTGGCCGCCCTTGCCTATGGCGGCCTCTACTTCTATTACGGTCACGTCGTCAGGCAGGCCATCGATCAGCAGCTCGAGGCACGCGGCCTCACCGCCCTGGAAGTACAGCGCGTCGGATACGCGCCGTTGGCGCCACTCAGCACCCAGGCCACGATCCGTGCCGAGGTCAGTTATCGCGGTGCCGACGCCACGGTCACCGTGCGCCTGCATGGCCATCCCATCTTCTCCGACGAGGTGCGCATGGAACTCGACGGCCTGCAGAACCTGCGGCTAAGGTTTGGCGTGAACGGATAACCAACGAGGAGGCCCCCATGGGTAGTGCCTACGTGGTCGGACAGGTAACGGTACATGATCCCGAGCGCTGGATGGAGTATGTCGAACGCGTCCCCGAGACCCTCGCCCCCTGGGGCGGCGAGGTGGTCATGCGCGGGCAGCGTACGGCCATGCTGGCCGGCGAGCCGGGCCATCCCAACATCGTGATGCTGCGCTTTCCCGACCGCCAGGCCGTGGAGCAGTGGTACGCCTCCCCCGAGTATCAGGCCCTGGTACCGCTGCGCGACTCGGCGGCCCAGGTCGAGCTGGCCGCCTACGAGGGATGACCTTCGGCAGCGCGCGTGTGCATGCTATGCTGCGCGCTTTATCCCACGACAGGCTCGCATGCACGACAGGCTCGCATGAGAGCCTCTCACGACAGGAGTAAGACATGGCCAAGGCAACTGCGCGACACATTCTGGTGAACAGCGAAGAGAAGTGCGAGGCTCTCAAGGCCGAGATCGAAGGCGGTCGCGACTTTGCCGAGGTGGCGCGCGAGCACTCCACCTGCCCCTCGGGCGCCCGCGGCGGCGACCTGGGTAGCTTCGGCCCCGGCCAGATGGTGCGCGAATTCGACGAGGTGGTGTTTTCCAGTGAGCTGAACAAGGTACATGGGCCAGTGAAGACCCAGTTCGGCTATCATTTGCTGGAGATCACCAGCCGTAGCTGAAAACCAGCCATAGCCGGTTTTTGGCGGTAGCATGACGCCGCCCGCCAGGAGAAGCCGCTCGTGCCTTGAACTGCACGGCGGCTTTTCTCATTTGGCCCCCTGTGTCGAGCGGCCTCACGCGCTAGGATAGAGCCAAGTCGAATCGATCTTTCGCCAACAGGGACGTCGCATGACTCTCTCAGCCAACCCTTCGCGAATCAGAATGCCGGAGCCGGGCTCCACGGCCGGTGGCAGCGGCGAGGCCGGTACGCCGATGATTCAGGTCGAACAGCTCTCCAAGATCTATGGCGGCGGTTTCCAGGCACTCAAGGAGGTGAACCTGACCATCCGCCGCGGCGAGATCTTCGCCCTGCTCGGCCCCAACGGAGCCGGCAAGACCACGCTGATCAGCGTGATCTGTGGGCTGGTCAATGCCAGCAGCGGCAGCGTCCGGGTCGATGGCTTCGACAACGTGGCCCACTACCGAGAAGCCCGCGAGCGCATCGGCCTGGTACCCCAGGAGCTGACCAACGAGGCCTTCACCACGGTATGGGACACGGTCAGCTTCAGTCGCGGGCTGTTCGGCAAACCCAAGGATCCGGCGCATATCGAGAACGTGTTGCGCGCCCTGACCCTGTGGGACAAGCGCGACAACCGCTTGCTGGAGCTCTCCGGCGGCATGAAGCGACGGGTGCTGATCGCCAAGGCGCTGTCGCACAACCCGCAGGTGCTGTTCCTCGACGAGCCCACGGCCGGTGTCGACGTGGAGCTGCGCCGGGAAATGTGGGAAGTGGTGCGCGGCCTGCGCGACCAGGGCGTGACCATCATTCTCACCACCCACTACATCGAGGAAGCCGAGGAGATGGCCGACCGCATCGGCGTGATCCGTCGCGGCGAACTGGTGCTGGTGGAAGAGAAAGCCGCCCTGATGCGGCAGCTGGGGCGCAAGGAGCTCACCCTGCACCTCGCGGTACCGCTCGAAGCCCTGCCTGCCGCCCTGAGCGGCCACGACCTCGTGTTGGCCGACGAGGGACATGCGCTGGTCTACACCTATGACGTCAGCCGTCAGGACGAGGGCACCGGCATCGCCGGGCTGCTGGCCGACCTGGAGGCAACGGGCATCCGGGTGAAGGATCTGCACACGCGACAGAGCTCGCTCGAGGAGATCTTCGTCAACCTGGTCAGGGAGAGCGCATGAACCTGCAATCGGTGAAAACCATCTACCAGGCCGAGATGGCCCGCAGCCTGCGTACCGTGCTGCAGAGCATCGTCTCCCCGGTGGTCTCCACGTCACTCTACTTCGTGGTGTTCGGCGCGGCCATCGGCACCCGCATCAGCGAAGTGGACGGCGTGAGCTACGGCGCGTTCATCGTGCCGGGGCTGATCATGCTGATGCTGCTCACCCAGAGCGTCTCGACCGCTTCGTTCGGCATCTTCTTCCCACGCTTCTCGGGTGCCATCTACGAGATCCTCTCGGCGCCGATCTCCTATTTCGAGATCGTGCTTGGCTATGTCGGGGCGGCGGCCACCAAGTCGATCATCCTGGGGCTGATCGTGCTCGGCACGGCGCGGCTCTTCGTGCCCTTCTCCATCCAGTATCCGCTGATGATGCTGCTGTTCCTGATTCTTACCGCAGTGACCTTCAGCCTGCTCGGCTTCATCATCGGCATCTGGGCCGACGGTTTCGAAAAGCTGCAGCTGGTACCGCTGCTGATCGTCACGCCGTTGACCTTCCTCGGCGGCACCTTCTACTCCATCGACATGCTGCCCCCTCTGTGGCAGGCGGTGACACTGCTCAACCCGGTGGTTTACCTGGTCAGCGGCTTCCGCTGGAGTTTCTACGGCACCGGCGACGTCAGCATCTGGGCCAGCCTCGCCATCATCACACTGTTTCTCGGTGTAGCCCTGGCGGTGATCAACTGGATTTTCCGCACCGGCTATCGGCTCAAACCCTGAGACAACGCATGAGTTCAGGGGTTAGCGATGGCATTGAGCGCTACGGCACAGTCGTCGCTGGCGCTCCCGAGCGTAATTGTCCATGCTTTCACAGATTGCGTTTACATACTTGTAACAGGAGGCACAGCCTACTTACAGCACGAGCAGAACATGAGAATAAGCGAGCAGCGGAGTGATCCATTCCACGACGACTCCATTGCTCCATTACAAGGGAACTGCAATGACTGCTGGCAAGAACGAAGCTAGGCAGGGAGCTTCGCTCAATTGGTGCGTCGAGTTTCACGACGCCCCGCTGGAAGCCCTCTATCGCCGCACCATGCGCTTACAGGACGCACAGCAGTTGCGCTATGCGCTATGGCTGATTGCTGCCACCTTCCTCCTGTTCATCATGGCCGACTATGTGCTACTTGGCGCGAGCGGCACCTTTCTCATCCTGGCCGCCACCCGTATCGGCGTGACGCTCAGCTGCCTGGTGCTGGCCCGTTACATCACCCGATACCCTGCCCAAGCCCACCGGCCGCTGCCGCTCAATCTGGTCTACTTCGCCGCCATCAGCGGTTTGCTGCTGACGATCTATCTCCACCCGGGCAGTGTCGGGCTGCACATCTCGAGCATCGTGGTGGCCAGCCTGACCATCTATCTGCTGGTGCCCAACCGGCTGACCTGGATTCTCGTCTGGAATGGCTATCTGTCGTTCGGCTTCATTCTGCTGGCGCTGCTGTGGAAACCCCTGGCCCCCGGCATGCTGGCAAGTGCTCTGATGATCATCGCCTTCGCCAATCTGATGGGCTGGCTGACCTTCAGCCGACTGAACCGGCTGCAGCGCAAGCAGTTCGCCCTGCTGATGGATGAGCGCGACGTCAATCGCAAGCTGCAGAGCGAGATCGAGGAGCGCCAGATGCTCGAAGCCCAGCTGCGCCACATGGCCAGTACCGACCCGCTGACCGGCATTGCCAACCGGCGCCACTTCTTCGAACTGGCCGAGCGCGAGTTGACCCGGGCCCAGCGCGAGCACACGCCGCTGGCCATCTGCATGGTCGATATCGATCTGTTCAAGACCCTCAACGATCATCATGGCCATGCCGTGGGCGACCTGGTGCTGACGACGGTGGCCTCCTGCTGCGCCTCGGTGTTGCGCGAGACGGACATCATCGGCCGCTACGGCGGCGAGGAGTTCGTCATCGCCCTGCCCCAGGCCGATCTCGAGACCGCCAACTCAATCGCCGAACGCCTGCGAGACAAGGTGACCTCCCTGCAACTTCCCATGCTGCCACTCGGTCAGCGTCTCTCCGTCACGGTCGGCATCAGCCAGGTGGCGCACGGGGAAACGAGGCTGGAGCCCGCACTGCAGCGCGCCGACGAGGCGCTCTATGCCGGCAAGTCTCGCGGCAGAAATTGCGTCGTGGTCGCCGGCGAGGCGCCGCCTGCCATCACCGCGAAAGCGTGAGAATTGCGCTCCGTCGCGGCTTGAACTCGACGCCAGGCCCGGTATGATTCGCCTTCCTGCCTAGCGGCACAGTCCACCGGCGCTTGCCCAGCGTCACGACGGCGGAGATGGTCATGCCGATACAGCACTGCATCGTCCACGAGATCGACAAGGAGACCAGCGAGCAGCCGGCAAGCCTGCGGGCAGCCACTGCCGAGCTGGTATCGTCGCCGCTGCTGGAAGACCTGCTGTCGGGATTTCACGATGCCTACCATGCCAAGACCAAGGCATGGGGACACTTCGTAGAGCCGGACACCAGCGAACCGGCTTCGGCAACGCCCTTCGCCCAAGAGCTGACCGACTACCTGGAAGCGCGCAGCGACTTCGTCGCCTTCAGCCAGGCTCTGGCCAATCGCCTGCTGCCGCTGGTCGACGCGCACCTCTCCACCTCCGGCCACCTGTTGTGCATCGACTATCGTCAGGGTGAGACCCACTATCTCGGCGTGGCACTGCTGCATCAACGCAGCGGGTTCGGCATCGACAAGGCCATGCAGGTCGTGCCCGCCTCGCAGCTCAACCTGGCGCGCATGAGCCTGGGGTTGCGGCTCAATCTGACCCAGTGGCGCGACGGCGCTGCGTCGCGCCATTACCTGTCGTGGATTCACGATCGCGGCGGCAGGAAGCTCTCCGAGGACTTGGCCACCGCACTCGGCGCCGCCGAGGGCATCGATGCCACCGGCGAGACCCGCACCCTGCTCAAGGCCTTCAGCGATTACGTGGAGCGTGAGGATCTTCCCGAAGAGCAGAGCCGGGAGAAGACCGAAGCGCTGATCGACTACGCCAACGAACAGGCCAGCCGCGGTGAGCCGATCACCCTGGAAGAGCTCTCGGAGCTGCTCGACGAACAGCAGCCCAAGGCGTTCTACGACCACATCCGCAACGCCGACTACGGCCTCTCGCCCGAGATACCGCCGGACAAGCGTACCCTCAGGCAGTTTCGCCGCTTCACCGGCCGCGCCGGGGGCGTCTCGATCAGCTTCGATTCCCACCTGCTGGGATCGACCATCGAGTATGACGAAAGCCAGGACCGGTTGATCATCAAGCAGCTGCCCAAGCAGCTCAAGGAACAGCTCAAGCAACGCAAGGAGTGAGGCGCCCGAGGCTACTCGATGCCGTAGGCTGCCTCGGCGTTGGCCAGCCACTCGCGCAGTACCTGACGGCCGCGCTGGGCAAGGTCTTTCCCATGTCGCAGTGCCTGCTCACGCAGTTCGACCGGATCGACCTCCGCTGCGGCCAGCTCGGCCGCATGACCGATCAGCCAGGGCTCGATTCGGGCAGGATCCACCTCGAGATGAAACTGCAGCCCCAGCACCTGATCGCCCACGGCGAAGGCCTGGTGCGAACAGGGGTGGCTGTAGGCCAGCCGCGTCGCACCGGGTGGCGTTTCGAACATGTCGCCATGCCAGTGCAGAACCAGATCGGGATTGCCCAGGTGGCGTAACGGCCCCTCCTGCCCCTCGCGCGTCAGGTAGACGTCGGCAAAGCCGATCTCCTTTTCCGGCATCGGAAAGACCCGCCCGCCCATGGCGCGGGCGATGAGCTGTGCCCCGAGGCAGATGCCGAGCAGTGGACGTCCCGAATCGAGCCGGTGACGAATGGCATCCAGCTCGGCGGCGAGAAAAGGATAGAGCGCATCGTCATTGGCCCCTAGCGGGCCTCCCAGCACCACCATCAGCTCGGGGCTGTCGACGTCCAGCGATTCCAGGGCATCCGGCCCCAGCAGCCCCGGGTCGAGGTAGCGGATCCGGTAACCGAACTCCTCGAGAATCGGCTCGAAGATACCCAAGTCCTCGAAGGCAACGTGGCGGATGGCAACGACACTCTTCATGCGCAAGAAACTCCTTTTCCGTTCCGGCGGTTTGGCTGATGCGCCAACCACATCAGCAGCATAGCCAATGGAGCCCGACTCGCGGAACCGCTCCCGTTTGCCGTTCGGGCAGAAAGCCGACTAGCTTGAGTGTGCAGCTGCGCGTAGGCGCTTCAACGGAGTGGCAAGAAGGGAGTCCGCTCATGCAAGACAAGGAAGTGGCAACCGAGAACAAACCGCTGGTCGTCATCACGGGGGCCTCGGGCGGCGTGGGCACGGCATTGACCCACAGCCTGAAGGCGGACTACCACATCATCGGGCTGGATCGCAGCAAGGGCGAAGAGGCCGACGAGAGCTACGAATTCGACCTCACCGAGGTCGACTCCATCAAGCGGACGATGCACGAGATTGCCGAACGGCACGGGCGCGATATCGCCGCCGTGGTGCACCTCGCCGCCTATTTCGACTTCACCGGCGAGGAGTCGCCGCTCTACGAGAAGGTCAACGAGCAGGGTACACGCAACCTGCTCGAGGCGCTTGCGGACATGAACGTGGAGCGCTTCATCTACTCCAGCACCATGCTCGTGCACGAACCTCAGGTGCCGGGGCGCCGGGTCAACGAGGAGACGCCGATCGGCCCCACCTGGGCCTACCCCAAGTCCAAGGCACGCACCGAAGAGGTGATCCGCGAGCACGCCACGATGCCCTACACCCTGCTGCGCCTGGCCGGCATGTACGACGAGAAGACCAGCGTACCGACTCTCTCGCACCAGATCGCGCGCATCTACGAACACACCCTCAAGAGCCACTTCTACTCGGGCAACACCAACGCCGGCCAGGCCTGCGTGCACAAGGAGGACATGGTCGAGGCCTTTCGCCGCACCATCGACCGGCGCCGCGAACTGCCCGAGAAGAACGAAATTCTCATCGGCGAGGAGCATGCCGTCAGCTACGAGGCGCTGCAGAACCGCCTGGGCGAGCTGATCCACGGCAAGAAGAAGTGGAAGACCGTGGTCATGCCCAAGCCGTTGGCCAAGACCGGCGCACTGCTGGAAGAGAAGAGCGAGCCGCTAGTGCCGGACGATTTCGACAAGGGCGAAAAGCCCTTCATCCGGCCGTTCATGATCGACATGGCCGACGACCATTACGAACTCGACATCCGCCGGGCGCGGGAACAGCTCGGCTGGGAGCCGCAACACGAAGTGTTCGACACCCTCGAGGCCATGGTCGATCATCTGCTCGCCGACCCTCACGGCTGGTACCAGGCCAACGGCATCACCCCACCGGACTGGATCGAGGAGGCCGAGGAGAAAGGCGTCAACCCCGAGCGCGTGCTGGAGGATTATCAGGCACATACCCAGCGCGAGCACTATCGTTTCCTGTGGGCACACTTCTTCAACATCGCCTTGGGTGCCTGGCTGGTGGTCTCCCCCGCCACGCTGGGCTACGACGGCGCCATGGCCTACAGCGACATGGCCTCGGGCCTGCTGCTGACGCTGTTCGGCGCGCTATCACTGTCGCTCAAGCTGATCTGGGCGCGCTGGGTGTGCGCAGTGATCGGCCTGTGGGTGCTGTTCGCACCGCTGGTATTCTGGAGCGACAGTGCCGCCGCCTACCTCAACGGCACCATCGTCGGTACCCTGGCCATCGGCTTCGCCGCGGTGGTGCGACCGGCGCCCGGCATCTCGCCGGCGGCGGCCATGACCGGCCCTACCACGCCCCCCGGATGGAACAACAACCCGTCGAGCTGGCGCCAGCGCATGCCGATCATCGCGCTGGCCTTCGTCGGCTTCTTCATCTCGCGCTATCTCGCCGCCTACCAGCTTGGCCACATCGACGCGGTGTGGGATCCCTTCTTCGACGGCACCCGCGAGGGTCTCAACGGCACCGAGGACATCATCACCTCGGAGGCCTCCGAGGCCTGGCCGATACCCGACGCCGGCCTGGGCGGCATCGTCTACATGCTGGAGATCCTGCTCGGCTTCATCGGCGCGGCCAACCGCTGGCGCACCATGCCCTGGATCGTGGCCTCGTTCGGCGTGCTGATCGTGCCGCTGGGTGTGGTCTCGGTGACCTTCATCATCATTCAACCGATCCTGATCGGCACCTGGTGCACCCTGTGCCTGATCCAGGCCGGGGCGATGCTGCTGCAGATCGCCTATGCCTTCAACGAGTTCGTCGCCACTGGCGAATTCCTCAAGCGGCGCCGCCAGGCCGGTGCACCGGTGCTCAAGATCTTCTTCACCGGCGACACCGACGAGGGGCCCAACGAATCGCCGGACGAGGACTTCCAGCGCAAGCCCACTGCCATTCTCGGCGACGCGCTCGGTACCGGGGTCAACCTGCCCTGGAACCTGGCCCTGTGCATCCTGATCGGCGCCTGGCTGATGCTGACCCGCATCACCTTCGGCGCCGAGGGCACCCTGGCCAATTGGGATCATCTGGTCGGTGCGTTGCTCATCACCCTGGGTATCATCGCCATGGCCGAGTCGGCCCGCCCGGTGCGCTGGCTGATGATACCCCTGGCCACCATCCTGCTGTTCACGCCCTTCCTGCACGGCGCCGACATGGCGGCGACGATCAACAGCCTGGTCTGCGCAGTGGCGGTGATCGCGCTCTGTCTGCGTCGCGGGCCGATTCGCGGCGAATACGGCAGCTGGAACCGGCTGCTGTCATGAGAGAGCTGCCGGGGCGCCTGCGGGCGCCCCGTCGCGTTCATGCGCCGATGCGGCAGCCCTGATATCGTATAGCCATGCCTGCCATGAGCGACATCCCGACATGACCCCACGCCCCGACCCGCGGGTATTGCTGCGCCTGCTGACGCTGCTCACACCCTATCGCGGCCGCCTGGCCATTGCCGCCCTGGCGCTGCTGGTGGCCTCCGGCAGCGTGCTGCTGCTGGGCCAGGGGCTACGCCTGGTGATCGACCAGGGCTTTCTCACCGCGGACGCTGCCCGCCTCAACCAGACCCTGGGCGTGATGCTGGCCGTCGTCAGCGTACTGGCCGGTGCCTCGGCGCTGCGTTACTACCAGGTGAGCTGGATCGGCGAACGCCTGGCGGCGGACCTGCGACGGCAGGTCTTCGATCATCTACTCGAGCTGGAGCCGGCCTATTTCGAGAGCGCTGACCGACGCGACCGCGGCGCCGCCGAGATCGCCTCGCGCCTGACCGCCGATACCAGCGTGCTGCAGACCCTGTTCGGCTCGTCGATCTCGCTGGCGCTGCGCAACCTGGTCATGCTGCTGGGTGCGGTGACGCTGATGCTGGTGACGCAACCCTGGCTCTCGGCGCTGGTGCTGATCGGCATACCCGCCACGCTGCTGCCGATCCTGTGGTTCGGCCGCCGCGTGCGGCGGCTTTCCCGCCACAGCCAGGACCGGGTGGCCGAGTTGGGCCGCTACGCCAGCGAAGCGCTGGATGGGATACGTACCGTACAGGCCTTCTCCCACGAAGCGATCGATCGGCGCGACTACGGCGAGCGGGCCGAGCAGGCCTTCGCCACTGCCGTGGTGCGCACCCGCCAGCGGGCCTGGCTCACCGCCGCCGCCATGTTGACGGTATTCGCCGCCGTGGGCCTGATGCTGTGGCAAGGCGGCCAGGCGGTACTGGCCGGAGAGATCAGCGCGGGCGAGCTCTCGGCGTTCGTCTTCTATGCGGTACTGGCGGCCGGGGCGGTGGCGACCCTGGCCGAGGTGGCCGGCGATGTGCAGCGCGCCGCCGGCGCCGCGGAACGTCTGCTCGAACTGCTCGATGCCGAGCCGGGCATTACACCGCCGGCCGTGCCGGCAGCGCTGCCCTCCCCCTTACGCGGCGAGATTCGCCTCGAAGGCGTGAGCTTCACCTACTCCGGGCGGGAAACTCCGGCCCTTGATTCACTCGACCTGGAGATTCGCTCCGGCGAGCGCGTGGCGCTGGTGGGTCCTTCCGGCGCCGGCAAGAGCACGCTGTTCGCGCTGCTGCTGCGCTTTCACGACCCCGACCGCGGCCGCGTGCTGCTCGACGGCATCGACCTGCGCGAGTTCGATCCCAAGGCGCTGCGCGCCGGCCTGGGCCTGGTGGCCCAGGAACCGGTACTGTTCACCGGCACGGTGGCCGACAACCTGCGCTACGGCAAACCCGACGCCAGCTTGGACGAACTGCGCGCCGCGGCCCGCGACGCCAACGCCCTGGGCTTCGTCGAGGCGTTACCCCAAGGCTTCGACACCGAACTCGGCCCCGGCGGCGTGCAACTCTCCGGCGGCCAGCGTCAGCGCCTGGCGATTGCGCGGGCGCTGCTCAAGAACCCGAGCGTACTGCTGCTCGACGAGGCCACGAGCGCGCTCGACGCCGAGAGCGAACGGCTGGTTCAGCAGGCATTGGACCGCCTGATGGCCGGGCGCACCAGCCTGGTGATCGCCCATCGCCTGGCCACGGTAACCGCCGCCGACCGCCTGCTGGTCTTCGATGACGGCAAGCTCGTCGCCGCCGGCCGCCACGGCGAACTGCTCGAACGCAGCCCGCTCTACCGCCACCTGGCGGAACTGCAGTTCGGGCGCCACAAAGCGGGGACGTGATCGCGTCCCCTTTCAGATCGCATTGCGTAAACCGAGCTCATAGGGATGCGGATCGAGATAGGTCTGCTGGCGAATGTACTCCGAGCCGTGACGCTTCATGTAGTGGTTGAGCAGCCTGAGCGGCACCGCCAGATGAACATGACCCAGGCGATACTCCTCGATCGCCTGCAGCAGGTCCTGCTTGACCTCGCTTTCCAGCTCCTGCTTCAGATACCCCATCACGTGCATCAGCGCATTGGTATGGGTCTTGCGCGTGGCCGGGCGTGACAGCGCCGCCATGAAGCGTTGCAGGTAGGAGCGCTTGACCTCCTCCAGCGGCAGGGCATGAGCCTCGCTACCCAGGTAGCGGCCCAGCTCGCGGTAGGCTTCCACGTGGTGCGCCATCAGCAGATATTTCTGGCGGCTGTGAAACTGGATCAGAGCGTGGTACTCCTGCGCCGGTTCGACGTGGCGCTTCCAGTCGTCGAGGGCGAACACCCGGGTAATGAAGTTCTCGCGCAGCACCGCATCGTTCATGCGCGCCTCCTCCTCCAGCGGCAGCTCGGGGAAGTGCTCGCGCATCACCTGGACGAAGAGCCCGGAATCGGCATGGCTGGGCATGCCGTTCTCGTGATAGACCTTGACCCGCTCGAGCCCGCAGCTCGGCGAGCCTTTCATCAGAATGAAACCGCGCAGATGGCGATGACGCGCCACGAACGCCTCGCCGACCTCACGCAGGCGCTCGGTGACGTCCAGCTCGGGATCTACCGTGCCCTTCACCCGCGGCGGCTCGCCAGGAGCGCCGACCAGACGAATCGGCTCCCGCGGCACGCCCAGGCCGGCTTCGAGTTCGGGGCAGAACGGTTCGAAAGCGAAGCACTCCTGCAACACTTCCAGGCAGTAGCGGGAGCGCTTGTGGCCCCCGTTGTAGCGTACCTGCTCGCCCATCAGGCAAGCACTGATGCCTACCGGGATGGCATTCGTCGTGGTGATGTCGGCCAAGGCAAGGCTCCCTTCCCGTTACCTTGGCTCATCGTCGCTTCTTGGCCGCCTGCGGGCAAGCATGAAGCAGCGTTCGGCGAGGCCTAGAAGGCCTCCCATTCGGCCTCGGCCTGCGCTTTTCCAGCGGGCGCTTTTGCTCGAACCGCCATGGGCGCGGGCGGTGCCGGCAAACGCTCCAGGGGCGGTGCCACCACGGCGGGCCGCTCCAGCTCCCCGCCAAGCACGAAGGTATTGATCAACTGCGTCAGTTTTTCCGCCTGGCTGCGCATGGCCGCCGCCGTATCGGTGTTGTGGCCCACCATCGCCGCGTTCTGCTGGGTCATCGTATCCATCTGACTGACGGCCGTATTCACCTCGTGAATGCCGATACTCTGCTCACGCGAGCCGGCGCTGATCTCGGCGATGACGTCATTGACCTTGGCGATGCTGTCGAAGATCTCCTGCATGGTAACGCCAGCCTGATGCACGATGTCGGTGCCCTGCCGGGTATGCGTGATCGATGCTTCGATCAGCCCCTTGATCTCACGAGCCGCATCCGCCGAGCGCTGCGCCAGGGAGCGTACCTCCTGGGCTACCACGGCGAAGCCACGCCCGTGCTCGCCCGCCCTGGCGGCCTCGACCGAGGCGTTGAGCGCCAGGATATTGGTCTGGAAGGCAATGCCATCGATGAGCGAAACGATCTCCCCGATCTTGGTCGAGGAGGCATTGATCCGTTCCATCGTCTCCTCGACTCTTTGCATCGACTCCTTGCCCTGCCGCGCCACCTCGGCACTGCCCCGCACCAGTTTGTCTGCCTGCCCGGTGTGATCGGCATTGTTCTGCACCGTCGAGGTGATCTGCTCCATCGCCGAAGAGGTCTGCTGCAGGCTGGCGGCAGCCTGATCGGTGCGTACCGCCAGCTCGTCGCTGCTGCGGGCGATGCTCAACGAGGCCGAGTAGACGTCATTGGCACCGGTTCTGACTTCGCGCAGCGTGCTCTGAATACGTGCCAGAAAGCCGTTGAACTGCTTGGCCAGCTCGCCGATCTCGTCGCGGCTGGTAACGCGCAGACGACGGGTCAGATCGCCCCGGCCCTCGGCCACACCCTGGGCGATCTCGTTCATGTCGCTGGCGGTCTGGCGAATCTGGCGGACCGTGCGACGGGTGATCCAGATGGCCAGTAAGGTGATGGTCAGGTTGATCACCGAAGCAATCACCCAGAGCCGCACCAGGGTCTGGATCAGATTCTGCCTGGCCGCCTGTTCGATCACCGCCATGGCGGCATCGACACCGGTGGCGTATACACCTGCACCGATCACCCAGTTCCATTCGGGAAAGGCGACGGCAAAGGAGTACTTCGGCTCCACTTCACCGCTCGCCGGATTGAGCCATTGGTACTCGTAGCGCCCGCCACCGCCGCGTGCAATCTCGATCATGTCGCGAATCAACGGCTTGCCGTTGGGATCCTGGACCGCCAGCATGTTGCGCCCTTCCTGCTCGGGCACGGCGGGCTGTACCAGCATGGTGCCGTCATAGTCGAAGACGAACACATAGTTGTCCTCTTCGAAGCGCAGATCGCGCAGCAGTTCGATGGTGGCCCGACGCGCCGCATCCGGATCCTCGACGCTGCCGGCAACGCTTCCCACCAGCGTCGTCGCCATGCCGACGATGCTCTCTACGCCGTGGCGTCTGGCCTCGAGCATCAGTTCTCGTTGCTGTGCCAGCTGCGCACGGTTGGCGTCGATGCGCTCCAAGCCCTCGAGCACCAGCAGGCAGGAAGAGGAGATGATCAACGGCACCAGTACCAGAAGCAGGATCTTGTTCTGCAGATTGAGTGCCAGCAGCCGCCTGAGGCTGGCAAACCCTTCCCCATTGGATGCGTACGTTTTCATGACAAGGCCGTTCTCGCTGTTGAGTGGGCAGGTATTGTTGTTCAAGCGTTTCATGCTGCTAATGAAGCCTCACCCCGGCCAACCGCGCCAGATCCTTTCATACCAAGGAATGCCGCCACCTCACTCTCCGTTGATCTACATCAACTATTTCCGCCGGTGTTCCTTTGACCATGCGCTCGCATCTCGACCTTGCCGTTCGGGACCCCACCGTCGTGCCAGCGAGAAACGAAAAACTACACGCCGATAGCTCTGCGGCTGGCCCGAAAATGTTTCCGCTGAAAAACTTTCCATAGAGACTCTTCGATAGTGAATCAAAGAGTTGAAACGAGGCGGCTGAAAAGCTCACTGCACTTTCGATTCATCGCGCAATCTTTCTTTAGAAACACCAACTTTTCTTAGCATTAGGAAACCTGCCCCGGCTTGATATGCCGGTTGGGCGTTCCTACGTTTAACCATGCTGGCAAACGCCAGAAGCGCCGGACAGCCGGTAAATGGAAGTACGTAAACGCTTGTTGAACCGACAGGCAACGTGGAAGGAGTTCTGACATGGCACAGCGCAACCAGAATCCGGGCAATTTTGCCAACGATCCGAAGAAGGCATCAGAGGCTGGCCAGAAAGGCGGCCAGGAGAGTAGCGGCAATTTCGCCAATGACCCTCAACGCGCCTCCGAAGCCGGCCAGAAAGGCGGCCAGATGAGCGGCGGCAATTTTGCCAACGACCCGCAGCGCGCCTCCGAAGCCGGCCAGAAAGGCGGCCACGAGAGCAGCGGCAATTTCGCCAACGATCCGCAGCGTGCCTCGGAAGCCGGCCAGAAAGGTGGCCAGCACAGCGGCGGCAACTTCGCCAACGATCCGCAGCGTGCCTCCGAAGCCGGTCAGAAAGGCGGCCAGCACAGCGGCGGCAATTTCGCCAACGATCCGCAGAAGGCCTCCGAAGCAGGCCGCAAGGGCGGCAAGAACCAAGGCCGCTGATAACCGCCGGTCAACGGCTGCAAGCGACAGGGAAGTCGTGAAGAGCGTTGGCTCAGTCTGCCAAGGAAGGCAGAAAGGTTTGTAGCCGGCCGGATAGAACGAGCTGTCAGGGTCTCCCCTGGCAGCTCGATCATTTTACGGCGTTCCTCGTTTGCCTCGTGGTTGCTTCAGCTCAAGGAAGCACCGAGGCCAGTGCCCGCTCCGCATCCGCCTCGCCCTGCCCTATCAGATATGCCAGGCGATCCGGTGCCCAGTCAGTCAACCAGAGCGAAGCGCTCTCACCGGGATGGGGATCACGGCGAATGCGGGTCAGGCGCAGCTTAGGGTAACGCTCGGCCGCCTCGCGGGCTTCATCGTCACTCCGCGCGCCCAGGAACAGACGCCTGAAATGATCCAGGCCCTCGCCTAGACCTTGCGGCATGCCCGGCGCCCGTTTGAACAATTCAACCGTAATGGCATGCCACCGCTGCTCGCTCGTTGGCGACGAGAGGCGTTCGAGAGCCGGCAGCAGCAAGCCGCGATGCCAGACATCTCCATCCCAATAGGCCCGCCCCTCGTGCCTCCCGGGCGTGAACAGCAGCGGAATCGCACTGCTGGCACCGATCATGCTGGGCACGATGGGCCGCTCCTGGCTGTCGAACCAGACCGGCTCCGCGGCTTCGATATCGATGGCACGTATCATCAGCCGAGGCCCAGCTTTCTCCGCCGTATAGTGCTGGGCATGACGAGCCACGGTCTCGACCAACCTACGGTTGTCGTAGCCCGCCGTAGCAGGATAGAGCCCCAGGGCGGTCAGGAAACCGCCTGGAACGGCCGAGAAAACGGGTGGATTGCCAAAGGTGAGGCCGGTGAGGGTGGCGCTCAGCCGCTGGCTTCTGGCATCGAAGAATGGGACGAACGGCAACGCGGGTTGGGCCACCTCGCGCCAGAAGCTGGCCAAGGCTTCCAGGCCCGCATCCGGAGCTGCGTGGTGCGCCGCCAATAAATACCCGTTCACTGCCCCAATCGATGCCCCTACCACGACCATGTCGCGTCTTGCGCGCTCGTCCAGGCGGTTTACCAGGGTGCGATAGACGCCGTACTGATAGGCCCCCAGGGCACCACCACCGTTGAGCACGAGCATGATCCTTTCCTGCATGTCACCTCCCTGCGACTTGCTGCATTGCGAATACCGTTTCGCAAGGGTAGACCCGTCAAGCACATGTGAACACCACCGACCGACAAAGGTCGCATTGCCTTTGCCGATACGTTCGCCCAAGCTCGGGAAAATAAAAAAGACCCCCCGAAGGGGGTCAGGTGGAGCACGCCAGCTCACATCGGTATATCGCCTGCTGTCGTTCAGCCTTTGGCGACGTTGCTCGGAAGGCAGTGTAGTTGCCCGACCTTCCGAAGCGTTGATCGGTGACTCAGTGCATTCGTGACTCAGTACTGAGCTTCTTGCTTCGTTGCCCAATACAATGCGATAGCCGCGCCAACAATTATAGAACCCTTGAAAAAACAAAGACCTGCAAGAAAAGCAGTACGCAGGCTTTGTGCCACACGCCGCCAGCTCACACCTTTCTGCACCATCGATGCCCATAAAAGTTGCCTGCTGACTTATTTTGATGCAATGCAAAATCAGCGAGCCTTCATATGCCAAGCGCTCATCTAAAGCATTTCGCGTGAGACTTTCAGCACCCGGCCGTCCACCGTGCGCTGCAGCTTGTCTTCGATCTCGCTGCACAGCGACTCCACCTTCTGCCGCTCGTTCCCGGTCACCACGAAAGTCCACTCGCTCGCTTCGAGCCGATCGTGCTGGCCGCTCTCGCACACTGCCACGGCTGGATGGCGTCCGAAGCGCTCGTGAATGCCCCCCATGCGCTGACGCTTCTCCTTGAGCGACGCGCAGCCCGGCAAGGAAACGTCGAGTGTCAGTACGGCGATGAACATGCAGCTGAGGCTCCTGTCGGTGGTTGGCTGCCTGGGCCAGGCGAGTTGACGCCTTATCCTGTTCAGATGTGGACCAGGCAGGCCGCTTTCAACCGGCAGCCGCGGTGCTTCAGGCGCTATCGACGTTGCCGGTCGACAAGGCCACTTTCATGTTCATCATGACGTTGATCGTAAACGCCAGGATGCCGAGGCCGACGATCACCGAGGCCAGCGCCACCACTGGCTCGAGCTGTCGCATGCCGCCCGCGTAGAAGTGCAGGCATACCAACAGCACCGGAAGACCGCCGTTGTGCAGGTAGAAGTGAAGCCGGCCAAGAAGGCTGCGCGCGGCTGTCGGATACAAGTGATACATCAGACCGGCCAGGGCCAGGCTTGCCCAGCCCAGCAGGTTGATGTGTGCATGCACGCTTCGGAAGACATATTGATGGCTGGCGGCCATCACGATGCCGTAGATGACCCCAACCAGTAGATACACCACCGCAATTTTCAGCCACAGAAGGGCCATTTTCTTGTCTGCCATTGCACCGGTCATTTTCGTTCTCCTACGGATCCCCTGCTCGGCGAGCGGCGCCGGGTTGGCATGGCCCCGATGAAGCATGTGGAGCCTTCATGATGCCAGGACAGCGCAGACAGCCTGCCGTTGACGGGTCGATTTCGTTATTGTCAGGGTGGTGACAGGCTGCGCTGCCAAGATTGAAACGGCGCAACCACGTACCATGGGTACGCCATTTCTTTATGGCACCAAATCGGAGACTTGGGTACTAAGCTTTGTCTGAAAAGTCGGCGAGCGCAGCCAGTTTCCGGACAAGGGCCTAGCTTTGCTTGGGCTGCGTTACGAATGCTCCTGCCCCATCGGAACATGTCGCGGGTGGGCAGCCACCCTGGCGAGCCAGGCCTGCACGGCAGGATAGTCAACGAGCGAGAAGCCGCCTTCATGGGCGACGTGGGTATAGGCATACAACGCGACGTCCGCCACGCTGAGCGTCTCCCCCGCCAGGTAGGGCGAAGCGGCAAGCGTCTGCTCCATGACATCGAGCGCCTTGTAGCCACCCGCCTGCTTGCCTTCGTATTCCGCCCGGCGCTCTTCGGGCAGACCAAGGTACTTGGCGATGAAGCGCGCTACCGCAATGTATGGCTCATGGCTGTACTGCTCGAAGAACTGCCAGCTCAGTACCCGCGCCATGGCCAACGGTTCATTGGGAAGATAGGCAGTACCGTGGGCCAGATAATCGAGAATGGCGTTGGATTCGGCCAGGTACTCGCCAGAAGGCAGTTCGAGCAACGGAATCTTGCCGTTGCGGTTCTTGGCCAGAAACTGGGGACGGCGCGTGTCGCCGGCCAGAATATCGACATCGATCCATTCGTGTTCGATGCCCAGATGGCTCATCAATAGCTGTATCTTGTAGCAGTTGCCGGACCGACGATCACCGTAAACCTTGAACATTGTTCTCATTTCCTTCTTCTCGCTCATATTTCGACGATCAGGTCGTTCACGAACAGCGGCGGCTCGAACTCACCGGGGTAGCCGCCTGGGTTGGCCAAGATCCGTGTGTCGCCGAACACGGCATCCACCGGCTCATGCACGTGACCGTGAATCCACAGGTCCATGCGCCCCATCAGGCCAGGCAGATGCGACGCAAAGGCAGGCGACAGCGCATCGCCCCGATAGCGCGGCGGAATGCACTCAGACAGAGGGGCATGGTGGCTGATCACCACCCGCGGCCCATCGAAGGGCCGGGCCAGCTCCGCTTCCAGCCAGGCCAGCGATTCGGCATGCAGTCGCCGGCTCTCCTCCGGGCTGAAGCTCTGCCCTTCCGGCTGTTCGATGATGCTGAAATCGGGCATCAGCCAACGCGCTTTCTGCTCGGTCAGCTCAGGATCATGTTCCGGCTCAGCGTCGTACAGGGCGAAGTCGGTCCATAGCGTCGTGCCATGGAAGCGCACCCCATCCAGCGTCAATGAGCGATTGTCGAGCAGTTCGATGCCCAGCCGCTCGGCTTCGTACGCCATGGCCAGTCGCAACAGCGGCATACTGGCGCCATAGAATTCATGATTTCCCGGCACGTAGAGAATGGGTAGCCCGGCGAAACGCTCGGCCGCCCAGCTCAATCCCTCGGCATGCCGGTGGATGTCACCGGCGAGAACCACAGCATCTGCCGGAACGTCCGGCAGTTCACGCCCTTCATCGAAATGTTCCAGATGAAGGTCGGACAGCACCCTGAGTCGCATGACACCCTCCCTTGTTTCGAGGCGCAGGACCGTTGTCCCCGCCTTCCGGCGGGCGCTTCAGCATAAGCGGGCAGTGCCAGACTGCGCCAGGTTTGGCTGAAGCAGCCACTCACGGCTATGTTGAGATGGCCCGTTGCAAAGGGCGCAACGACTCAATGGAGGGAGTCTCATGAATCAGCATACCAACGCATCCCAGCACGACGTCGTCGATATCCTCACCCTCGACCATCGCGAAATGGAGGACCTGCTGGAGCAGATCCAGCGCTCCCCCGACGCCGAACAGCGCCGGGAGCTCACCGATACGCTGATTGCCGAGGTGATGCGCCATTCGGTGGCCGAGGAGATGTACGTCTATCCGGTGATGGAGAAGCGCATTCCCGACGGCAAGGAGGAAGCCGAGCACGACAGGGAGGAACACGACGAGATCGTCCAGGTGATGAAACAGCTGGAAGACGCCGACGCCGCCGAACCGGCTTTCATGGACCGCGTGCACAAGCTGGACGAGCTGCTGCGCCACCACGCCAAGGACGAAGAGGCCGATCAGTTCCCCAAGCTGCGTCAGCGCCTCCCCGAAGAGGAGCGAATCAACCTGGGCAAGAAGGTGGAGAACGCCAAGCAGCTGGCGCCAACCCGCCCCCACCCCAGCGCGCCCCACTCCGAACTGTTCCACAAGACCGTGGGGCCGGGTGTGGGCATGGTCGATCGCCTGCGTGACAAGCTCAGCGGGAGAATGACCGGCTGATAATGTCATGCCGGATCCAGGTGCCTGATTCCAGGCACCTGGATGGCCACTCACATCTTTTAGCCAGGGCTGCACATTACTGCTGCCGCTCTCATCTGTTAAAAGGCACTATTTTCATCCTTTCAGCGAAGTAATCTATGAGCAAACGTATCCGAGCGGGCAAATTCTGGCTATAAGGGTATACTGCGTAAATATCGGCATTCGGGAGTTCGTATTCATCGAGAATTCTTCTCAAACTTCCGTCCTTCAGATGGTAGTACACATCCCACTCCGCACGTATCGCTATGCCCTGGCCCCTCAGGGCCCAACTCAAAACACTTTCCCCATCGTTTGAACTCAAATTTCCTCTGACTCGGACATGGCAAACTTGATCCTCTTTGCTGAACCTCCAATTACCGTAGGTATCTTCATTCTGCCTGAGCACAATACAGTTATGACTGGATAGTTCATGAGGATGCCTGGGTTCCCCATGAGCCGAAAGATAAGAAGGAGATGCACAGACAAATCTCTGGTGTGAAGCAATTTTTCTGGCATGCAAACCTGAATCCGGAAGCGTCCCAAACCGGATGCCAATATCGAATGAATTGGCAATCAGATTGAGCGGATGATCCGAAAGATGTAGCTGACATTCGACTTTAGGGTTTTCTTCAATGAAATCGGCAACGAACCTTGACACGTACCGCCGCCCGAAACCGAAAGGGGCGTTGATACGAATTAGCCCCTCGGCCTCATCGCTCTGCTGACGAAGGAGCTTGTTCATATCCTCTATCGTCGTTGTGACTTTCCTGGCATAGTCCAGATAAATCCGCCCGTTGTGCGTCAAGCTCATCGAGCGTGTGGACCTCGAAAGCAACTGGCATCCGACAGCCTTCTCAATGCTAGAAAGCCGTTTACTTGCTGCTGCGGGTGTAATATCCAATTCCCGAGCCGCCTGGGAAATACTTCCAGCCTGACAAAGATAAATAAAAAACTCGAAGTCGCTGCTCGACATGGACATTAACCCTCAAGTTATTACTATTTCAACCCTAAGTATATTGCATGAACCATGGTGTGTCACCTACCTTGAAACATCATCACCAAAACAGATCTAGTATAAACTTGGAGAATTGAACATGCGGAGCCACCGTATCGCCGTAATTCCCGGAGATGGCATAGGCCAGGAAGTCATAGAAGCCGGAAAAAAAGTACTCTCGGCATTGGCGGAGAAAAGCGGTGACTTGCGTTTCGAATTTGTAGATTTTGACTGGAGCTCGCAGCGCTACCTCGAAAAGGGCGAATATATTCCAGCAGGCGGACTGGATGAACTTTCTCGATTCGATGCCATATATTTTGGTGCCGTGGGCAGCCAAGACGTACCTGATCATATCTCGCTCTGGGAGCTCAGGCTTGCTATCTGCCAGGGCTTTGACCAATACGCGAATGTCCGTCCGGCACGCGTGCTGCCGGGAGTCAATAGTCGACTAAAAGGTGCCGAGGACATCGATTGGATAATCGTCCGCGAAAATAGCGAGGGAGAGTACTCAGGTAATGGTGGTAGAGTGCATCAAGGTTTCCCCGACGAGGTTGGAACGGAAGTTTCCGTCTTTACCAGGAAAGGCGTGGAGAGGATACATCGCTTTGCCTTCCAGTTGGCCCAAAGCCGCCCACGCAAGCAGTTGACCCTAGTGACCAAGTCCAATGCGCAGCGTTATGGAATGGTACTCTGGGACGAAGTGTTCTTTGAAGTTGCGAAGGACTATCCAGATGTCAGTATCGATCGAGAGCTTGTAGATGCCGTCACCACTCGCATGGTGTTAAAACCCGAGACGATGGATGTCATTGTGGCCACCAACCTTCATGCCGACATTCTTTCTGACTTAGCCGCCGCACTCTCAGGAAGTCTCGGCATTGCCCCAACAGCTAACCTGAATCCCGCAGGGACTTTCCCTTCCATGTTTGAGCCGATCCATGGATCCGCATTCGACATCGCAGGGAAAGGTATCGCCAATCCGGTTGGTTCCTTCTGGACGGCAGCCATGATGCTGGAACATCTAGGCGAGAGCACTGCGGCTGAACGGCTCATGGCTGCCATTGAAAGACTGACAGCCTCTGGTCTCCAGACCAAAGACCTCGGCGGAACCGCCACGACTCGAGATGTGACCCAAGCGATCTGTGCAGACATCGAGAGGCAGTGAACGGTATCGAGCATTGAAATCGTCAACAATTCATGAGCCGTAGCTGATTCAAATGATCGATCGTCGCTTGAACGCGACCAGACCACAGAGGCCCCCACGCAACGTCAGAAAAATGAAATTACAAGTATAATCAGATGGAGCACACACCATGAAACTTACCAATCTCACACTTTTTGTGTTTTGCACTGGCGTTACACTAGGTGCCAGTGCTGATAGTGATCGCGATAGTTGGCCAAGTAGCCTGACCATCGGCACGGGCAGTCAGGGAGCCACCTATTACATTTATGGCTCTGGCTGGGGGAACCTGGCAAGTGAGGCAACCGGCGCTTCCTTTGGCGCCGAAGTAACAGGCGGCCCGGTTCAGAACGTGACACTCGTGCAGATGGGTGAGCATGAGTTCGGGATGGTCACCACAGGGCCGGCCTACGAGGCATGGCGCGGCAACAGCGAGCTGGCACCCGGAGTCGAGCATACCGATATACGTGCCGTTTTCCCGATGTACCAAACCGCTTTACAAGTCATCGCTCTGTCGGGTTCAGGCATTTCTTCGATTTCGGACCTTGATGGAAAGACCGTAGGTATTGGCCCAGCAGGCGGCACAGGCGACATGTATTACCCCCAGCTCTTCGAAAAGCTGGGGCTGAACGTACGTACACGAAATGCCGGCGCTGCCGATCAGGCTAGTCAAGTACAAGATGGCCTCTTGGATGCCTTTGCGTTTGCTGCGGGAATACCGGTTTCTGCATTTAGCCAATTGGAAGCGCAAGTGGATGTCAACATCTTCTCCTTTTCCGAAGAGGAGATGGAGGTGTTTCTGGAAGACTTCCCAGAGTTTAGCCCAGCCACGATTCCAGCCAGCGCCTATAGCAGCCTGGATGCAGACACCTCTGCCATTTCATTGTGGAACTTTGCGATCACACACAAGGACATGCCTGAATCGCTAGTTTACGAGGTCACGAAAGCGGTAATGGAAAATCATGAGCGCATGGTGCAAGTACATGGCTCTGCCAGTGAAACGGTACCCGAGAATTTCGTGGAGAATACCTTCATACCATGGCACCCGGGTGCCGTTCGCTGGTTCGAAGAGAACGGCTACGACATTCCGGAAGAGCTGCGCGGTTGATAGACGAGCCTTGCGACGCCGGCCCAAAGCCGGCGTCGATCTCACCCAAACCGGGGTGGCAACCTTGCTCAACCAATGTCCAGACGTTTACCCATGATGCAGAGGCTGTACTCCTTGCCATCCATTTCCGCGATGTCAGGAAGTCGCCCCCACTCCTGGTATCCAAGCGCCGACAGTAGCCGCATGCTCCGGGTGTTATGCGCAAATACGTAACCCACCAAGGAACGCAACCCCAGCGCTGGCGCCAATTCTTCTGCCTTCTGTAACAGTCGCTTGCCGATGAGTCGGCCTTGTTGCTCCGGTGCGATATAGACACTCAGCTCGGCGGTGTGTCGGTAGGCCGGTCGGCCATAGAAGTCCTCGAAGCTCATCCAGGCGACAACACCTTCTTCTCGCTCGTATACGAGCAATGGTCTGCGGTCGGGCTCATGGCGAAAAAACCACGCCTTGCGGGACGCTACCGACACGGTTTCGGTATCTGCCGTAGAACTCCGCGTAGGAATCGCTGCATTGTAGATTTCCACGATCCTTGGCAGATCGTACTCAACTGCGTGACGGATGCTCATTGGTGTCTCCCTGCTGCATGCCCTCGGTTGCCTACGGCTCGATCATGGCTTCAAGGGGCTTTAAGGATATCCCGCCGCCAATGCCAGGAATGCCAACCCGGCCACCAGGGGCTATTGTCCGACTCGCCGCCCCGATGAGTCGACTGGCAGCGCGCATTTTCAGTTATGGCTTACGTGCAGAGAGAGAATCACTGACAATCCATAGCTCATGAGCTGCACGCAGATACGCGTCCAGACGTGCGTCAAGGCTGGAGCAAAACCGTGCCTACTGTTCCCAGGGATCGTAGGTGCCGAAGTTCCAGAGATGGCCTTCCAGGTCGCGACAGCTGAAGCCCCTGCCGCCGTAATTTTCGTCCTTGATCTCCATGACGATCTCGGCACCGGCCGCTTTGGCGCGGGTGTAGACGGCGTCGGCATCCGAAACGATGAGATAGGCACACTGCGTTTCGGCACCACCGATCTCATCAGGCTGTTTCATCAGGCGCCCGAACTCACTGTCCGTGGCAGACCCCAGCATGATCATTCCGTTGCCGAACGTAAGTTGAGCATGGGCTATGGAACCATCATCGTTGGCGGCCACGAACTGCTGCTCGAAGCCGAAGACCTGGCAGAGCCACTCGATCGCCGCTGGTGCATCCCGATAGCGCAGGCATGGAATCACCGTGGCACGCGTGTTCTTTGCGTCGCTCATCTTACTTCCCTCTTGCTCCCTTCTTGCGCGACCGCGCTTTCCAGTGCCGGCCACCATGACCGGCCGGCTCCATTTCGATGGCTGCCTTGAAGCGTAGCCCGATGCGGATCGATTCACTGAACTTTGCGCTGTGATATACATCGGCCATCTTGATGGAAAACCCTTCCATCCCGCATGCTAGGAGTCTCCTTCCGCTCGCTCACCGGAGACACGACATGACACAGCCCCGTCTCGGTTTCATCGGTATCGGCCTGATGGGTGACCCCATGACGCGCCGCCTGCTGCAGGCCGGCTTTGCCGTGACGGTGTGGAATCGCACTGTGCAGAAATGCGCCCCGCTGCGCGAGGCCGGCGCCACGGTGGCGAACTCCATCGCTGAACTGGTAGCGAACGCGGATGTGGTGATGCTGTGCCTGGCCAACACGGCCGTAGTGGAAGAGGTGGTGTTCGGCGATGACGGCGTGGCGGCGCACGGTCGCTCGGGTCAGCACCTGGTCGACCTCTCCAGTAGCGACCCGGCGGCAACGCGCCTCTTTGCCGAGAGATTGGCAGAAGCGTGCGGCATGCACTGGGTGGACGCGCCGGTCTCCGGTGGCGTGACAGGAGCCGAGGCCGGGAGTCTGGCAATCATGTGCGGTGGCGAGGAAGCGGACATCGCGGCCGTACGCCCCCTGCTCGCACCTCTCTCGGCCAGGGTCACCCACATGGGCTCCGTGGGCGCCGGCCAGGTCACCAAGGTGTGCAACCAGATGATCGTCGGCTGTCAGGCGGCGGTGATCGCCGAGATGGTGGCCCTGGCCGAGACCAGCGGCGTGGATGCCTCGCGCTTGACCGAGGCGCTGGCCGGCGGCTTCGCCGATTCCAAGCCGTTCCAGATCCTGACCCCACGCATGGCGGCAAGGGAGTTCGACAACCCGGCCTGGCACCTGCGCACCCTGCTCAAGGATCTCGACATGGCCGTGGCCCAGAGCCAGCGCGCCAGCAGCGGCACGCCGATGACCGGCCTGGCGGCACAGTTGATGCGCACCCACGTCGGCCACGGGCACGCCGAGCACGACCCGGCAACGCTGATAGAAGCGTATCGCCATGAGCCGTAATGGAAGCCGCCTTCAAGCGGCAAACTCATATCACCGGTAAACCGGCGGCCTTCCACTCCGGATAACCTTCCTCGAAACGCCTGATACGGTAGCCAAGTTGGCGAAGGCGTACTACGGCCTCGTGGGAAAGCACGCAGTATGGGCCGCGACAGTAGGCGACGATATCCCGATCCAACGGCAGTCGATCCAGCATGGCTTCCAATTGCTCCAGCGGTATGTTGATCGCCTCGGGCAGGTGGCCAGCCTGAAACTCCTCCTCGGGCCGCACATCGAGCAGCACTACCCTGCCGCTCTCCATCCCTTCAAGCAGCTCATTGCGAGAAACGGCCTCCAAGGCGCCGGCGGTATCCTCCTCTGAGAAGAGCTGGCTGACCAGGCGCTCCATTTCCGCCAGATTGGTTTCAGCGATCTGCCGGAGCAGCCCCATCAGGATGACGATACGCTCATCGGTAAGACGATAGATCATCTGTTTGCCGCTGCGGCTGGCAGTGACCAGCCCCGCCCTTCGAAGCTGCTGGAGGTGCTGTGACGTGTTACCCACCGTAAGACCGGTAGCAGCGGCCAAGACCTCTACCGGCGCTTCGGCTTGGGCCAGACGCTGCAGTAGCGCCAGCCGGTGACCGCTGCCTAGCGCTCGGCCAACCTGAGCCAAGGTGTCTAGAAGCTCCTGCTGCGATGCCATGGCCGTACCTCTGCTATTCAAACCGGCTAATGAGTCGAGAAGTGTATCACTTGACAGAACGTAACAGCTCCGGCCAACATTCTATCATTCAATAGAATGACCATAAAAGGAGTAAGATCGTGCGCTCTCTCATCATCATCAACGACCCACCCTACGGTACCGAACGGCTCTACAACGCTCTTCGCCTGGCTCAGGCGCTGCTCACGCGCGACAGTGAGGTCACCGTGTTTCTGATGGGAGATGCCGTAGCAGGTGCTAAGCTTGGGCAAAAGACGCCCGACGGTTTCTACAATACGGAGCGGATGGTCAGGCGGGTCACGAACAAGGGGCGTGTCCTGCTGTGTGGCACCTGCATGGATGCACGAGGAATCACCGAGGAAGAGACCGTGGCTGGCTCCGAGCGCAGCACCATGGATGCCTTGGCCGAGGCAATAGAGCAGGCTGACAAGGTTCTCGTATTTTGACCTCGCTTCCCGACCAGACCACAAGGAAACCGACATGGCATCTCCATCTCACGAGAGATCCAACGTAGCCATTCTGGTCACCGGCCAGACCCTATTCTTGATCGCCGCCATCACCGTGATGACCCTGAGCGGTGTGGTGGGCCATCAGCTGAGCCCCGATCCGGGGCTGGCCACGCTGCCCATCGCGCTGATGATGGTGGGCACGGTGGTTTCCACGCTGCCCGCTTCGCTATTCATGAAGAGCGTGGGGCGGCGGCTGGGCTTCATCACCGGCGCTGCCCTGGGTGGTGTAGGCGGTGGCCTGCTGAGCTTCGCGGCCATCGCGGCGGGCTCGTTCTGGCTGTTCTGCGCCGGCAATCTGCTGCTCGGGCTCTACCAGGGCTTCGCCATGTACTACCGCTTCGCCGCCGCCGACGTGGCCAGCCCCGCCTTTCGCAGTCGCGCTATCTCGCTGGTGATGGCAGGCGGCGTGGTGGCCGCTTTCCTGGGGCCATGGAATGCCAGCGCCACCCTTGACTGGGTGGCCGGGGTGCCTTCAGGCGGCCCCTATCTGGTGATTGCCGTGCTGGCTGTGGCGGCCATCGGCCTGTTGACTCAACTACGCGTGCCGCCAAGCGGCGAGCCAAAACCCGGCGACATTTCCCGTCCCATGGCGGTGATCGGCAGCCAGCCGGCCTTTCTGGTCGCTGTGCTGGCCGGCGCCGTGGGCTACGCCATCATGATACTGGTCATGACCGCCACACCGTTGGCCATGCGGGCGGCAGGTTTCGAGATGAGCCAGGTTGCCTTCATCATGCAGTGGCACGTGCTGGGCATGTTCGCTCCCTCGTTCGTCACCGGCAGCCTCATCGCCCGCTTCGGCGTGGACCGCATCCTGCTGGCCGGTGCCGCCATGTTTGCGGCTGCCGTGCTGCTGGCCAACCTGGGCCAGACGATGGCCCATTTCTGGGTGGCCCTGGTGTCGCTCGGCATCGGCTGGAACTTCCTCTTCGTCGGCGGCAGCGCGTTGCTTTCCACCGTGCATACCGAGGCAGAGCGGGGCAAGGTACAGGGCATCAACGACCTGACCATCTTCTCGCTGGTTGCCATCGGCTCGCTGATGTCGGGTCACCTGTTCCACCGGCTGGGCTGGGAGGCACTCAATCTGGCCATGCTGCCGTTGATCGTGCTGGTGACACTGTCCGTGCTGGCCTGGCTGCTGGTGTGGCGACACGCCTCGCGCCCCAGCGTCGATTGAGCGCCTCTTCCCGTCTCGTTGTAAGCCATGGCGGACGCGAGCGTCTCCGCCGTTGTATTTGTCGCCTGCCCCACCCTTCCGTACACTTGTTTGATTATCCCCTAAACGATCTATCGCCGAGGCACCCATGGCTTTCGATTCGACCTCTACCTATGTGGCTACCGATGCCTTGAAGCAGGCGGTGAACGCCGCCGTGACCCTGGAGCGCCCGCTGCTGATCAAGGGCGAACCTGGCACCGGCAAGACCCTGCTGGCCGAGGAGTTGGCCCGCTCGCTGGGCACACGGCTGATCACCTGGCATATCAAGTCCACCACCAAGGCCGCCCAGGGGCTCTACGAGTACGATGCGGTGAGCCGTTTGCGCGACTCCCAGCTTGGCGTCGAGGGCGTGGAAAACGTAGAGAACTACATCAAGCCCGGCAAGCTGTGGGAAGCCTTCACCGCCGACGAGCGCGTAGTGCTGCTGATCGACGAGATCGACAAGGCCGACATCGAATTCCCCAACGACTTGCTCCAGGAGCTGGATCGCATGGAGTTCCATGTCTACGAGACCGGCGAGACCGTTCGTGCACGCCACCGGCCGATCATCGTGATCACTTCGAACAACGAGAAGGAGCTGCCCGACGCCTTCCTGCGCCGCTGCTTCTTCCACTACATCGAGTTCCCCGACCGCGAGACGATGGCCGCCATCGTCGACGTGCACTTCCCCGACATCGCGCCGAAGCTGGTCAGCCAGGCGCTGGAGGTGTTCTTCGACCTGCGCCAGGCACCGGGGCTGAAGAAGAAGCCCTCCACCTCGGAGCTGGTGGACTGGCTGAAGCTGCTGATGGCCGACGAGCTGGCCCGTGAGGCGCTCTACCACCGCGACCCGGTGAAGGCGATTCCGCCGCTGGCCGGCGCCCTGGTGAAGAACGAGCAGGATACCCAACTGCTCGAACGGCTGGCCTTCATGATGCGCCGCCAAGGCAATCAGAGGCGCTGAGCCATGTTCATCGGCCTGTTCGAAACCCTCAAGCGCGCCGGCGTACCGGTCTCGCTGCGTGAGCTGCTCGATCTGCATGCCGTGGTGGAGCGCGGCGTGGTGTTCGCCGACATGGAGGCGTTCTACCAGGTGGCGCGTACCGTGATGGTCAAGGACGAGCGCTACTTCGACCGCTTCGATCGCGCCTTCGCGGCCTGGTTCGACGGTCTGGAAAATCTCGACGCCGCCATCGAGGCGCTGATTCCCGACGACTGGCTGCGCCGCGAGTTCGAGAAGCAGCTCTCCGAGGAGGAGAAGGCGCAGATCGAATCCCTGGGCGGTCTGGAGCAGCTGATCGAGACCTTCAAGAAGCGGCTGGAGGAGCAGAAGGAGCGCCATGCCGGCGGCAACAAGTGGATCGGCACCGGTGGCACCAGCCCCTTCGGTGCCTATGGCTACAACCCCGAGGGCATTCGCATCGGCCAGGAAGGCTCGCGCCACCGCCGCGCGGTGAAGGTGTGGGACGAACGACGCTTCCGCGACTATGACGACTCGCTCGAGCTCGGTACGCGCAACATCAAGATGGCGCTGCGCCGGCTGCGCAAGTTCGCCCGCCAGGGCGCGGCCGAGGAGTTCGACGTCGACGCCACCATCCGCGACACCGCCCGCGACGCCGGCCTGCTCAACGTGCGCATGCGCCCCGAGCGCCACAACACGGTGAAGGTGCTGCTGTTCCTCGACGTGGGCGGCTCCATGGACGATCACATCCGCGTCTGCGAGGAGCTGTTCTCCGCCGCCCGCTCGGAGTTCAAGCACCTGGAGCACTACTACTTTCACAACTGCTTGTACGAAGGCGTGTGGCGCAACAACTACCGTCGCACCAGCGAGCGCATCCCCACCATGGACGTGCTGCACACCTACGGCCGCGACTACCAAGTGGTGATCGTCGGCGATGCCGCCATGTCGCCCTACGAGGTGACCCACCCCGGCGGCAGCGTGGAGCACTTCAACGACGAGGCCGGTGCCGTATGGCTCAAGCGCCTGGCCGACAAGTTCCCCCGCCTGGCCTGGCTCAATCCCATGCCGCCGCGAGCCTGGGAGTACACCCACTCCACCCAGTTGATCCGTCAGCTGATCGACGACCGCATGTACCCCATGACCCTGGAAGGGCTCGAAAACGCCATGCGCGATCTGGCGCGCTGATGCTTGCCCCACGCCTGGCTCACCCATATACTGTATATTCATACATGTTTCGTATGGCTGGCCACCCTGTTCGGCCAGCCCGGGCAAACGACAATGGCGAATGGACTCGCTATAGCCCTTTTTGGTTATTATGTTGAAAAATAGCCTTTAAGGGCTATTATCAGGACATCACCGACGCGTAGAGCAAGCCTATGGCGCAGCGCATTGCCGTTCTCACGGGCGATCTGGTCGACTCCCGCAAGGCCAGCGATCCCCAGCGGCTCTTCCAGGCACTCGATACCGCCATCGAGGCGATCACCGCGCGCTACGGCGGGCAGAGCGAGCGCTATCGTGGCGACGGCTTCCAGATCGCCCTGCCCGACCCGGCGGCCGCCCTACCCGCCGCGGTGCTGCTGCGTGCGGCTCTGATTCGCCATTCGGAGGAGCGCCAGCGCTGGGATGCGCGCATTGCCGTCGCCATCGGCCGGGATCCCTGGCAGCTTGGGCAGCGGGTCACCGAAGCCAGCGGCGAGGTATTCGTGCGCTCCGGCCAGACCCTGGATACCATGAGCGAAGGCACGGCTCACCTGGCGCTCAGCTTGGTCGAGGAGCCCGGAAGCGATTGCCTGGCGCTGCTGACCCGCTTCGTCGACGACCTGATCGACGGCTGGTCGCGCTACGCTGCCGAGGCCGTCTACCTGAGCCTGTGGCACGAGGAATCCCAACAGGCGCTGGCCAAGCGGCTCGGCATCAGCCAGCCCAGCGTACACAAGCGGCTGCGGGCCGCACGCTGGGCACTGCTCGACGACTATCTGCGCTACCTCGGCCAACGATTCAAGGACGACCCACGATGAACGCCGACATCTCGCTGCTGCTGGGGCTTGTGCTGGTCCATCTGCTCGGTGACTTCGCCCTGCAGCCCAGTCGCTGGGTCGAGGCGCGTTACATGCACAAGGTGCGCTCCGCCCAGCTCTACCTGCACGCAGCATTGCACGGCGCTCTGGCCCTGGCGGTACTGAGCGCGGCCACACTGACTCAAGCCACTGGCGCCTCCTGGAACATGGTGCTGAGTGGCGCGGCAGCGATTGCCGTGAGCCATGCCGTGATCGACCTCGGCAAGGCCTATCTGTCGCCGATGCGGCTGCGCTGGTTCATGCTCGACCAGTTGCTGCATCTGCTGGTGCTTGTGGGCGTATGGCTGGTCTGGCTGGGCCACTGGCAACCGCTGGTGGCGTTCTGGCACTGGCTGTTCACGCCGCGGGTGCTCGGCACCGCCGTCGCCTACGTGCTCGTCACCCGCCCGCTGTCGATCGTCATCGCCCTGGTGATACAACGCTGGAGCGCCCAGATTGACAATCCCGGCACACTCATTGCCGCCGGCGCGCGTATCGGCATGGCCGAGCGCGTACTGGTGCTGACCCTGGTGCTGCTCGACCAGTTGACCGCCATCGGCTTCCTGCTGGCAGCCAAGTCGGTACTGCGCTTCGGTGAGCTGCGCGGCGCGCAGGATCGCAAGCTGACCGAATACGTGCTGATGGGCACCCTGCTCAGCGTCTCGACTGCCATGGTGCTCGGTTTGCTGATACGGCTAGCGGTTCAAGGGGGCTGAACATGCCGATACGTTGGACCGCCATTCTCATTATCGCCCTGGCCGGCGCGTGGCTGGCCGGCTGTGCTGCACCGGAACAGTTGGAGCGGCGCAGCGGCTATGCGGTGGATCACTCCTGGGTGGCTCCCTCGCACAACAGCCGGGTGCGCCACCTGGTGATGCACTACACCGATATCGACGAGGCCGAGTCGCTGGCCGTGCTCACCGGCCCCCATGTCAGCGCCCATTACGTGCTTCCGCTGCCGCCGCGAGACCACCGCGGCATGCCGCTGGTCTATCAGTTGGTCGACGAGAACCGCCGTGCCTGGCACGCCGGCGCCAGCGCCTGGCGGGGGCGCACCAACATCAACGACACCTCCATCGGCATCGAGATCGTCAATCTCGGGCCCGACCGCCCCTATGCCGAGGTGGAACTCCTGCTGGAACAGAACCCGGAAGCGTCGGTGGATATCCAATGGGCACCCTATCCCAAGGCTCAGATCGAGGCGCTGATCGCACTATCGCGGGACATCATAGAGCGCCACGGCATCCACCCCACCGACGTGGTGGCTCACTCCGACATCTCGCCCACACGCAAGATCGACCCCGGCCCGCGCTTCCCCTGGCGCGAACTGTACGAAGCGGGTATCGGGGTGTGGCCAGAAGACGATGCGGTAGCAAGCTGGCAGGCGCGCTTCGAGGCGCAGCCGCCGGCGCTGAGCCTCTTGCAGGAGGCGCTAAGGGTATGGGGCTATCCACTGAAAGAGACTGGCGAGCTGGACCGTGAAACCCGCGCCGTGCTGCGGGCCTTCCAGATGCGCTTCCGCCCCAGCGACTATCGCGGCACGCCGGATGCGGAAACCGCCGCCATCCTCTGGGCGCTGCTGGAACGCTATCGTCCAGCAGCGCTGGAGGGCCTCGACCAGCCGTTACAGACCAGTTAGCCGTTACGAAACAGTTAGCCGTTACGAAACAGATAGCTGTAGGCGTTCAGCGCCGGCACCCCACCCAGGTGGGCGTAGAGCACACGGGATCCCTCAGCGAATTCACCGTTGCGCACCATGTCGATCATGCCCTGCATCGACTTGCCCTCGTAAACCGGGTCGGTCAGCACGCCCTCGAGGCGCGCACAGAGACGGATCGCCTCCAGCGTCCCTTCGCTGGGCAGGCCGTATTCGGGGCCGCCATAGCGGGTATCCAGTACCACATCCTCATCGGCGATCCCCCCTTCCAGCTCGACCAGTTCGGCAGTGTGGCGGGCAATGCGCAGGATCTGTTCGCGGGTGCGCTCCGGCTTGGCCGAGGCGTCGATGCCGATCACCCGCCGCGCCCGGCCGTCGGCGGCGAAGCCGACCACCATGCCGGCCTGGGTGCTGCCGGTCACCGAGCAGACCACGATGTAGTCGAACTTGAAGCCGAGCTCCCGCTCCTGCTGGCGCACCTCCTCGGCGAACCCCACGAAGCCCAGGCCGCCATAGGGATGCTCGGAACAGCCGGCGGGAATCGGGAATGGCTTGCCGCCGCGCTTGCGCACGTCCTCCAGCGCCTGCTCCCAGCTAGGGCGAATGCCGATGTCGAAGCCCGCCTCGTCGAGGCGCACCTCGGCGCCCATGATGCGCGACATCTCGATGTTGCCGACTCTGTCGTACACGGCGTCCGAGTAGTTGACCCAGTCTTCCTGTACCAGCACGCATCGCATGCCGAGATGGGCCGCCACGGCAGCGACCTGGCGCGTCTGGTTGGACTGGATGCCGCCGATGGAAACCAGCGTGTCACAGCCCTGTTCCAGGGCCTCGGGTATCAGGTATTCGAGCTTGCGTGTCTTGTTGCCGCCGAAAGCGAGGCCGCTGTTGCAGTCTTCACGCTTGGCGTACAGCTCGACCTTACCGCCAAGATGTTCGCTGAGGCGCTTCAGCGGGGTGATGGGTGACGGTCCGAAGGTCAACGGGTATCGGGGAAAGCGCTGCAAGTTCATGGAGTTTCTCCTACTGACGAAGCAAATGGCATGGTCGGTCCGCTCGGCCACCGGAGCTCGACCTTTTTTCATACTAACCGTCAGAAAGAGTTTCCTGGTTGCAAAACAGGGGCAATTATTCAAACTAAAGGACGCCCTTCCTCGATTGTTGTGAATATGGATTCGTTAAGCACCACGAACAGGAAACAAAATTGCGCGACACAACCACTCACCCCACTTCCGCAACTGCCATCGAGCTGGATCGCATCGACAAGCGCATTCTCAGGCGGCTGCAGCAGGACGCCTCGATCTCCAACGTGGCGCTGGCGGCCGAGGTCAATCTCAGCCCACCCGCCTGCCTGCGGCGCGTCGAACGGCTAAAGCGGGAAGGTCTGATCCGCGGCATCGTCGCGCATCTCGATCCCGAACGGCTCAATGCCGGCATGGTGGTATTGATAGGGGTTGTGCTGGATCGCTCGACGCCGGCATCCTTTGCCGCCTTCGAGGAGGCCGCGCAGCGCGTCACCGGCTGCATGGAGTGCCATGTCGTCACTGGCGAGTTCGACTATTTCATGCTGGTCAGAACCCGGGATAGCCAGAGCTTCAACAAGCTGCACGCCGAGCAACTACTCTACTTGCCCGGGGTGCGTCAGATCCGCTCGTTCATGGGACTGAAAGAAGTGGTTTCGACCCACCGGGTGCCGCTGTAACACCATAGGGCAGCACCTGGCAGGTCGAGGGAGGGCCCTCGACAATTACAGCGTGGCCAACCGCTCCTTGTCGTTGATGCCGGCCATGCGCACCAGCGCCAGGGCCTCGTCGAGGCTTTCCACCTCTTCGACCCGCAGCAGTTCGCTGTCGAGCCGGACCCGCTTGCCGGTCTTCTCCGAAAGCAGCTTCTCGAGAGTCGGCACGTCCATGCTCTCGTCCATGATAAGGGTATCGACACTGGCCGTATCGTGGGTGCCGGGAAGGTAGATGGTGCCGTTGGAGAAATCCACGGCATAGGCGATCACGCCAGGGACGATGAAGAACAGCAGGCCCACGCCGTTGGCAATGGCGACCACCGGGTCGATACGCCCGCTCATCTGTCCCTTGCGCTCGGGGTGGAATACGGTACCGCAACCCACCAGGGCGGTGATGGAAACGCCAAGCACCAAGCCGGTCAGGGCACGACGGATCTGAGTCCTCATGGAAGGCATGCTCCGCAGAATTCGGGTTACCGGCGCCAGGGCAATTGCCGCCCTGGGCGCCGCCATGGAGAATGGCGGGAGATTACCACAACCACCAATGATACGAGCGTTTAGATCTTTCACGGAGGCCCACATGAGCGATATCGGATTACATACCCTCAAGGGCAGCGCCATCGAGCCGCGGCTGGATGAACTGGCACATTTGCGCATTACCGTGTTCCGTGACTATCCCTACCTCTACGACGGCAGCTTCGCCTACGAGGCCGACTACCTGCGCCGCTACGCCGAGTGCCCCGACAGCCTGTTCGTGCTGGCAGAAGATGGCGATGCGCTGGTGGGAGCGGCCACGGGCATGCCGCTGGCCAAGGACGTGGCGGAGTTCCGCGCCCCCTTCGAGCAGGCCGGTTTCGATGTGAAAAGCGTGTTCTACTACGGCGAGTCGGTGCTGCTGCCGAGCTACCGCGGCCGCGGCATCGGCAAGGCCTTTCTTGCCAAGCGCGAGCGCCACGCCGCCGAGCGCGGCTTTACCACCGTCGCCTTCTGCGCCGTGGAGCGCCCTGACGACCACCCGCTGAAACCGGCAGGCTATGTGCCGTTGCACGGCTTCTGGCGCTCCCAGGGCTACGAGCGCCACCCGGAGCTCGCCACCACCTTCCGCTGGAAGGACATCGGCGAGCCGACGGAGACCGACAAGCCAATGGTGTTCTGGCTGAAATCGCTGCAGTAACCTGCACAACAAGCTGAGCCACCGCGAACGAGGGGCGCCGGGGACAGGGCGCAGAGGAGGTCTTTTGCCATGGGGGAGGAGCATTGCTCCGAACGGGCTGGCCATGGATGGCCAGCCCCGGTCCTGCAAGCGGAGCAGGATGCGAGAGCGAAGCAGGGCAAAAGTAGCGCCCAGGGATGGGTTTACAGCGCCTCCTCGGAGCCCTGTCGACGGATAAGCCCCGAGCAGCCATGCCAGGTTGAGCAACGCTTTTGCCGCCGTTCCCCGTTGGCCTTACAATGCCCCGAACGCCGCTCGCCGCGGCATCTCGACTCATGTCAGCCCACGCTGAAGGAAACGCCGGACCCATGCGCGCCACCCAACTGTTGATTGCCACCCTCAAGGAAACGCCTGCCGACGCCGAGGTCATCAGCCACCAGCTGATGCTGCGCGCCGGCATGATCCGCCGCCTCACCTCGGGCCTGTACACCTGGCTGCCAATCGGCCTGCGCACCCTGCGCAAGGTGGAACGCATCGTGCGTGAGGAAATGGACCGCGCCGGCGCCCAGGAGGTGTTGATGCCGGCGGTGCAGCCCGCCGAGCTGTGGCAGGAGTCGGGCCGCTGGGAGCAGTACGGCCCCGAGCTGCTGCGCCTGAAGGACCGCCATGAGCGCGACTACTGCGTCGGCCCCACCCATGAAGAGGTGATCACCGACCTGATGCGTCGCGAGCTCTCCAGCTACAAGCAGCTGCCGGCCAACTTCTACCAGATCCAGACCAAGTTCCGCGACGAGATCCGTCCGCGCTTCGGCGTGATGCGCTCGCGCGAATTCATCATGAAGGACGCCTACTCCTTCCACCTGGACCAGGACTCCCTCAAGGAGACCTACCAGGCGATGTACGATGCCTACACGCGCATCTTCACCCGCCTGGGCCTGGATTTCCGTCCGGTGCTGGCCGACAACGGCGCCATCGGCGGCACCGGCTCCCACGAATTCCACGTGCTGGCCGACTCCGGTGAGGACGACATCGCGTTCTCCACCGAATCGGACTACGCCGCCAACATCGAGAAGGCCGAGGCGTTGCCCGCGCCGCTGGGCACCAGTCCCGAGCGCGCCGCGCCGAGCGAAGCGCTGCGCCTGGTCGACACGCCCAACGCCAAGACCATCGCCACCCTGGTGGAGCAGCACGGCCTGCCCATCGAGAAGACCATCAAGACCCTGATGGTGCGCGCCGCCGAGGGCGGCCTGATCGCTCTGCTGGTGCGCGGCGATCATGAACTCAACACGGTCAAGGCCGAAAACCTGCCCGAGGTGGCCGCACCGCTGACCATGGCCACGGAAGAAGAGATTCGCGCCGTGGTGGGCGCCGGCCCCGGTTCGCTGGGCCCGGTGAACCTGAACATGCCGATCATCGTCGACCGCAGCGTGGCCCTGATGAGCGACTTCGGCGCCGGTGCCAACGTCGACGGCAAGCACTACTTCGGCATCAACTGGGAGCGCGACGTGGCGCTGCCCAAGGTGGCCGACATCCGCAACGTAGTCGAAGGCGATCCCTCGCCGGACGGCAAGGGCACGCTCTCGATCAAGCGCGGCATCGAGGTCGGCCACGTGTTCCAGTTGGGCAAGAAGTACTCCGAGGCGATGAACGCCACGGTGCTCGACGACACCGGCAAGGCGGCGCATCCCTGGATGGGCTGTTACGGCATCGGCGTGACCCGCGTGGTGGCAGCTGCCATCGAGCAGAATCATGACGAGAACGGCATCATCTGGCCCAACGCCATCGCCCCCTTCCAGGTGGCACTGGTACCGATGAACGCCCACAAGTCGCAGCGCGTGCGCGAAGAGTCCGAGCGGCTCTACGAGGCGCTGACGGCAGCCGGCATCGACGTGCTGCTGGACGACCGCGACCTGCGCCCGGGGGTGAAGTTCGCCGACCAGGAACTGATCGGCATCCCCCACCGCCTGGTGGTCGGCGACCGCGGGCTGGACAATGGTGAGCTGGAGTACAAGGGGCGGCGTGACAGTGAAGCGACCATGGTCCCGGCCGATGGCATCGTCGAGTTCCTGCGCGAGCAGATCGGCGCCTGACCGACGCCTGGCCGCCGCGGCCCTGCTGGCCGCGGCCGGCCTTTTCGCCCCACCATTGACGGGTGAAGAACGACTCGTCGGAGGTGGTAGCGAGCCAGCGAACCTGGCCGACGCCCTGCCCGTGGCCTTGCAGAGCCCGTCCGCCCAGCGCGTGCGGGTGGAGCCCGACATTCCGCCCTCGTTGCGCCAGACTCTCGACACCCTGGTTGCCGTGCCGCCCTCACCGGATCAGGTCTGGGCGGCGCGGCGCTGGATGAGCCAGATGGAACCCAAGCTCGCCCGCTTCATCCCCGACGAGGCGCTGCGTGGCGAAATGCTCACCCGCATCTACCACGAAGCGCGCCTGGCCGGTCTGGCGCCGGAGATCGTGCTGGCGGTCATCCAGGTGGAGAGCGCCTTCCAGCCCGAAGCCGTCTCCTCAGCCGGCGCGGTCGGGCTGATGCAGATCATGCCGTTCTGGATTCGCGAGCTGGGCCGCTCCGCCGACGACCTGATGGACCCGTGGCTGAACCTGCGCTACGGCTGCACCATTCTTGCCCACTATCTCGCCGTGGAGCGCGGCGACCTCACCCGCGCCCTGGCCCGCTACAATGGCAGCCTGGGCCAGACCTGGTATCCCGAACGGGTAATGCGCGCCTGGCGCGACAACTGGTGGCTCGCACGCTGAGCCGCGTCACTCCGAACCGCGGCGACGCTCCCACCACAAGTGAGCAGCCAACGGTGCCAGCGCCAAGGCCGGCGCCAACAGCGTGAAGCCGACCCGGGTCTGATAGACCGACGTGAACATGTTCTGCTCGATGGCCACCACGCTGCTGGCGATGCCGATCGCCACCGCGGCCAGCAGGATGACGAACCAGGCCAGGTGCGCCCGCCGCAGGCCGCCGATACCGAAGCGCAGAAAACCGATGGCCAGTCGCCAGGCCGCCAGAATGCCGAGCAGCTTGACCAGCATGCCCAGGTCGAACGCCAGCAGCGTGGCCTGGAGATCCGGAATCGGATAGGCCACGTAGGTGAGCGGCACCAACAGCGCCATCAATAGGGTCAGAGGCACCAGCAACAGCACCACCTCGGCCAACAGGATCCGCTTCCTGGCTGTCAACGTCATGCGTTCTCCTCCATGAAGCGCCGGGTGACCTCGGCCAGCGGCCCCGGTGCCGTGAATACCAGCGTATGGGCAACATCCGGGAGTATCAGTAGCTCGCCCCGCGGCAGACGCCTCGCCAGCATCTCGGCGAATGCCTGATGGGTAATGGGATCGTGTTCGCCACGCACCACCAGGGTCGGCGCCTCGATATGGCGCACCTTCTCCTCGATGGGATCGGTGACCTGAAAGACATAGGAGCGGATCATGCGCCACAGCCCTGCCTTGGCGTACTCGGGTGCCGTCACCTCCCCCAGCATCTCGGGGTTGTAGGGCTCGTTCTGACGCCAGCGGATGAACTGCCAGAAGGTCGAGCGCTCGTCGGGCGGTGTGGTGGGCCCCTGCAGTATCAGGCGATCCACCCGCTCGGGGTAGCGCATCGCCAGATCGACGATGACCTGGCAACCGAAAGAGTTACCGAGAAAGGAGGCGCGCTCGAGACCAATGGCATCCATCCACGCCACCAGCCAGTCCGACATCTGGGGGATGTTCAGCACTTCGCCGGGATCCTCGCTGTCTCCGTATCCCGGTATGTCGGGCACGTAGACGGGGAAATCCTGTGCCAGCAGGCGGGCGGTGGGCACCATGTAACGCCCCGAGAGCCCCGAACCGTGAATCAGCACCAGCGGCGGCGCATCGACAGGTGCGGCTTCGGTAGCGACCAGCGCATGCAGCGAGACGCCGTGTACCGACGTTCGCCTTGGCTCGAGCGGGCCGAGGTCCATCCACTCGTGGAACGGAGGAAATTCAGGCGCGAGGAGTTCATCGTCGGTATCGCCACAGCCACCGAGCATGACGCCTAGGCCACCGGCCCCGAACAGCTGCAGAAAACGGCGGCGATCAACGTTGCCGGCGGCATGGATGCCGCAGTGACGTTCGGGCGTTTCCCTGCCCTCGTGCGGAGTCACCATCCGACTCCCCCTTCCCTTCCGTGGCGCTGAAGAATGAACGTTCTGTATGGGAGAATGTGCTTAGGCTCTGTCTGAAAAGTCGGCGAGCGAAGGCCAGACAAGGCAAAAATCAGCGAAAAGACGGAGTTTACGGGGTGTAAATGAGGACTTTGAGCTGATTTTTAACGCCGTATGGCCGAGTGCAGCCAGTTTTCGGACAGAGCCTAGTACCCACCCTAGCCAGCCATCTCACGGCTGTCCAATGCCGCCACCTGCCAACCGTCGCGCCCCTTCTCCTTGACCTCGTACAGTGCCACGTCAGCGGCGGCATAACCTCTCTCGTAACCGGCATGGTCCGCCTTGAAACGTGCCGCTCCGACGCTGAACGTCACATACGTGGAATGCGGGTGTGACGGATGGGGCAAGGCAGCAGCGCGCAGTGACTCGACGAGGTTGCGACAGCTGTCATCCAATGACCGATCCTCCTGGCACTCGAACAGTACGGCAAACTCATCGCCCCCCAGGCGATAGAGCTGTACCCCCTGCCCCATGGCCTGCTGGATCAATTCGACCAGACGACGCAGCAGCCGGTCGCCATCGGGATGGCCAAGGCTGTCGTTGTACTGCTTGAAATAATCGATGTCGACGAGCAGCAGCCCCATCTGCCGCCCATGCTTGGCCACGACGTCATCATGCAGCGCGCTGCGGTTGCCCACGCCGGTAAGCGGGTCTCGCAGGGCTCGGCTCATCCACTCGAGGCTTTCTTTCGCCGACCTGGCGGCACGGCGGCGCTGCAGTTCGTGCATCAGCCAGAAGCCCAGCCCCAGCACGAAGATCACCAGGCTCCCGGCCAGCACCTGCCCCTGGTGACGACGCGTCTTGTCGACGAACTCCGCCGTGACGGCGCTGCGCCGGTCCAGCTGGTGCATCTCGATCCGGGTGAGGCAACGCATCGGGGCGAGCACGCTCTGTCGCAGGTGGGTGGCCGTGACAGGCTCATCGCCCTCGAGGCGTACGAGCAACTCGTCGATGACAGCGAGACTCGGCAGGGTGCAATCGTACTCGCGCCGATAGAGACCGATATCGAACAGACTGTAGGCAAGCTTTATCTGGAAGTGGGCCTGTTGCCGGATGTCGGCATCGTCCGGCGCCTGCAGCAGCAGATCGAGCCCCTGCTGCAGGTAATCGCGGGCACGCGTGGCCAATTGCTGACCGGTGAGGTTGCCCGACTGGCTGAAATAGGCATGGATCTCGGGGTAGACCCATCGCGTCTGATAAGCGATCAATAGCATCAACGCCACGAAGCTCATCAGGCTGAGCCACAGCCAGCGCACGTGCCGCCACCAGGGTTGCCCCGGTTCTACCATACCGCCTCGATGCTGCGGATCATCCACACCCAGTCGTTGAAATTGCGCAGATTGGCAGGATCCCGGCTACCGTAGTCACGCTCTACCAGGCGCACGGGGCCACGCTGGCGAAGGCTGATCGGCTCGTCGTCCTGGTGGGTGACGAGAATCCAGTTCGGATCGTCCCAGTCTGACAGCGTCACGTCGTAATCGTCCCAGGCCTCGAAATGCAGTTGGGGCGGCACCCGACCGAAGTGTTCGACGAGAAGATCGCGGAAGACCAGCCCACGGATGCTTACCTCTTCGCTCAGATAAGGCTCGAAGAAACGAAACTCGACGTCGGCCCGCTCCCGCAGCGACTCGATGGAGAGTTCGATTTCCCGTTCACCATCGTGCAGCAGCAGCGAATCGGGGTTGGCCTGTACCGCCGGAGCCAGCAGCAGCACTCCAAGCAGCACTGCCAGGGCACGGCCGTAAACGTCGCGTCCAGACTGGAACATGATCAAGACCCCTCGTTCTTTTTCTTGCTGTTATCGATCACGCCATCGGCGTATCGTTTCGCTGGAGTCTAACACGAAAAAATGCCGGCCCAATTGGGCCGGCTACTGGGGGGAAAACTCCCCCCTCCCCTGACGACTTGCCTACAGGCTGATTCAGTGCTTGCGCTTGCGACGATGGTCGCGAATCACGAAGCCGACCCAACCTGCCATGAATGCGATCATCATCGCGACGGTTACCAGTCCGAAAATTACGGCGTCATCCCAGTACATATCGTCTTCTCCCCGTCACTCGATGCGATGAGTTCACTCTAGCCCGTTGAAGGCAGAGGAAAACTGACCTGCATCAAATTTCGCCTCAGCCATGACGAGTGGCGCTCGGCGAATTGATGCAGGTCAGTTTTTCAGGGGGATTCGTGCGAGTTCGGCTCTAAGAAAAAGCCTAGGGGTGCTTGCGATCTTCGACTTGGGAAGGCGTCACATCGTTGGGAAGCGGGTGCCCCTTGGCCAGCTCGGCACGATTCGCCTCACGCACGCTAAGCACTTCCAGGGCATAGCTCAGGGTTTGGCCGGCTAGCGGGTGGTTGGTGTCGACCAGCACCTCGTCGTCGCTGACTTCGAGCACGGTGACGACCTGCGGGCCGTCGTCGCCCGGCGTCTGGAAGCGCATGCCCGGCGTCAGCTCCTGCTGGGGAAAGGCGCTGCGACCGAACGACTGCACCAGTTGCTCGTTGCGCTCACCGTAGGCGTCCTGCGGCGGCAGCGTCACGTCAAGTTTGTCGCCGGGTTGGTGGCCCGCCAGTGCGCGCTCGAGGCCGGCCATGATGTTGTCGTGGCCGTGCAGATACTCGAGCGGCTTGCCGCGTGCCCGCGAATCGTCGAGAACCTGGCCCTGCGCATCGCTCAGCACGTAATGAAGGGTCACGACCCGCTGCGGGGCGATGTTCATGGCGATCTCCTGGGCTCTGTGAACGTTTGGGTAGTGTGGGGGTAAAGGTCGTCGCAGGCTCAGCTGCCGGGGCGCAAGCTGGCCACGGGCATCTCCAGCTGCTGCTGCCGGTTGAGCAGATTGAGCAGCACGATGGCTCGCTCATCCCCCTTGTGGCTGGCAAAGACCGCCTGCAGGTCCTTGAACGGCCCTTCGGTGATCTCCACCTTCTCGCCGGCGCGGAAATAGACGTTGACGGCGCTCTCCAGTCCCTGCGAGCCCTGCTCTCGCAACATCGCGATGAGCTCGTCGTCGACCGGCAACGGATGGTTGCCGAAATTGACGACACGCAGCACACCGCGGGTCGAGCGAATCGGCCGCCAGTTGCTGGCAATGCGATCGAGGCGAATGAACAGATAGTGCGGGAACAGCGGCTCGTCCAGCCAGACCAGCTTGCCGCTGCGCTTCTTCTGCACCTGCAGAATGGGATGGAACAGCTCATAGCCCTGATTTGCCAGATGCTGGGCGGCACGGAAGGATTCTCCACCCTTGCACTGAACGACATACCACCGAGGCAGGTTATCGTCCGTGTCATCGATCGGCTGACGTTCGCTATGGCTCATGAAGGCCTCCTGATCGGAATTACCTGCTGGCATCGATGCCGGTGCTCTGCAACAATCGAGCGGCCGGACGATGGGTCCTCCTGGACCGTCCACCTCCGCCGAACGGCTGGTCATTCTATCATCGTTATCGGCCCCGGGCCGCCCCCTGGCCATCGTTACATCGAGGAGTTTCGCCACGCATGACAATCCCTACCGCTCAGCGCAGTTGGGGAGCCGCCCTGGCCATCTACCTTCGCGCACCCGTGATCACCATGCTGTTTTTGGGTTTCTCGGCCGGGCTGCCGTTCCTGCTGGTCTTTTCCACCCTTTCCGCATGGCTGCGCAGCGATGGCATCCAGGTGGCCGCCATCGGCTTCTTCTCCTGGATCGGCATGCTCTACTCGATCAAGTTCTTCTGGGCTCCCATCGTCGACCGCCTGGCCCTGCCGGTGCTGACCCGCACCTTCGGCCAGCGCCGCGGCTGGATGCTGCTGGCCCAGGCCATGATCGCCGGCGGGCTCATCGGCCTGTCGAGCCTCGATCCACAGCAGAACCTGGCCCTGGTGGCTGCCTTCGCCCTGCTGGTCGCCTTCGGCTCGGCAACCCAGGACATCGCCATCGACGCCTTTCGCATCGAGTCGGCGCCGGACGACATCCAGGCGGCCATGGCCTCCACCTACATCATCGGCTATCGCGGCGGCCTGCTGGCGGCCGGTGCCGGCGCCCTCTACGTGGCCTCCTGGATCTCCTGGCAGGCGGCCTACCTGACCATGGCCCTGCTGGTCGGCGTGGGGGTGATCACGGTGCTGCTGCGCCCGGAGCCCAAGCGACTGTCGCTCACTACTCAGTTGATTCACGAACCCAAGGTGCGAGCCTTCATCCGGGCCAGCCGCGGCAAGCCGCGAGCGCTGCGCCGCCTGGGGGCGTGGCTGATCGGCGCGGTGATATGCCCCTTCACCGATTTCATTTCCCGCCATCGCCTCAAGGCGCTGTGGCTGCTGGTGTTCGTGGCCGTGTTTCGCATCAGCGACCTGGCCATGGCGTCGATGGCGAATCCGCTCTACATCGATCTGGGCTTCTCGCTGGCGACCATCGCCAACGTCACCAACGTGTTCGGCATTGCCATGAGCATCAGCGGCGGCATTCTCGGCGGGCTGCTGGTGGCGCGCTACGGCATCGGGCCGATTCTGGTGCTGGGCGCGGCGGCGGCCACTCTGACCAATCTGCTCTTCGCCGCCCTGGCACTGGCCGGCCAGAGCCTGCCGATGCTGGTGATGGCCATCGTCGGCGACAACCTGGCCAATGGTCTGGCAAGCGCGGTGTTCATCGCCTTCCTGTCGAGCTTGACCTCACGGGCCTACACCGCGACCCAGTATGCGCTGTTCTCTTCGCTGATGACGCTGCCGGGCAAGTTCCTGAGCGGCTTCGGCGGGCTGGTGGTGGCGGCAGAGGGCTACGCCACCTTTTTCGTCATCGCCACCGCGCTGGGATTGCCCGCCATTGCCTTGGCGATCTGGATCAGCCGCGACAAGGACCTGGTACCGCCACCGACGCCGCGGGCCGCCTGACAGAATTTCAATCGTCGATCTGGCTCTGCAGCCAGGCCAGCGCCCCCGCCGTGGCACGCCACTGGTCGCGCATCAGGGTGCGGTACTGCCACGCTTCGGCGCGGGTGCCGGGCTCGGCGACGTTGTCCGGACCCAACTGAACCGGACGGGTCTGCTCGGCGCAGAGCATCGGCAGCGCGTGGGGATTGTGGCGATGCACGTCGCGCAGCGCCTCGTTGGCCTCGTCGATGCGCTGCAATCGAAACAGAGCCAGTGCCCTACCCAGGAGAATGCCCAGCACCGGCGTGTCGTCGCGCTGGGTCTCGGTCACGCTCAGCGCCTCACGGTCGCGACCTTCCCGCAGCAACTGATCCAGCACCAGTTCCTGCAACCCCAGGCTGTCCTGATCGTCGAGCGTCAATAGCCGCTCGGCCAGGCGCCGGGAGCGCTCGCGTGCCCCCCGCTCCATGCCGACCACCAGCGCCAGCCCGGTGCGCAGCAGCACGGCGTTGTCGGCGCTGTCCCACAGAAACGGCCCCTCGCCCTCGCCGCGAATTCGCTCCAGCCAGCGCTCGAGACGGTCGGAAAGCGGTTCGAACAGGCTGGGCGACATCCACGGCAGGCTGCCGAAACGACTGGTCAGGGCCAGGGTGAGCGCCTGCACCACCCGCGGCGAATCGAGCCACTCCGGATGCGCGCAGAGTTCACGCAGCCAGTCGCCGGCCTGCAGCCAGGGGTCGCCCTTGAGCCCCAGCGCGCTGTCGTCGTCCACGTCGACCTGGAAGTGCTTCTGCCAGGCCGCGAACAGAGTGTCTTCACGGGCGCTGCTGCGATATTCCAGCTCGCCGTTCTCGGTCTCGCCAATGTTCAGCCCTGGGGCCGGTGGCAGCTCCGCCAACAGGGCCTGCAACGAAGCCAGCGGCTCTGCCAGGTCCTCTTCGGCGTTGAGCAGCTGATCGGCCAGCGTGGCGCCCGGATTCTCCGCCAGATCGGCCAGGAACTGCAGCTGCTCGGGCTCCAGGTCGCCCTTGCGGGCCAGACGCCGGAACCAGAAGCGGGCTCGCTCGGCGGCTTCCTGCTCGTGCCCTTCGTGCAGCAGCAGCATGGCTTCGATGTAGGCCAGGGTCGGTGAGTCGGGCAGCGCCTGCTGGGCGCGCACGAAGGCGGCCCGGGCGCTGTCCAGATCGTCGCTGTCGAGGTGCATGAGACACAGGCGCTCCAGCGCCACCCCGCGCAGGAACAGCGGGCCGCGGTCGAGCACTTCATCGAGCAGCTCGGCCCGCTTGCGCGTGAAGCCGCGCTCCTGATAGAGATCGATCAGCAGCTCGAAGGCCGGCTCGGCCTGAGCGGGAAGGCGCGACCAGTCGGCACGCTGGAACAGCGACTCGAGGATCTGCTGGGCGCGCCCGCGCTGGCCGGTCTCGGCGGCGATCAGCCCCGCTTCGAGCAGGGCCTGAGCGGGCGCGTGGCCGCTCTCCAGGGCCGCCTTGAGGGTGGGTCCCTTCCAGTCGCGCAGCGAGAGCATCCACATCAGGTGATCCGGCACTTCGGCCGGCATCGCGACGGCTCCGCAGCAGTGCTTGGTCTTGCGCCCGGAGTCGCACCAGCAGGGTTCGTTGCGCCCCGGACGTGCCAGCGGCTCACAGGTGAAACCGGCGCGCTCCAGCGGGGTCTGGCTCCACAGAATGGGCGCCAGCGCCTGGGCCATGGCCAGATCGCCGCCCATCAGCTCGGCTCCCTCCTCGCGCGCCCAGGCCATGAACGCCGGATAGCGCTCCTCCTCTCGGATGGCTGCCAAGGCACCCGAGGCAAAACCCAGCAGTTGCTCCACCCATACTGCCAGCATTCACTCTCTCCGCCAGTTCGAAAATGGCGCATATAGTAACAGGGAAGCGTGACTCGGTGTTGTGCGCAAGGAGCGCTCACACCCGTTTCGGGCTCCGGCCCCCTGACCTCAACGGCGCGCCCATTCCAGCAGCGGTCGGGTGCGGGCATGCATGTCCAGGCGGGCCCCCAGGCGCACGAGATTCCAGTAGTGCCCGTTCAGGGTGCGCGAGAGCAGTAGCACGTCGGCAGGCGGCTGCAGGCGGTCCATGGCCGCCCACACCTTGGGCGAGAGGTCGCGCAGACGGCGATGCACCCTGACATCCGAGAAATCCTGAGGGCCCGGCTCGAACAGCGGCGCCACGGCCTCGGCAGATTCACGATACAGCGCCAGCGGCGCTCCCTGGCCCTGGCGACCGCCCAGCCGGCGCAGGGCATCGTCCATCGCCATGGGGTCGCCGGCCAGGGTGGCATCGAGCAACTGCATCATGGCGCGGAGATGCGCTTCGGGCACCGGGATCACCGCCCCCAGGTCATAGATCACCAGCCGGCCATCGTCGGCCACGGCAAAGTTGCCGGCATGCGGGTCGGCATGCAGTTCGCCGTGGGTAAATAGCTCTTCGGTGAGCCAATCGGCAAGCGTTGCGGCCACGCGTTGGCAGGTCGCATCGTCGGCCTGCTCCAGCTCGCGCAGCGGCGTGCCGGCCACGTAGCGCATGGCCAGCACCCGCGGTCCGGAAAGCTCGGGCAGCGGCTCGGGGATGAGCAATCCCTCGAGATGGGCGTAGCGCTGCCGATAGCGTGCCAGCGCGTTGGCCTCGGCATGGTAGTCGAGCTCGCCGCGCAGGCTGGCGGCAAGCTCCTCGAACAGCGCATCCAGACGTACCTGGGGCACCTTCAGCCAGCGCCCCAGCCGCATGATGCGTCGCAGCTGGGCCAGATCGCCTTCCAGAATCTCGGCCAGGCCCGGATACTGCACCTTGAGCACCAGAGTCTCGCCGGCATGGGTAACCGCGCGATGCACCTGCCCCATCGACGCACTGGCAAAAGGCCGTGTCTCGACTTCGCGGAAATGATGCTCCAGGTCACCGTACTGCTCCACCAGGGTACGGTGAATGCCCTCCCAGGGCATCGGCTCGGCCTGGCGCTGCAGCCGGGCCAGCTCCTCGGCGAGATCCGGCGGCAGCAGGTCGTCCCACTGGGCCACGATCTGGGCCAGCTTCATGGCCGGCCCCTTGAGCTCGGAGAGACCTTCGAACAGCGCCTCGCCCAGGGCGCGCCAGTCGGCTTCGCCACCCAGACGACTGCGCAGAAAGGCGCCGCCGGTACGCGCACCGAGACCGAAAAGCCGCCTCGTCCTTCCTCGTTCACGCATGTGATGCTCTCCTGGCCTTGTTTCCGCCGCACTACCATACAGGTACTGTACAGCTTTTTGCCCACCGGGATCTGGCCTTGTCGCCCGGATACTGTAAGAATATCCATAAACGAACTCTGCGAGGCCGAGTCTCCCCATGCGTCTGATCATTGCCGAGAAACCCAGCCTTGCACGGGCCATCGCCGACGCTCTGCCGGGCGGCACCAAGCGCGAGGATGGTGCCCTGCGCGGTCACGATACCGTCGTCACCTGGTGCCTGGGTCATCTGCTGGAACAGGCGCCGCCCGATGCCTACGATAGCGCCTACAAGCAGTGGCGGCTGGACCATCTGCCGATCCTGCCGACCCTATGGCAGCTGGCGCCACGCGCCAAGGCCAGGGGCCAGCTTGCCGTCATTCGCAAGCTGCTCAAGCAGGCCCGCGAAGTGGTACATGCCGGCGATCCGGACCGCGAAGGCCAGCTGCTGGTTCAGGAAGTGATCGAATATCTGGGCTGGAAGGGGCCGGTGGCACGCCTGCTGATCAATGACCTCAATCGGCCTGCGGTACAGCGCGCCTTGTCCCGCATGGAGGACAACGCCCGTTACCAGCCGCTCTACCGCGCCGCCGAATCGCGCTCCCGGGCCGACTGGCTGTACGGCATCAACCTGACCCGCGCCTGGACCCTGACCGGCCGCCAGGCCGGCCACGACGGCGTGCTCTCGGTGGGGCGCGTGCAGACGCCGGTGCTTGGCCTGGTGGTACGCCGTGATGCCGAGATCCGCGACTTCAAACCCTACCCCTTTTACGTGCTGTGGGCCGATCTCGCGGTCGCCAACGGCAGCCTGCGCGCCTGGTGGCAGCCCGGCGAGCAGCAGCGTCTCGACGAGCAGGGCCGCCTGCTGGAGCGCGCTCCGGCCGAAGCGCTGGCAGCACGTCTGCCAGGCGCCGAGGGGCGCCTGACGTCGCTCGAGAGTCGCCAGAAACGCCAGGCCGCCCCGCTGCCCTACTCGCTCTCGGCACTGCAGGTGGACGCCGCACGGCGTTTCGGGCTCTCCGCCCAGGCGGTACTGGATATCTGCCAGCGGCTCTACGAGCGCCACAAGCTGATCACCTATCCGCGTTCGGACTGTCGCTACCTGCCCGAAGAGCACCTGGCCCAGGCGCGCGCCACCTTGACCGGCGCCTGCGCCCAGGACGAGACGCTGCGCGGCTGGCTCGCCGGTGCCGATTTCACGCTGCGCTCCAAGGCCTGGGACGACAGGAAGGTCGGCGCCCACCACGCCCTGGCGCCTACCGGCAAACCGGCCGAGCTCGCACGCCTGGAGCGTGCCGAGGCCGACGTGTTCCGGCTGATTGCCCGCAACGTGCTGGCCCAGTTCTACCCGCCGCTGATCGCTCGCGAGGTGAAGGCGGAATTCACCATTCTGGGCGAGCGCTTCCGCGCCAGCGGGCAGGAGCTGCTGCAGCCGGGCTGGAAGCCGCTCTTCACCACCCGCGACGAAGCCCCGCCGCTGCCGCCCCTCAGCGAAGGGGAAGGCTGTCGGGTGACGGCAAGCGCAGTGGAAGATCGTGAGACTCGCCCGCCGGAGCCCTTCACCGATGCCAGTCTGATCAAGGCGATGATGAACATTGCCCGCTACGTCGATGACCCCGAGGTCAAGCGCACCTTGCGTGAGCACGACGGGCTGGGCACCGAAGCGACCCGTGCCGGCATCATCGAGACCCTGATCGAACGCGGCTATCTGGTACGCCAGAACAAGGCGCTGCGCGCCACCCGCCTGGGCAGCGGCCTGATCGCCTCGCTACCCGAGACCGCTACCCGTCCCGAGCGCACGGCCTTGTGGGAACAGCGCCTGACGGCGATCGCCGAACGCGACGATGACCCGGCCCCCTTTCTCAGCGCGCTGGTCGACGACCTGCGCGGCCTGCTGAGCAAAGCCGACACGCAGCGGCTGCGCCAGGCCATGGCCGCGGCCCAGGGCGAGGCGGCGGCGGCGAGCCCGCGCACCGCCCGGCGTAAATCGCCCGACAAGCGGCGGCGCAGCCGAAGCGAACCGGGCCGGAGCCGTAGCAAGCCGCGACGCAACGCATGACACTCGTTCAATCGAGCGGCCACGAACGCGGCACCAGCGCTGGACGCGGTCGCCGAAAACGCGGTACGGGAGACAACCGCCGCACCAGATAGTAAGAGAGGCCCGCCCCGAGCAGCAGCGCCGTCGTCGCGGTGCGGTGACGCATCAGCATGGCATAGAGGCTGTGCTCCAGGGTGAAGCCATAGCCGCCCCGCTCTTCGAGAACGTTGCGTGGCTCGTAGAGCGCTCCCCGGGTGGTATGGGAGAGGCGCTCCCGACTGTGCTGCATCCACGGCATGAGGTGGCTCATGACCTTGTCCGCCAAGCGCGGCGCCGCATTTCCCAGGGTCGTTACCGCCTTGCCGCCGCCCCCCACGACGATTTCCCTCTCCTGGTGCTCCGCGGCATGAAAGATCGCCCGCGCCACGGTCTCCGGCGCATAGACCGGCGGCGGGTTCTTGGGTCCCCGGTAGGTGTAATTGGCAGCATGGTCCTGGTAAGGCGTGTCGATGGCGGCCGGCTTGATCAGGGTGACCGACACCGGCGCCCCCGCCTGTTCCAGCTCCATGCGCAAAGCATCGGTATAGCCGAGTACCGCCGCCTTCGAGGCGCTGTAGATACCCTGCACGGGGATGGCACGCTCCGAGAGTACGCTGCCGACGTTGATCAACTTGCCGCCACGCTGGCGCAAGTGCTCGCAGGCCACCAGCGAACCGTGAACCATGCCCCAGAAGTTGGTATCGAACAGACGTCGCTGATCCTCCAGCGGAACATCCTCCAGATTGCCGTAAATCGCCGCAGCGGCGTTGTTGACCCAGGTGTCGAAGCCACCGAAGTGCGCCACGGTAGCCTCGGCCAGCCGGCGTACGTCCGCCTCGCTGCCGACATCGGTGACCGTGTGGATGGCGTCGCATCCCTGCTGGCGCAGTTCGGCCACCAGCTCGTCCAGCGCCTCTTCGCTGCGCGCGGCCAGCGACAGCCGTGCCCCACGTCGAGCGGCCAGTCGCGCCGTGACCAGACCGATACCCGTGGTCGCTCCGGTAAGCACGATGACCTGTTCGTGCAATCTCTTCAGCTGCATGCAACCTCCCTGGCTTGCTGCCTCGTCCTTGCTGCGGTTCCCGTACATGCCAGCACCGCGAAACCCTGTTACTGTTCCAGCTGACTCCTGAACCGACATAACCATGAGTGTAGAGTCGCCAAGCGGCCTCATGCTGTATGTCTAGGTAACCAAGACCTCTCATGAATGACGCAATGCATCTGATCGTCGGTCCCGGCGCCCTGGGCCGGCTCGTGGCCCTGCACCTGGCAGGGGTAGCGCCGGTCGCGGTAGCCGGACGGCGGACCTTGCCTGCGGCACAGACCCTCGTCACGCCGGAAGGGGTCAGGCGCACCGTGCCTCTGGACATGACCACCCTGGCGGAGCTGCCGCCGCTGGCACCGGCGTATCTGCATTTGACCACCAAGGCCTACGACGCCCACGCGGCCTACGAGAGCGCCATGGCCCGGCTCGCCGGCGCCCCGATCCTGGTGCTGTGGCAGAACGGCTATCAGGTCCAGCCGGAACTTCAGCGCCGCCACCCGGGCCCCGTACTGTGCGCCTCCACCACCGAGGGCGCCTGGCTGACCGGCGACGAGGGCGTGACCCATGCCGGCCGCGGCATCACCTACCTCGGCGACCTGAGCGGCCACCATGGCGAACGCTGCAGAGAGCTCGCCGCTACGCTGAATCGCGCGGGCCTGACCGCCGAGGCGGTGGCGGACATCGAGACGCGGCTATGGCACAAGCTGGCGATAAACGCCGCAATCAATCCCCTGGTGGCACGCTACCGCATCCGCAACGGTCAGCTGCGCGACCGGCCGTTTCGCCCCATGGTGGAACGTGTCGTCGACGAGGTGGCCGCGATCATGGCGAAAGTGGGCGTATCTCCACCACCAGCCGGCTGGCACGCGCTGGTGTGGCAGGTGATCGAGGGCACCGCCAACAATCGCGCCTCGATGCTGCAGGACGTGCTCGCAGGCCGGCCGACCGAACGCGATGCCATACTCGGGCCTCTGCTCGCTGCCGCCCAGCGACATGGCCTCGACACGCCTTGTCTCGAGGCGCTCTACGGCTACCTGGCGCGCGGCTCGGTTACGCTTCGTTGACGCCCGGCCTGGCACTACCCGGGCCAGGCTGCTAGGCTTTTGTGGGGATCCCGAAGGCGTGCTTCACGATCGTTTCAGTCAGCCTGAGGTATCACCACCGACTCACCGCACAGGGAAATGGATCTGAAAACATGAAAGTGTGTTTCAGAGGTGCCGTGGCCATGGCCGCCTGCCTGACGCTGTTGCCGCTATCGGCCGTGGCGGAAGACGGCATGACAGTCGCGGATGAACCCCTGGCATATTCCCATGCTTCTCTCGACCTGCTGGCCGCCCTGTCGCACACTCCGTTGAACGCTCCCGCCTATGCCGGCAAGACCAGCGACCTGATGTATCTCGACAACGGTCTCGTGCTGGAGGGCAGCGACCTGCAAACGCCGGATGGCTACACCTCGGGCTTTCGGGTGACGGCAGGCTTCTCGCCGGTCAACCTGCCGCGGCTCGACCTCGGGGCCGAGTTCACCTACCGCGAAAGCGACGAGGTGCCGACCCGCCACGCCGACCAGGCACTACTGGTGAATACCACGACTCTGGGCGGTAGCCTGGTGGCAGGCGTGCGGCTGGGCCAACTGGGTCTCTATGCCAAGTCGGGCTTCGCCGAATGGGAGGGCGATCCGGTGACCCAGAGCGAGTCGCTCTACATGGCGACCGCCGGCACCGCAAGGATTCAGGGCTTCGGCGCCCGGCTGCAGCACAACCGCCTGGTGAGCCGACTCGAATTCGAGGAGATCGACGCCCCGAGCATGGCGCATCTGAACCTCATCACCGCCTCTCTGCACTACGCCTTCTGAGCCCCACGTGGCTCTCACCGCTGCACTGACCATACGCAAAGCCGCCGCTTCTCGTCGAAGCGGCGGCGGTGTTTCGGCAGGGCGGCCGGCAGCCCGTCAGCCAGTGTTGCGCAGGCCTGCGGCGATCCCCGCCATGGTGACCATCAGGGCACGCGAGAGCTCACCGCTGATGGCACCGTCGGCATCGCGGTTACGCTGCAGCAGCTCCGCCTGCAGGCCGTGAAGCGGGTCGATGTAGGGGTTGCGTACCTCGATGGCCTGACGAATCAGCGGCGTCTGCTCCAGCAGCTGCGGCTGGTCGAGAATGGTCAGCAGCACCGACTGCAAACGGGTGAAGCGCTCGCGCAGCTGCGCGCCCAGCTCCTTGAGCGCCGGCTCGTCGACCAGACGCTGTTCGTAGTAGGAGGCGATGCCCACGTCTGCCTTGGCCAGCAGCATCTCGAGCATGTCGAGATAGGTGCCGAAGAAGGGCCAGCGGTCGCGCATCTCGCGCAGCACTTCGAGTCCGCCCTCCTCTTCCAGGCGGGTGCCGAAGGCCTCCCCGCTGCCCAGCCAGGCCGGCAGCATCAGGCGGATCTGGGTCCAGGCGAAGATCCACGGAATCGCTCGCAGCGTCTCGACGCCGCCGTCCTGACGGCGCTTGGTCGGGCGTGAGCCCAGCGGCAGGTGCCCCAGCACGCCTTCCGGCGTCACCGCACGGAAGTAAGGCACGAAATCGGGGTCCTCACGCACCACGCCGACATAGGCCTGATGGGCGAGTTCGGCGAGGCGATCCATCTCCTCGCGCCAGTGAGCCTCCGGCGCCGGCGGCGGCAGCAGAGTGGCCTCGAGTACCGCACAGGCGTAGATCTCCATGGAGCGCAGGGCGATGTCGGGCTGGCCGAACTTGAAGCGGATCATCTCGCCCTGTTCGGTGACCCGCAGGCTGCCGTTCACCGAACCCGGCGGCTGCGACAGGATGGCCGCATAGGCCGGACCGCCACCGCGACCGACGGCGCCGCCGCGGCCGTGGAACAGGGTCAGCGCCACGCCATGGCTGCGGCACACCTCCACCAGGCGCTCCTGGGCGCGATACTGGGCCCAGGCCGCGGCCAGCTGGCCAGCGTCCTTGGCCGAATCGGAATAGCCGATCATCACTTCCTGACGGTCGCCGACCAGCGCCCGGTAGCCCGGCAGCGCCAGCAGGCGGTCGACCACGTCGCCGGAGCGGTTGAGGTCGTCCAGGGTCTCGAACAGCGGTGCGATGGGCAGCGAAACGACGCCTCCCACCTCTTTCATCAATAGCGCGACCGTGAGCACGTCGGAGGGCTGGCCGGCCATGGAGATGATGTAGGTACCCAGCGCCTCGGACTGTTCGTTGGCGATGACCAGGAAGGTATCGAGCACCTCGCGGGTCTCCGGGGAGCACTCCCAGCGGCGCGGAATCAAGGGGCGCCGCGACTCCAGCTCGGCCAGCAGGAAGGCCTGGCGCTGCTCCTCGCTCCACTCACGATAGTGACCGAGACCCAGGGTCTGGGTCAGCTCTTCCATGACCATGGCGTGACGACTCGCCTCCTGACGAATGTCGAGCTTGGTCAGGGTCACGCCGAACACCGCCACCCGGCGCAGGGTATCGAGCAGCGCGCCGTTGGCGATGGTGTCGAGCCCCACGTCGCACAGCGAGCGGTAGCAGGTGAGCAGCGGCGCATAGAGCTGATCGCTGCTCTCGATGATCGCGCCGCCCTCGTAGCTGCGCCCGTCGAGCTGCGCCTTGGCCCAGTCGCGGGTGGCCTCGACCCGCTGCACCAGCCGCTTGAGCAGTTCGCGATAGGGCTCGGCCACGTTGCCCACCTCGGCCCGCAGCGCACTGTTGCACTTCCACATGGAGAGCTCGGCCTTGAGCTGCTCGAGATCGCGCAGGTAGAGATCCGCCGCCATCCAGCGCCCCAGCAGCAGTACCTCGCGGGTTACCTTGGAGGTCACGTTGGGGTTGCCGTCACGATCGCCGCCCATCCAGGAGGCGAACACGATCGGCGCGGCATCCAGCGGCAGGCGCTCGCCGGCGGACTCCAGCAACAGGCTGTCGAGATCGCGATGGAATGCCGGCACCGCCTGCCACAGCGAGTTCTCGATCACCGCAAATCCCCACTTCGCCTCGTCCACCGGCGTGGGCCGCTCGTGCCGGATCTCGTCGGTATGCCAGGCCTGGCTGATCAGCTCCTCGAGGCGCCCGCGGGCGCGACTGGCACGCTCGGGGTAGTCGAGCGACGACTCGATGACGGTGAGGCACTCGTCGATGGCGTCGTACTTCTGGATCAGGGTACGGCGAATGACCTCGGTGGGATGGGCGGTGAGCACCAGTTCGACACGCATGCCGGCCAGGCTCTCGACCAGCTTGCGTGGCGTGTGGCCGGCGCCGCGGGCCCGCTGCAGCAGCTCGGAGAGCACCGGCTGAGAGCCCGGCTTGTAGTCCTCCACGCGGCGAAAGCGTGCCCGGTAGTGCTGCTCGGCAATGTTGGCCAGGTTAAGGAACTGGTTGAAGGCGCGGGTCACCGGCAGCAGGTCGCGGTCCGGCAGCTTGCGCAGGTACTCGATCAGCTCGCGGCTGCTCTGTACGTCTCCCTGCCGGCCGCTCTTGGCCAGGCCGCGGATGGTCTCGATGCGGTCGACGAAGCCCTTGCCCAGGTCGTCGGCAATGGTGCGGCCCAGGCTGTCACCAAGGATGCGTACGTTGTCGCGTAGGGATTCGTGCAGATCGCCGCTCATGGTCGATCTCCTCCTGAAGACGGTTCTGTTGGTTCGGCAGATATCGGGGAAACGCTGCTCTCGAGCCGCTTGGCCTCCTGCCAGTGTCGCTCCATGGTGTCCAGGTCGACGTCGCGGGTGGTCATGCCGCGCTCGGCCAGGGCGCGCTCCACGTGGCGAAAGCGGCGTTCGAACTTGGCATTGGTGTCGCGCAGGCACTGCTCGGGATCGGCCTTGAGAGTGCGCGCCAGGTTGGTCACGGCAAACAGCAGATCGCCGACTTCCTCCGCCGCATGGCGCCGATTGCCCTCGGCCAGGGCCTGCTCGACCTCGTCGAGCTCTTCGCGGATCTTGGCGATTACCCCCGTGGCGTCGGGCCAGTCGAAGCCGACCCGGGCCGCGCGCTTGGAGAGCTTGGCGGCACGCGACAGCGCCGGCAGCGTACGCGGCACGTCGTCGAGCACCGACACGCCAGCGTCGGCCTCGGCACGCTCGACGCGCTCCTCCGCCTTGAGCGACTCCCAGCGGCTGTTGACCTGCCGGGTCTCGACCTGTTCGGCGCTGACGCCGGGTGGGCGCCGCGAGGCCAGGGTGCCGTCGGGAAACACATGCGGATGGCGGCGCACCATCTTGGCCGTCAGAGTATGCACCACGTCGTGAAAATCGAAGCGCTCCTCTTCGCTGGCGAACTGGCTGTAGTACACCACCTGGAACAGCAGATCGCCGAGTTCGCCGGGCAGCTCGCCCCAGGCGCGGCGCTCGATGGCATCGGCCACCTCGTAGGCCTCTTCCAGCGTATGCGGCACGATGCTGTCCCAGTCCTGCTTGAGATCCCACGGGCAGCCCTGCTCGGGGTCTCGCAGCACCGCCATCAGCGTCAGCAGGTCGTCGATGCCGTGGCGATTCTCGCTCATGAACCGCTCCCCTTGCGCTTCATTCCCTTGGCCCCGGTGCGCAGGCGCTGGACCTCGATCACGTTGGAGAGCTGCTGGATGCGCGAGAAGAGCCGGCCCAGCGTTTCCAGTCCGTCGACTTCCACGGTGATGCGCATGCGGGCGATGCCGTCGCTGGTGTCGGTCAAGGTGTTGACCGACAGCACGTTGACCTTTTCGTTGCCGAGAATGCCGGTCACGTCGCGCAGCAGGCCGGAGCGATCCCAGGCCTGGATCTCGATGTCCACCGGGTACTGGGTGCGGGCGCGCTGCCCCCACTCCACCTCGATGACCCGCTGCGGTTCGTCGATACGCAGCTGCAGGATGTTGGGGCAGTCCTGGCGATGCACGGTGACGCCGCGGCCCTGAGTGATGAAGCCGACGATCGGCTCGCCGGGCACCGGGTGACAGCAGTTGGCCATGCTGGTCTTGAGGTTGCCCACGCCGAGCACGGTGATGTCGCTGCTCCCGCCCTTGGCCTGGTCGCGTTTGGGCTTGGCCAGCAGACGGTCGAGCTGCTCCTGGTCGTCGGTCTCGCCGAACAGTTGCTGGGCCTGATGCAGCACCTGGCCGATGCGCAGGTCGCCGGCGCCGAGCGCGGCGTACATGTCCTCGGGCGAGGTGTAGTTGACCTTGTTGGCCAGGGTCTCGAGGTCCATGTCCTCCACGTCGAGGCGGCGCATCTCACGCTCGAACAGCGCCTTGCCCTCTTCCACGTTCTGCTCGCGGGCCTGATGCTTGAACCACGACTGGATCTTGGCCCGCGCCCGCGAGGTGCGCACGTAGCCGAGGCTGGGGTTGAGCCAGTCGCGGCTGGGCCCGCCCTTGCTGGCGGTGAGGATCTCGACCTGCTGACCGGTCTTCAGCTTGTAGGTGAGCGGTACGATGCGACCGTCGATCTTGGCCCCGCGGCAGCGGTGACCGACCTCGGTATGCACGCGGTAGGCGAAGTCGATGGGCGTGGCGACGCGCGGCAGGTCGATGACGTGGCCGTCCGGCGTGAAGACGTAGATGCGGTCCGGCGCCACGTCGCTGGAGAGCCCCTCGCGCAGGTCGCCGAAATCGCCCACCTCGTCCTGCCACTCGAGTACCTGACGCAGCCAGGCGATCTTCTCTTCGTAGCTGGAGCTCTTGCCGCCGGTATCGTGGCCCTTGTAGCGCCAGTGGGCGCAGACGCCCAGCTCCGCCTCGTCGTGCATGGCAAAGGTGCGAATCTGGATCTCCAGCACCTTGTTCTCGGGCCCCAGCACTGCGGTGTGCAGCGACTGGTAGCCGTTCTTCTTGGGATTGGCGATGTAATCGTCGAACTCGTTGGGCACGTGGTGCCAGCGTGAGTGCACCAGCCCCAGCACGGTGTAGCAGTCGGTCACCTCCGGCACCAGGATGCGCACCGCCCGTACGTCGTTGACCTGGGAAAAATCGATGCGCTTGCGCTTCATCTTGCGCCAGATCGAATAGATGTGCTTGGCGCGGCCGTTGACCTCGTACTCGGTGATGCCCTGGGATTCCAGCATGCCCTTGAGGGTTTCGACCACGTCGTGGATGTAGCGGTCGCGATCCAGGCGCTTCTCGGCCAGCTGGCGGGCAATCGCCTTGTAGTCGTCCTCGTGCAGATAACGGAACGAGAGATCCTCGAGCTCCCACTTGACCTGGCCGATGCCCAGGCGATGGGCCAGCGGCGCGTAGATGTCGAACACCTCGCGGGCCACCTGCAGGCGCTTCTCGCGCGGGGCGTCCTTGACCTGACGCAGGGCGCAGGTACGCTCGGCGATCTTGATCAACGCCACGCGCACGTCGTCGATCATGGTCACCAGCATCTTGCGCAGGTTGTCCTGCTGGTCGTGCTGCACCAGGCCCTGGCTGGGAGTCTGGGCATTGCTGATGGCGGCCATCTGCAGTACGCCGGCAATCAGCTCGGCCACCTCCTTGCCGAACTGCCGGGTCACGGCGTCGATGGAGATCAACCCTTCGCGCACGGCGCGATAGAGCACCGCCGCTTCGAGCGCTGCCTGGTCGAGCTTCAGCAGGGCCAGGATGTCGGCCATTTCCAGGCCCATGCGATAGGTGGTGTCGCGGGGCAGCCACGCCTTGTGGGGACGGTCCGCCTCCAGGGCAAGACGCTTGGTGAGTTCACAAGCCTCGCGCATCTCGTCGGGATCGCGCAGCTTGACGTCTTCCTGCAGCCGCTCCAGCCAATGGCCGATATCGACGTCGCCATCGTCGGTCAGCGGCTGGTCGTCGCGGACTTTCACCATCTTGTCAGACTCCTTGCGATGACGGCTGGCCTGCACCATGTTCGAGCAGGAGCAGGGACTCCAGGTGCGAAGTGTGCACGAACATGTCGGCTACCACCGCCTGAACGATGCCATAACCGCCATGCACGAGTCGTGCCGCATCGCGCGCCAGCGTGGCAGGATCACAGGCAATGTAGACCAGCTTTGGCACCGGGCGTTCGACCAATGCGCGACATACCGCATCGGCACCGTCCCGGGGCGGATCCAGCACCACGATATCGGGCGCCAGGCGTGCCAGCAGCGCCGCTACGGCAGTTTCATCGTTCAGGTTGGCTTGGTACGCCTCGAGCTCGAACGCGCTATCGCGGGCATTGGCTTCGAGCCGCGCCACCATGGCGGGATTGCCCTCCACCGCCGCGACCCGGGCACCGTCGGCGGCCAACGGCAGGCTGAAGTTGCCGATGCCGGCAAACAGATCCAGCAGGCGCTGGCCGGTGGCGGGAGCCAGCCACTCCCGCACGGTACGCACCATCTCGCGATTGATCTCTTCGTTGACCTGGATGAAGTCTCCCGGCGCGAAGCCCAAGCGCAGTTCGGCCTCGCCGAGCGGCAGCCGGTAGCCTAGCGATGCCGGCTCCCCCAGCCATTCGAGGGTGGGTTCATCACGTCCCAGCAGACGCGCGACGATAACCTCGTTGGCCTGGCCGAACTCCCGCCAACGCTGCAGGTCGGCGGGGTTCTCGCGCAATTGGCGAACCACCACCACACGGGTCGAGTCGGCGGCAATCAGCTCCAGGTGGCCGACCAGTCGCGGCGCCTCGAGCTCGCTCAACTGAGCCCGCAACGGCATGAGCAGCGCCGCAAGCTCGGGAACGAGCACCTCGCAGGCCTGAATATCGACCAGACGGCTGGCATGCCGGGCCCGAAAGCCCAGATGAACGTCGCCCTGGGCGTCCACCTTGACGCCCAGACGCGCACGCCGCCGGTAACCCAACGATTGTCCCGCCAACAGGCCGACGGGGTGAGCGAGTTCGATGCCCTCACGGCCGAGAAGGTCGGTGAGCACGCTACCCTTGTGCCGGCGCTGCGCCGCCACCGCCAGGTGCTGCATGTCGCAGCCACCGCACTGACCGTAATGGGCGCAGGGCGGCGTGACCCGCTCGGGCGCTGGCTCGAGCAGTGTACGCACATGGGCTTCGTCGAAGCGCTTGCGGGTACGGTGCACCGCCACCTCGACACGTTCGCCCGGCAGCGCTCCCTCGACGAACAGCGTCTTGCCGGCAGCGCTGCGAGCCACGCCCCGGCCATCGTGGGCCAGGCGCTCGATGCTCACTGCCTCGCCGTCGGCTTCGAGCTCTGCCGGACGCTGGGCTTCGGCGTGTCGCTTGTGCAGCCCTGAGACACCGGAACGTTGGCGTGCCGGCCGCCGCTTGCCAAGCAATGCCAACTCAAACCTCCGGGGCGAACAGCCCGGTCGAGAGATAACGATCGCCGCGGTCGCAGACGATGAACACGATCACGGCGTTCTCGACTTCTTCGGCGACGCGTAGCGCACCGGCCAGGGCACCGCCGGAGGAAACCCCGGCCAGAATCCCTTCCTCGCGCGCCAGGCGACGCATGTGCTCCTCGGCTTCGTGCTGGCCGATATCGAGCACCCGGTCGACACGGGTAGCATCGAAGATGCTCGGCAGGTACTCCTTCGGCCAGCGGCGGATACCGGCGATGCTGGCGCCATCCTCCGGCTGCAGACCGACGATCTGCACCTCCGGATTGCGCTCCTTGAGATAGCGCGACACGCCCATGATGGTACCGGTGGTGCCCATGGAGCTGACGAAGTGCGTGATGGTGCCGCCGGTCTGTTCCCACAGTTCGGGGCCAGTGCCGCGATAGTGGGCCAGCGGATTGTCGGGGTTGGCGAACTGATTGAGCGGTTTGCCTTCGCCCCGCGACACCATGGCTTCGGCCAGGTCGCGAGCCTCCTCCATGCCGCCCTCCTTGCTCACGGTGATCAGCCTGGCGCCATAAGCGGCCATGGCCTGCTTGCGCTCGCTGGAGGCGCTATCGGGCATGATCAGCACCATGCGATAGCCCTTGATGGCGGCCGCCATGGCCAGAGCGATACCGGTGTTGCCGGAGGTGGCCTCGATCAGCGTATCGCCCGGCGTGATGTCGCCGCGCGCCTCTGCCTGCTCGAGCATCGACAGCGCCGGGCGGTCCTTGACCGAGCCCGCTGGATTGTTGCCCTCGAGCTTGGCGAGCAGCGTATTGTTGCGCCCCGCGGTGATTCGCTTGAGTCGCACCAGCGGCGTGTGACCGACGACATCCTCGATGGTGGGAAACTGCATGTAAGCGTCCTTAGGCTAACGTCTTTTCCGTAGTATATCCGTGCCGTGATCGACTGGACAGGCATGCCCTGTCAATGTGGCATACTGACAGGGCTTGCCCGTGATCAAGGAATACCGATGTCGCTCGGAAATCGTCTGACACTATGGATACTGTGTCTCCCTCTACTGGTGCTGCTGCTCGTGGGTGTCTCGGCGCTGAAACTGGATACCGAGTGGCGCAAGGCGGCCCTACGCGACCGTATCGTCACCGCCGTCGAGCTGCAGAGTCCGGAAATGGCGCAGGCCCTGTTCGATGGAGCCCAGCCCCGGCTCGACGGCATGGCCCGGCGCCTGCTGGAGATCGACGAGACACGCGGCGTCGGTATCTACACCGACGAGGGTCTGATCGAACTGGAGATGGGCCGCAATCGCGCCCAGGTGGCCACTTCGCCCCCGCACACGACACAACTCGACACCGGCGGCGACCTGTGGCGGCTGATGATGCCCCTGACAGTAGCCGATGGCGAGGGCGCTGCCACACCTCAGGCGTGGCTGGAACTGGACATCGACACCCGCGCGCTCACGCTCGATTACTATCGGCGCCTGGCCACCGCTGGCCTGGGGCTGTTGATCCTGGGGCTGCTGCTGTTCGTGATCGCCTCCGCCCTGGGTCGCCGGCTAGACTCCAGCCTGGACAATGCCGCCGAGGCGCTCAGACGTCTGCGCACCGGCGATCTGGATATCCGCCTGCCGGAGGAGGGCGCCCCCGAGCTGCGCCGCCTGGCTCGTCACGTGAATGCCCTGGGCGACGAGATGCAGCAATCTCGCGAGAACATGCAACGCCAGATCGAGCAGACCACGTCCGAACTGGAAGAGTCGATGGAAACCATCGAGATCAAGAACATCGAGCTCGACCTGGCACACCGCAGGGCGCTGGAAGCCAACCGCATCAAGTCCGAGTTCCTGGCCAGCATGAGTCACGAGATCCGCACCCCGCTCAACGGCATCATCGGCTTCTGTCGACTGCTGGGACGCTCGCGCCTGGAACCGCGTCAGCGCGAGTGGCTCGATCAGGTGCAGGTCGCCTGCGACAACCTGCTGGCCCTGGTCAATGACGTGCTGGACTTCTCGCGCATGGAGGCAGGCCGTCTGGAGCTGGATCGCGCCGAGCTGGACATGGTCTCGCTGGTTGACGAAGCGCTTGCGCTTCAGGCTCCGCTGGCCCATCAGAAGGGTCTTCATCTGCTGGGCCTGGTCTACGACGACGTGCCCTCACCGCTGCGCGGCGACCCGCTGCGCATTCGTCAGGTGCTGACCAATCTGACCCACAATGCGCTGAAGTTCACCGAGCAGGGGGAGGTCATCGTCCGGGTCATGGTCGAGGAGCAGAACGATGAAGGGCAGGTCCTGTTGCGCGTCAGCATCAGCGACACCGGTATCGGACTCACCTCGCAGGAGCAGCACAATCTCTTCCAGGCTTTCCGCCAGGCCGCCGCCAGCCATCCCCGGCAATACGGCGGTTCCGGCCTTGGCCTGGCCATCAGCCGGCAACTGGTCGAACAGATGGGCGGACAGATCACCGTGGAGAGCGAGCCCTCGCGCGGCTCGACCTTCTCCTTCACGCTGCCGCTGGCCGTCGTGGGCAACGGCGTCGAGACGAGCGATGACATTCTGGGCAGCAATCGAGTCGCTCTTTTCGAGCCCCATGCCCCGACCCGCCACGCACTGAACCATTTGCTCACCTTATGGGGTGGGCAGGTGGAAGAGATTCACCAGCCGGACCTGCTGCCACCCGCCCCTGCGCTGCTCGTCGCGGCACTGCCCACCGAACTGAATGCCGACGTGGTCGAGGAGTGGCGCGCTCGGCTCCAGGCCTGCCCCTGCCCGGTGCTGCTGCTGGTCAACATGGCGCCGCTGGAGCTACCCGACCTGCACCTGCCACGCGGCTGCGAGATCCTCTGCAAGCCGGTTTCGCGCCAGGCCCTCGCCGACGCGCTGCGCCGCTGCGGCTCGGCACGGCGGCGCCCCGCTGTGGAGGCGCGAGAGGAGCACAAGGCGCGGATTCTGGTCGTGGATGACAATACGATCAACCGGCGCCTGCTGCGCGAGCTGTTGCAGCGACCCGGCCTGGAGCTGGCCGAAGCCGCCAGCGGCGAAGAAGCCCTGGCCCTGGCCGAAGGCGAGGCCTTTCATCTGGTGCTGATGGACATCCGCATGCCGGGAATGGACGGCATCGAAGCGACCCAGGCATTGCGTCGAATGGGTGGGCATTGGGCGCGCTGTCCCATCATCGCCGTAACCGCTCATGCTCATGACAGCGAGCGAACGCGCCTCCAGGCGGCCGGCATGCAGGAAGTGCTGATCAAGCCGGTGGACTCCAATCGCCTCGAAACCATCCTGCAGCGCCACCTCGGATTCGTGCCTCCACTCCCAGCTCCCGCTCCGACACCTGCCCTGCCTGCGGCGCGTGAAGCCAACGTCGCCGCGGACCTGGCGGTCGTCGATCTGGAGCTGGGAACTCGCCTGGCAAACGGCAGCGAGAGCCTGGCCTATGAGCTGCTCGACCAGCTCGTGGCCTCACTGCCCGACACGCTCGACCAGCTGCGTGAAGCACTGGCCAGAGGCGATTCCGAGGCGCTGCTGGATGCCGTGCACGCCCTGAACGGCGCCTGCCGCTACTGCGGCGCGCCCGAGCTGGCCCTGGTCGCCGAAACCCTGGAAACGCGACTGCGTTCGCGGGGAATGTCGGAGGTCTCATCACTGCTCGAAGACCTGTTCAGGGCCATCGACAGGCTCAGCGAGTGGCATGCCCAGCGCCAGGAAGCACCTCCCAGCACCGCCAGGTGAACCTTGCTGCGACGCTTAACCCCACCCGGTGGCGTTATCGGCACCGGCGCCTGGCTCAATCGTGATCGTGCTCATGGTGATGATCGTGCTCCTCGAGCGAAGCGACGAAGCCCGCCTCCTGCCCGGCGATGATCAGGCGCTTCATCTCGGCCACGGCCTCCTTGAGCCCGACGAACAGCGCCCGGGCAACGATCGCATGGCCGATATTGAGTTCGTGCAGCCCCGGAATGGCGGCGATCGCCTCGACGTTGTGGTAGTTCAACCCATGCCCGGCATTCACCGTCAGCCCCAGCTCCAGCGCCATCTCCGTCGCCGCCGTCAGCCGCGCGTGCTCTTCGCGTGCCGCTTGCCCGGAGCGCTCGGCATAGGCCCCGGTGTGCAGCTCGATGACCGGCGCTCCTGCACGCTTGGCCGCCTCGATCTGACTCGGCTCGGGATCGATGAACAGCGACACCTCGCAGCCGGCAGCAGCCAGACGACGAGTCGCCGCGGCAACGGCATCGAAATTGCCGACCACGTCCAGCCCGCCCTCGGTGGTCAGCTCCTCGCGCTTCTCGGGCACCAGGCATACGTGCGCCGGGCGGATCTCCTCGGCCAGTGCCAGCATCTCCTCGGTCACGGCCATCTCGAGGTTCATGCGAGTGTTGAGCACCTCGGCCAGCAGGCGCACGTCGCGCGTCTGGATGTGCCGACGATCTTCTCGCGGGTGCACGGTGATACCGTCGGCGCCGGCTTCCTCTGCCAATAGCGCCGCCTGAACCGGATCGGGATAGCGCGTGCCGCGCGCCTGACGCAGCGTGGCAATGTGGTCGATGTTGACGCCAAGCAGAATGCGCGGGGGATGCATGGTGGCCTCCAGCGGCTGGTCGAATGAGTGAATCAGTGTGAGGGGGGACGGCGCCGTTCGGCAAGCTGACGCATCAGCTCACGGGACCGCAGCGGTCGCGTGCCGAGCAAGGGCGCCAGCGCCGCCCGCGCTACCGCCTTGGCCGGCCCGGCCAGCCCGGGAGCTGCCCAGTCGCCGCCGGCCAGCAAGCGCAGGGTGCGGCCATCGATCCCGGGCTCGCCGGGGACGAAGGCACGCGACGCGGCATCGAAACGGTAGCGCGCCTGGGGGTCCAGCTCCTCGCCTTCGGGCGTGGTGTAGCGCGGCAAGGCATCCAGTGCATCGAGCAGGGTGAATTCCAGGCGCCGCAGCGCCATGGCACGCCCCTCGGGTCGCGGCAGCGCCTCGAGCAGGGCGGTATAGAAGGCGAACACTTCCGCCACGGGCAGCTCCACCGGCAGCGTGCGTGTCAGCAGCTCATTGGCATAGAGCCCGCACAGCAGCCCTTCGCCGGCCAGCAGCGCCGCTGCCCCACGGCTCTCCATCAGGCGCAGACGCTTGAGCTCCCCCTCCCCTACCCAGGTGACGTGCAGCGGCGCAAAGGGCTGCAGCCTGCCTCGTGAGCGCGAGCCCGGCCGCTGCACGCCCTGAGCCACCGCCCGTACGCGGCCGTGCTCGAGGGTCAGCAACTCGACCAGGGCGCTGGTCTCGCGATAGGGACGTTTGTGGAGAAGAAAGGCCGGCTGCGGCTGCATGATGAGTCGCCTGAACGAAAAAGGGCAAGCGCAGACAGGTGTTGGGCCGTGTCAGTCCAGATCGTAGCCGAGGCTCTTCAGCGCTCGCTCATCGTCCGACCAGCCGCGCTTCACCTTGACCCAGAGATTGAGCATCACCTTGGCGTCGAGCGCACGCTCCATGTCGAGCCGCGCCTCGCGGCCGATGCTCTTGATCCGCTCACCCTTGTCGCCGATGAGGATCTTCTTCTGCCCGGCGCGCTCCACCAGGATCAGAGCGCTGATGTGCACCACCCTGCCTTCGTCGCGGAACTCCTCGATCTCGACAGTCACCTGATAGGGCAACTCGTCGCCGAGCTGGCGCATGATCTTCTCGCGCACCAGCTCCGCCGCCAGGAAGCGCTGGCTTCTGTCGGTGACCTGATCGTCGGGGAAGTGGTGGATGCCCTCGGGCAGATGCTTGGCCACCTCCACCTCCAGCTCCGGCACGTTGGTACCGTGTTTGGCGGAGATGGGAATGATGGCGGCGAAGTCGCGGCGCGCGCCGACCTCGGCCAGCCACGGCAGCAGCGTGCTCTTGTCCTCGACCCGGTCGACCTTGTTGACGGCCAGGATCACCGGCGCCTGAACGTGCTCCAGACGCGACAGCACCACCTGGTCCTCGTCGGTCCAGCGCGTGCGGTCGATGATGAAGACCACGCAGTCGACGTCGCGCAGGGCCTGGGTGGCAGCCTGGTTCATGAAGCGGTTGATCGCCTTGTTGCGATCGCGCCCCAGAATATGGATCCCCGGCGTGTCGACGTAGATGAACTGCGCCTCGCCCTCGGTCTTGATCCCCATGACCTGATGTCGAGTGGTCTGCGGACGACGCGAGGTGATCGAGATCTTCTGGCCGAGGATGCGGTTCATCAGCGTCGACTTGCCGACGTTGGGACGACCGACGATGGCCACGAAACCGCAGGTCTCGCTCATGATTTCGCCCCTTTCTGGTTTTCGAGCTGGAGCAGGGCAAGCTCAGCGGCCTGCTGCTCGGCATGACGACGGCTGGAGCCGGTACCCAGGGTATGGGTGGCCAGCAATTCGACGTGACACTCGACCGTGAAGGTCTGGTCGTGCGCCTCGCCCTCGACGGAAACCACATCGTAGCGCGGCAGCGGCGACTGACGCGACTGCAGGAACTCCTGCAGCCGGGTCTTGGGATCCTTCTGGGTATCCTGCAGATCGATCGATTCCAGGCGCTCGGCATACCACGCCAGCACGCGGGCACGCGCCACGTCCATACCGGCATCGAGATAGATGGCGCCAAGTACGGCTTCCACCGCATCGGCCAGGATCGAGTCGCGTCGATGCCCGCCGCTCTTCATCTCGCCCGAGCCCAGGCGCAGACACTCGCCGAACGACATCTCCCGGGCCAGCTCGGCCAGGGTCTGGCCGCGGACCAGACGCGCCCGCAGGCGCGAAAGCTGGCCCTCACGGGCCTGGGGAAAGCGCTCGTAGAGCGCCTCGGCAATCACGAAGTTGACGATGGAGTCACCGAGAAACTCGAGCCGCTCGTTGTTCTGGCCTCCGAAGCTGCGGTGCGTCATGGCCAGCTCCAGCAGCGTGATGTCACTGAAAACGTGGCCGATGCGGCGGCTGAAGGCGGAAAGGGATTTGCTCACGAAATTCCTGTTATTGCTGATCCATCAATGGATGCGGCGAACCTGGGTGAAACTGGGCAGGCCACCGTCCCAGTGCATCCATACGGCAAAGGCTCGGCCGACGATGTTCTCCTCGGGCACGAAGCCCCAGTAGCGGCTGTCGTTGGAGTGGTCGCGGTTGTCGCCCATGGTGAAATAGTGGCCATCGGGCACCACGATCTCACGAACGCGGGGGCCCGGGTCACGTGGATTATTGTAGATACGATGACTGACCTCGCCCAGGCGCTCCTCCAGCAGCCACTCGCCCGGCGCGGTGGGCGGCGCTTCGTCCAGCACGCGCTTGGGTACGGGCTCCCCGTTGATGAACAGCTGCTTGTCTTCGTAGCGCACGGTATCGCCCGGCAGCCCCACCACTCGCTTGATGAAGTTCACCGAGGGCTCGCTGGGGAAACGGAACACCATGACGTCGCCACGCTCGGGCTCACCCAACTCGACGATACGCGTGTGGGTCACCGGCAGGCGCAGACCATAGGCGTACTTGTTGACCAGGATGAAATCGCCCACTTCCAGGGTCGGACGCATGGAGCCCGAGGGGATCTGGAACGGCTCCACCAGGAAGCTACGCAGCAGCAGGACTACCAGCAATACCGGAAAGAACGAGCGCGCATAGTCGACCGGCCAGGGCTCCTTCATGGCCCGCTCGCGGGCAGCCTCGTCGAGCCCTTCCGTGGTACCCGCCTCCACGGCGGCCAGTTTGCGGTGGCGCGCCGGGCGCAACCAAGCCAGATCGAGCAGCCAGATCAGACCAGTGATGGCGACTGCCACCACCAGCAGCAAAGAGAAATCCATAGTATCGCCGGTCCTAGTCGTTCACCTTGAGTACGGCCAGGAAAGCGTCCTGGGGAATCTCCACCCGACCGACCTGTTTCATGCGCTTCTTGCCCGCCTTCTGTTTCTCGAGCAGCTTCTTCTTGCGCGTCACGTCCCCGCCGTAACACTTGGCCGTCACGTTCTTGCGCAACGCCTTGACCGTGGAGCGAGCCACCACCTGACCGCCGATGGCAGCCTGGATCGCCACGTCGAACATCTGGCGCGGAATCAGCTCCTTCATCTTCTCCACCAGCACCCGCCCCCGCGTGTGAGCATGGTCGCGGTGGATGATGACGGCCAGTGCATCGACCCGGTCGCCGTTGATCAACACGTCCAGCCGCACCAGCCTGGCGGCCTCGAAGCGCTCGAAGTTGTAGTCCAGCGAGGCATAGCCCTTGGAAATGGACTTGAGCCGATCGAAGAAGTCCATCACCACCTCGGACATCGGCAGCTCATAGGTGAGCTGGATCTGGCTACCGAGGAACTGCATGTCCAACTGGTTGCCGCGACGGTTCTCGCACTCCATGATAACGTTGCCGACGAACTCCTGCGGCACCAGGATGCTGGCGCGCACGATCGGTTCGCGCATCTCGTCCACGTCGGCCATGTCGGGCAGCTTGGAAGGGTTGGAGACGTATTTGACGTCACCGTTCTTCATCGCCAGCTCGTAGACCACCGTCGGCGCTGTGGTGAGCAGATCGAGATCGTACTCACGCTCGAGCCGCTCCTGGATGATCTCCATGTGCAGCGTGCCGAGGAAGCCGACACGGAAGCCGAAACCCAGGGCGTCGGAGTTCTCCGGCTCGTACTCCAGCGAGGCGTCGTTCAGCGCCAGCTTCTCCAGCGCGTCGCGGAAGTCCTCGTAGTCGTCGGCGCTGACCGGGAACATGCCGGCATAGACCTGCGGCTTGACCTTCTGGAAGCCGGGCAGACGCTCGACGTCCGGCGTCTTGGCGTGGGTGATGGTATCCCCTACCGGGGCGCCGTGGATGTCCTTGATGCCGGCTACCACGAAGCCCACCTCGCCGGCACGCAGGACGTTGGTCTCCTTGCGTATCGGCGTGAAGATGCCCACCTCGTTGGCCTGCCAGTCGCGGCCGGTCGACTTGATGCGGATCTTCTCGCCCTTCTTCAGGGTGCCGTCGAAGATGCGCACCAGCGACACCACGCCGAGGTAGTTGTCGAACCAGGAGTCGATGATCAGCGCCTGCAACGGTGCCTCGGGGTCGCCCTTGGGCGGCGGAATGTCGCGCACCAGGCGCTCGAGCAGCCCATCGATACCCATGCCGCTCTTGGCCGACACCTGGCAGGCGTCGGTGGCGTCCAGCCCGATGATCTCCTCGATCTCGTGGGAGACCTTGTCCGGATCGGCCTGGGGCAGGTCCATCTTGTTGAGTACCGGCAGCACCTCGAGTCCCTGCTCGATGGCGGTGTAGCAGTTGGCCACCGACTGCGCCTCGACGCCCTGAGCGGCGTCCACCACCAGCAGTGCCCCCTCGCAGGCATACAGCGAGCGCGACACCTCGTAGGAGAAATCGACGTGCCCCGGGGTATCGATGAAGTTGAGCTGGTAGGTGTTGCCGTCCTGGGCATGGTAATCCAGCGTGACCGACTGGGCCTTGATGGTGATGCCGCGCTCGCGTTCGAGATCCATCGAATCGAGCACCTGCTCCTTCAGTTCGCGTTCGGTCAACCCGCCGCAGCTCTGGATCAGGCGATCTGCCAGGGTCGACTTGCCGTGGTCGATATGGGCAATGATCGAGAAGTTACGAATGTGCTTCAGTTTTCCGTTGCTTGCTTCGTTGCTCATCTAACCCAGTCCGGTATTCGACACGAGCGCGGCAGCGGCAATCTTGGTCGGCGCCCGTTCACGTCATATGAATTCAATGGCCGGTATTGTACCGGCATGGCCAAGGGTTGGACAGCACAGCCGTATGCAGCGGCAAAAACGACGACACCTCCCGCATGAACGGGAGGTGTCGTCGCGATGGTCGGCAGTCTGTGCCGCTCAGCCGTTGCCCAGGCGCAGTGCCACGAACAGTGAGCGACCCTCACGGTAGAGGCGCACCGGCACGGCGCGATCGGTAGGCAACCTCTCGACCAGCTCGCGCAGTTGGGTCGGCTCTTCCACGGCATGGTGGTCGAGGCTGACGATCACGTCACCGGGCCGAATGCCGGCATCGGCTGCCGCGCCACGGGGATCCACGTCACGCACCACCACCCCGCTGTCGATGCCGAGCCGCTGCCGCTCGCCATCCTCGAGCTCGGCCACGGCAATGCCCAGGCGTGCCTGCGCATCCGAATCGCCACCGGGCCGCGCCTGCTCCGGCCGCTCGCTGTCGGGCCAGTCACCGATGGTGACGGCAATGTCCTGGCGCTCACCGTCACGCATGATGGTCAATGCGGCATCGTTACCCGGCGTGACCCGCCCGATCAGACGCGGCAGGTTGCGCGAACGCTCGACCTCCTCGCCGTCGACCTCGAGCACGATGTCGCCCGCCCGCAGACCGGCACGTGCTGCCGGGCCTTCGGGGTCAAGATCGGCGATCAGCGCACCACTGGCGCTGTCCATGCCGAACGATTCGGCCAGGTCGCGCGAGACCGGCTGAATCATCACGCCCAGCCAACCGCGGCGCACGCGGCCGTCTTCACGCAGCTGATTGGCGACATCCATGGCCACGTTGATGGGAATCGCGAACGACACGCCCATGAAGCCACCGCTGCGGGTGAAGATCTGGGCATTGATACCCACCACTTCGCCATCGAGATTGAACAGCGGCCCGCCGGAGTTGCCCGGATTGATGGCAACGTCGGTCTGGATGAAAGGCACGTAGGCATCGCGCGGCAGCGTGCGGTTGATGGCGCTGATGATACCGGCGGTCACCGAGTGATCGAAGCCGAACGGTGAGCCGATGGCCGCCACCCATTCGCCCACGCGCAGCCGATCGGAATCCCCCATGCGCAGCGTCGGCAGATCGGAAGCATCGACCTTGAGCAGCGCCACGTCGGTTTGGGTATCGGCACCGATCAGCTCGGCTTCGAGCTCGCGGCGGTCGTTGAGCCGAACGAGGATTTCGTCGGCTCCGTCGACCACGTGGGCATTGGTCAGGATGTAGCCATCCTGGCTGATGATGAAGCCGGAGCCCAGAGACTGGCGCTCCTGCCCACGCCCTGGCCCACCGCCACCGGGGGGTGCCGGGAAGCGATCGCCGAAGAAGTGCCGGAAGATGTCCGGAATGTCCTGTCCGCCGAAATCTTCGAACCCCTGGGAGCGCCCCGGCATCATGCGGGTCGTCGAGATGTTGACCACCCCGGGGGCCGCCTGCTCGACCAGTACGGTGAAATCGGGCAACTCACGGGCAAAGGCAGACTGCCATGACAGCAGCATGGCCACCAGCAGCGCCCAAAGTGAGACCTGTCGCGTCAATGGCTTCATGAGAGCTCCTGCATCAGCGTTTCATTATCTCTCGCGGAACTTACTGTCCCTAGCGGTAACTCGTGTCCCTTGCGGTAACTCATTTCCTTGCAGTAATTGCGGCGGCCCGGATCGTTTTTCAAGGCATCGCATCGCCAGGCCTCCCATTCACGACGCCCTGACCGGCCAAGTCATTCCGCCATCTCGGAGGCTTCGCGCCAGGTGAGACTTTCCGCCACCTGGGCCAGCACCCGCGGCGGCAGCTCACCCATTGCCACCACCTGCATGGGCCGGCCATCCGCCACTACATGACGTACCACGGCGAGCGAAATCCCCAGACGATGCAGCCCGGGAATCAGCCTCTCCCGCCCCTCCTCGATCGGCTCGACGAACAGGCTCAGGGTCGAAAGACCATCGCTGTAGATGCGATGTCCCACCTCCGGATCGTGCTGGTCGGTCTGCGTATCGACCGGCTGATCGAGAAAACCATTCGGCAGCCAGCCAGCCCGCCAGGCCTGCTGTGGGGGTGTGCGACTGGTATCGAGCACCACGCCGCCCTGGTAGAGCTGCGGCGGCTGCAGCTCGGTCAGCTGAAACGTCTCGACCACGCGCCCCCGGTCGTCGATCAACTCGCGCTTGAGCGGCAAGGCGGTGTGTTCATCGAGCCACAGGCGGTGGCCGAAGCGCAGGCCATCCAACGGCTCGATATCCAGGCGCACCGCACTGCGATTGGCGATACGTTCATCGCTGCCCATGGATAGCCGGTAGTACTGTTCGATATGCCGGGCCATGCCAGCCGGCGATGCCGGTACTTCCGGCTCGCCATTGGACCAGCTCATGCGGCCGATATGGCCACGGCGCTCGAAGAAAACGGGCGGCCCGTCGAGGAAGCGCGCCACTTCACGCTCGATGCCGTCCTGGATGTCGCGGGAAAGCGCCAGGGTGCGAACGCCATCGATGCCGATGCGTACCGCCCGCGCCTGAAAGACATGACAGTGCCCCGCCCACAGGCTGCGCTCGAACCACTCCAAGGGCGAGTCGGGGCGCTCCCACTCGGCGAGCTGCCGACAGTCGAAGCGCTCGGTATCGGTTGGCTCATTCGACGTTTGGGCAATCGCTGCGGCACCGTAAGCCAGGAGCAAGGCACCGCTCAACGCAGCCAGGCACCTGGCGTCACGCCTGCTGACCATTAGCGCTGCCCCAGCGTCTCGTTACCCGAAGCCCGCAAGAGAGGCATCCAGACGTCGCCGCTCAAGTTGGTGGCCCCCTGAGAATGACGGTCGAGATAGGACTGCAGCAGGCGCGCCTGCTCCTGGTCGGTGCTGCGGGACTGGCGCGGATTGGGAGTCAGGAACAGGGGGTTGTCGAAACCGGCGCCAACCGGCATCACACCACCGGCCTGACCTCCCGACAGTGCCGGAGAGAACAGCGGCATGCCAACGGGGGTGGCCTGGCTGCCGCCTCCGGCCTGTGCCACGAGGTTGCGCTGTGTCTGACCCGCGGCGGCGGGGGTTTGAGTGTCGGCGAGCCCAGCATCACCGCCAGTACGGGTGAAATCGGTACCGTTGTAGAACTGCACCCCGGTGATCACCATCAGCGTGACCGCTGCCGCTATGCCCGCGCTGCGAGCAAAGGGCTGGAAGCGGCGCTGTGCAATACGAGGCGCTTCCATTTCGGGCACCGGCTCGGCTTCGAGCCTGGCCATGATACCGGCCGAGAGGTCCGTACTGACATCGATGTCATGATCCCGTCGCATCACGCTGCGCATCAGATGATAGCGCCGCCAGGCTTCGGCTGCGTCCGGCTGCTCTTCGAGTGACTTGAGCGTCCGGCGAAGCTCGAGATCATCACCTTCGTTGTCCATCAGGGCAGAAAGCGATTCCCGTGCATTCTGACTCATTCCTCTACACCCCCACATCGACAAGGCACCCTGCCTTGCTACCAATGTTTTCCGGCATTCCCGAACGCACCCAAACGGAATGCCGACAGCCCATGATTTGCCGCTGTCATACTGCGGTCAATGCTTCAGACGTCATCGACGCGAGACAGTTCAGCGCCAAGACGAAAACTTCTTGAAAAACTTCACTCCGTCACCGATTCCCGTGTCCGAGCCGTGGCCACCAGCGGCTGAATATGCTGATCCACCGCCTCACGCGCGCGGAAGATCCTCGAGCGCACCGTCCCTACCGGACACTGCATGATGTTGGCAATGTCCTCATAGGAGAGCCCATCGAGTTCGCGCAAGGTGATGGCCGTACGCAGGTCGTCGGGCAGGTTTTCGATGGCTTCGAAGACGGCCGTCTCGAGCTGATCCCGGGCCAGCGACGACTCCGGGGTTTCGATATCGGAAAGCCGGCCGCTATGATCGAGAATCTCGGCATCGACGATATCGAGATCGCTGCCGGGCGGGCGGCGACCCTTGGAGACGAGATGGTTCTTTGCCGTATTGATGGCGATGCGATACATCCAGGTGTAGAACGCGCTCTCGGCGCGGAACTTGCCCAGTGCACGATAGGCCTTGATGAAAGCCTCCTGGGCCACGTCCTGCACTTCGGCGTGATCCTGCACGTAGCGGCCGATCAAGCCGATGATCTTGTGCTGATACTTCTTCACCAGCAGGTCGAAGGCACGCGTATCGCCCTTTTGCGCACGTTCCACGAGCTGCTGATCGGTTTCCCGGTTGCCCATTCATGCCCTCCCCGACAGGGCAACGCCCCGAGGCGGGATGCGGGAGTAAAGCGTCGTTGGATAATCTGCTTGCATGGTTTCAACCTGGAGCCCGTTGGCCGCTGAATGTCCCTGGACGTCGTCGTCCGTCCCGACAAGTGTTCCTGTTTCTTGGCCGCGCATCAAGCCGGCCGCCATGCTGCCGGCGCTGAGACCTCTCGGGCAGCTTCGGGTTCCGTTCCGATTGCCGATTATTCCCTCGGCGGGTGTATAGTAGTTCATCTTCTTGCCTTCAACGCATCACGACACAGGTAGCAACATGTCAGATCAGCAGGTCAGCAACCTCAACGTCCTGTCCCAGGACGTACTGATCACTCCCGAAGCCCTCAAGAACGAGATCCCCCTCGGCGACGTCGCCGAGAGAACGGTGATCGAGGGTCGCCGGACCATTCAGAACATTCTCGACGGCAGCGACCCGCGCCTGCTCGTCGTGGTCGGCCCCTGCTCGATCCACGACGTCGATGCCGCCCTCGACTATGCGCGTCGCCTGCGCCGCCTGGCCGACGAGGTGAAGGACAGCCTGTTCATCGTGATGCGCGTCTATTTCGAGAAACCGCGCACCACCGTGGGCTGGAAGGGCCTGATCAACGACCCGCACCTCAACGGCTCCTTCGAGATCGAAGAGGGGCTGCACATCGCGCGCAAGCTGCTGGTGGAGCTCTCCGAGCTCGGCCTGCCGCTGGCCACCGAGGCGCTCGATCCGATCTCGCCGCAGTACCTGCAGGACTGCATCAGCTGGTCGGCCATCGGCGCTCGCACCACCGAGTCCCAGACCCACCGCGAGATGTCCTCGGGTCTCTCCAGTCCGGTGGGCTTCAAGAACGGCACCGACGGCAGCCTCGACGTGGCCATCAATGCCCTACAGTCGGTCTCGCATCCGCACAACTTCCTCGGCATCAACCAGAGCGGCCAGGTGGCGATCATCCGCACCCGCGGCAACGCCTACGCCCACGTGGTGCTGCGCGGCGGCAACGGCAAGCCCAACTACGACAGCGTCAGCGTGGCGCTGGCCGAGCAGGAGCTGAAGAAGGCCGGCATCAAGCCCAACATCATGATCGACTGCTCCCACGCCAACTCCAACAAGGACCCGGCCCTGCAACCGCTGGTGCTGGACAACGTCACCAACCAGATCCTCGAGGGCAACCGCTCGATCATGGGGCTGATGGTGGAATCCAACATCGGCTGGGGCAGTCAGAAGATCCTCGACGATCACAGCCAGATGCAGTACGGCGTTTCCGTCACCGATGCCTGCATCGACTGGGCCACCACCGAGGAGACGATGACGCGCATGGCGAGCAAGCTGAGCCCGGTGCTGGCGGAGCGTCGCCAGGGCTGACAGCCGCGACACAAGCAGCACGACAGAGAAGGGCTCGCACTGCGGGCCCTTCTCGTTGGGGCCCTAGCCGTCGATCTCTCTCCTGAACGGCGGCAGCGCATCGAGAAGCGCCTGGCCGTAGCGCCGCGTGAGCACGCGTCGGTCGAGCAGCGTGATGCGCCCCTGATCGGCCTCCTTGCGGATCAGCCGGCCACAGGCCTGTACCAGTTTGATCGAGGCATCGGGCACGCTGATGCGCATGAAGGGATTGCCGCCCCGGCTCTCGATCCATTCTGCCAGAGTCGCCCCCACCGGATCGTCGGGCACGGCGAACGGCAGCCGCGTGATCACCACATGGGTGAGATAGTCGCCGGGCAGATCGATGCCCTCGGCGAAGCTCGCCAGACCGAAGATCACGCTGCCCTCGCCGCCATCCACCCGCGCCCGATGGCGCTCGATGAGCTCGCGCTTGGGCAAGCGGTCCTGCGCCAATACCCGCTCGCGCCACTTCGCCGGCAGCGCCTTTTCCACCGCGCGCAGCTGCGCTCGCGACGAGAACAGCATCAGCACGGCCTCCTTGTCGCCCAGCCCGCTGACGAAATCGACGATGGCCCGCTCGTGGGCATCGCGGTCGCCGGGGTCCACGGCCTGACGCGGCACGCTGAGCACCGCACGGGAATAATCGAAGGGGCTCGGCAGGCGCTGATAGCGGTAGCGATTGGCCAGCCCGGCACGCTCCTGCAGGCGCTCGAAGCGACCCAGCGCGGTCAGCGTGGCCGAGGTGACCACCGCACCGAAGCAGCTGCCCCACAGGCTCTTGGCCAAAGTCGGCGCCGCCGACACGGGGCTTGCCGAGAACACCAGCTCGGGTTCGCTACCGAAGCGCTCCAGCGTCAGCCAGCGCGCTTTCGGCGCCTCGCCCTCCATGTCGGTTTCGGCGTACGCCTCCCACAGCCCGTGGGCCTCCAGCGCGCGGCCGTGCAGCAGCGCCAGCAGCGGCAGCCACGCCTCGGCCTGCTCGCGTTCGAGCCCGGTGTGCTTGTCGGGGTCGAGGCTCTCACGCAGGATGTCGCTCATGGTTTCCAGCGTGCGTGAGAGTTCGGCGAAGCCCACCAGCAAGCTGCCGGCATGCTCGCGCAGGGCCTGGGGAACACGCCCCATCTCGAAGCGAAACTGATGATTCTCCTCGTCTTCCGCGAGCCCATGCTGCCGTCCGGCCAGCTGATGGCCCAGGGAATAGGCCTCGCCCAGACGCGGCTCCAGCGCGGCGATGGTTTCCGGCAGGCCGGCCAGCAGCCGCGCCAGGGTCGGCTGTATCGCCAGCGCCTGGTTGAGTTCGGTCAGGGATTTCTTCAGGTTGCCCAGCCAGCGCAGCGTACCGTTGACGCCCACGCGGTGGGCGAAGTGGTTCAACGCCTTGTCCGGCAGATGGTGGCCTTCGTCGAAGACGTAGATGCAGTCGCTGGGCGGCGGCAGCACCACGCCGCCGCCCAGCGACAGGTCGGCCAGCACCAGGTCGTGGTTGGCGACGATGATGTCGGCACTCTCGAGGTCGCGGCGGGCACGGAAGAAGGCGCAGGCGGCAAAATGACCGCAGCGGCGATTGGTGCACTGGCGATGGTCGATGGTCAGCCGCCGCCAGTCGCCGTCGTCGATGGCCACCGGCCAGCTCTCGCGATCCCCCTCCCAGCGACCGCTGCCGTAGGCCTCGGCCATCTCCTGCACCAGCGCCTGGAAGTGATCGCCGGCGCCCTGGGCCAGACTCTGCTCGAACAGCGACAGGGTGGGGTTGTCCTCGACCCCGTCGAGGGCCTGCTCCAGGCGCGTCAGGCAGAGGTAGCGACCGCGCCCCTTGGCCAGGGCGTAGTCGAAGTCGAGGCCGCTGTGGGCCTTGAGGGTGGGCAGATCCTGCAGCAACACCTGCTCCTGCAGGGCGATGGTGGCCGTAGCCACCACCAGGCGCTTGCCCTTGGCCTTGGCCACCGGCAGCGCCGCCAGCAGGTAGGCCAGGGTCTTGCCGGTGCCGGTGCCCGCCTCGAGCACGCAAACGTGCTCGTCGGAGTGCCGCTTGCCGGCGTCGTCGGCCTCGATGCCGCCCAGCGTACGGGCGATCTCGGCGATCATCAGCCGCTGGCCGTAGCGTGGCGTCAGCCCCTGGGCCTCCAGCACGCGACGGTAGGCGGCCTGTATCTCACCCTTGAGGGCGTCATCCAGCATGGCCGCTCCCTCTCGAGGCCGAAGGGACTTGCCCGGCATGTGCGAGGCCGGGGACAGGTCGAAGAGGAGGTCTTTTGCCATGGATGGCAAAAGTAGCGCCCAGGGATGGGTTCACAGCGCCTCCTCGAAGACCTTGTCGACGGCCTCCCCGCCACGGTGATACTGGACAGGCAGGCACATCAGCGCTCAACTCAGCGTAACGAAATAGCTTAAAGCAGCCCCTCGGGCGGGTGCTCGCAGGGCAGCTTGTCCTGGATGTAGCGCTCGATCTCCGGCAGCGAGAAGGCATCCTCTTCGCCGACGAAACTGATCGACACCCCGGTGGCCCCGGCGCGGCCGGTACGGCCGATGCGGTGGACGTAATCCTCCGGGTCTTCCGGCAGGGTGTAGTTGATCACGTGGCTGACATCCTCGATGTGGATGCCGCGGCCAGCCACGTCGGTGGCTACCAGTACCTGCACCTCGCCCTCGCGGAAGCGCTCAAGGGTCTTGATGCGCTGATTCTGCGGCACGTCGCCGGAGAGCATGGCCACGTTGATATCGGCTTTCTTCAGCAGGCCCTCGAGCTTGCGCACCAGGTCGCGGCGATTGCCGAACACCATCACCCGGTCGAAGCTCTCCTGCTTCAACAAGTTGATCAGCAGGCGCTGCTTGTCGTCGTCGCTGACCATGTAGACGCGCTGATCGATATTGGCCTTGTTGTCCACCGTGACCTCGATCTCGACGTGGGTCGGCTGGTGGGTCCACTGGCTGGCCAGGTTGAGGATGTCCTCGGAGAAGGTGGCCGAAAAGAGGAAGGTCTGACGCTCTTCCTTCTTCGGCGTGTGGCGAATGATGCGCTTGACGTCGGGAATGAAGCCCATCGACAACATGCGATCGGCCTCGTCGAGCACCAGGATCTCGACCTGGGTGAGATCGACGTCGCGTTTCTCGTGGAAATCGAGCAGGCGACCGGGAGTGGCCACCAGGATGTCGAGCTTCTTGCCCAGGTGCTCGCGCTGCTTCTGGTAGTCCATGCCGCCGACCACGCTGGCCACGTTGAGGTCGGTGAAGCGCGCCAATGCCTTGGCGTCCTTCTCGATCTGCAGCGCCAGCTCACGGGTCGGCGCCACGATCAGCGCACGCGGTGCACCGGGCTTCTGCCCATTTGGCACCTCCTCCTCGAGGAAGTAGGCCAGGATCGAGATCAGGAAGGCAGCGGTCTTGCCGGTGCCGGTCTGGGCCTTGCCCACCACGTCGCCACCCAACAGGGTATGGGTCAGCGCTTCGGCCTGGATCGGCGTGCAGTACTCGAAGCCCAGGGCATGAATGGCGCGCATCAGCGGCAGCGGCAGATCGAAGTCGTGAAAGCGCCACTTGCCCGCGACGGCAGGCACCTGAAACTGGCGCAGGTCCCAGTTCGACTGGCTGCGACGCGGCTTGCGACGACGACGCTTGGGCTTGCGGTTCTCGGCCGGGGCTGTGGTCTGTTCCGACTCGCTCATAGGCTGTATGTCTTGTCCGTAGCAATGGGGTGAACTTCGTACAGCCGCGTATTGTACCAGCCTATGGCGAGGAGGGCGCGCCTCTTGCATCGGACTGGTAGAATGCACGCTCATGCTGCCATTCGACACCCATGGAGCCAGGCCTGATGACCCGCCGCAAGAAGACCCGCTCGCTGGCCGACAAGGTGACCATCCGCACCGGCAAGCGCAAGGACTACAAGAAGTGGCGCCACGAGAATCCCGACCAGGTGACCTCGTCGCGCCGCTTCACTCAGAAGAAGCGCCAGCAGCGCAAGCTGCAGGCGGCACGCAAGCTGGCCCGTCAGGAGCAGGGCGGCGGCATCGCCATCCACCCCACTCCCAACTCGGAACAGAGTGCAACGACCCACGAGGAGCACGACGAGTGACACGCCTTGTCTCGTTCAACATCAACGGTCTGCGCGCCCGGCTGCATCAGCTTGAGGCACTGATCGCCACTCACCAGCCGCTGGTGATCGGCTTGCAGGAAACCAAGGTGCATGACGACGAGTTTCCCCGCGAGGCGGTCGAGGCGATGGGCTATCACGTCCACTACCACGGCCAGAAGGGCCACTACGGCGTCGCACTCATGTGCCACAAGACGCTCTGCCCGAACGGGCCGGAAGAGGTCTTCTTCGGCCTGCCGGGCGACGGCGAGGAGTCCCAGCGTCGCCTGATCGGCGTGCGTCTGCGCACCGCCGACGGCGAGCCGTTGACCGTGTGGAACGGCTACTTCCCTCAGGGCGAGAACGTCGACCACCCCACCAAGTTTCCCAACAAGCGCGAGTTCTATGCGCAGTTGATCGAGCTGCTGCGGGAGCGGCATCGCCCTGACGAACGGCTGGTGGTGATGGGGGATTTCAACATCTCTCCCGAGGACATCGACATCGGCATCGGCGAAGACAACCGCAAGCGCTGGCTGCGCGAGGGCAAGACCAGCTTCCAGCCGATAGAACGTGAGTGGCTCGGCACGCTCAAGGCGTGGGGCCTCAGCGACAGCTATCGGGTGCGTTATCCAGAGGTGGACGACCGCTTCAGCTGGTTCGACTACCGCTCCCGCGGTTTCGAACGCGAGCCCAGGCGCGGCCTGCGCATCGACTATATCCTGGTCACGGCACCGCTGGCCGAGCGCGTGCGCGATGCCGGCATCGACTATGACCTGCGCGGCATGGAGCGCCCTTCCGACCACGCCCCGGTGTGGACCGAGTTCGCACTCTGAGCCACTCCTGACCCACTGGCTCTCGACTTGCTAGCGAGTCGAGAGCCAGTGCGGATCGATTTCCGCCCCTCGGCGCCGGGCTTGTTGCATCGCCTCCTGCGCCAGCTCGAGCCGCCCCCAGCCATTGGCCAGCAGCGCCAGGCGCTGCCAGTCGCCGCCCGCCTTGCTGCGCTGCGCCACCTCGCGCCAGGCATCCAGCGCCCGGTCGCGGTCGCGGGCCTGCTCCCAGGCGCGAGCCAGCAGGCGCCGATTGTCCAGGGTATCGGGCAGCACCTCGTCGGCCAGCGCCGCTTCGAGATATTCCGCAGCCCGGGCCGGCGTGCCGGCAATCAGGTGCAGCTCGATGCGCTGACGCAGGTCCGTCTCTCCCTTCAGTACTCCCAGACGCCAGCCGGCTTCCCAGATGGCCGCAGCGCGCTGGGCATCGCCCAACCCCTGAGCCAGTGCCGTCGCCCGTCGCCAGGCCTCGGGCGGAGCCTCGGCCCCCAGGGTAGCCTCCAGCCTTGCCAGGGCCTCTTCGCCACGCCCGGCGTGCTGGAACACGCTGGCAGCCAGCATCTGACGTCGCTCATCGGGAGCGGGGTCGTCCGCCAGCGCACGCTCGACCCAACCCACGGCCTCTTCCCAGCGTTGCAGCTCCGCCAAGGCACGCGCCAGACGCCAGCGGTCTTCGCTGCTGCCAGCGTGGCGTTCATGCCAGTCGAGCCACAGCGCCACCGCCTCTTCGGTCTGCCCCGAGGCCAAGCGCAAACGTGCCTCCTCGCGCAGCCAGCGGTCGCGCTGAGAGAGCGGCGCCTCCTGCACCCGCCGCGCCTGGCGCAGCTGATCGGCAGCGGATTCGCTGCGCCCTGCCCCGGCTTCTGCCCCCGCCGCCAGCTGGCGATACAGTGCAGCGGCCCAGCGGTCGGCGGTGTTGCCACCCTCCAGACGCTGCGCCTGTGTGCGTGCGCGCTCGGCCACGTTGTCATGCTCGCCCTGCTGCAGCTGCCGCTGGAGCTGCTCCAGATCGGCGATGATATCGCCTGGGAGTGCCGGCGCATCGGCTTGCGCCGCGGCGGCCAGCAGCAGACCGATACAGGCGATCAGGCGAATCGCGGCTCGCATCTTCATGGCCTTACCTCAGCTGGAACTCGAGACGTTGCCGCGCCCGGCGCACACCGCTGGCCGGCTCGAACTGCCAGCGCGCCACGGCCTGCTCGGCAGCCGAATCGAAGACGTTACGCGGCTGCGACTCGACCACGCGGATCGACGAACGGTCGACGCTGCCGTCGGGACGGATCAGGAACTGCAGCTCCACATGCCCTTCCAACCCTCGACGCTGGGCGCGTGATGGGTATTCCGGCGGCACGCGGCTGGTCGGGGCTATTTCACCCACGTCCACCGGCCCCGACTCGGCAGGCGCCGCCTGTTCGGTGTTCGGCCCCTGCTGTGCAGCGCTGGGCGCTGGGGCCGGCTGTGGCGCAGGCGCTGGCTCGGCGGCCGGCTCGGGCTGGAGTCGCGGTTCCGGCCTCGGCTCAGGCGGCGGTTCGGGCTGCGCCTCGGCAAGCTCGGGTAGCGTGGCGTCGAGCTCTACCGGCTCAATCGGCTCCGGCGGCAGCTCCGGCTCCGGCATGGCGATCGAACTCTCCAGCGGCGGCAGCGGCTCCGGCTGCGGAGGTGGAGTCGCCTCTACTTGCGGGGGCGGTGGCTCGGCACTGGGCTCGATCGTCTCCTCCTGCACCGGCTCCGGCGCCTCGACCATGCTCATGGTCATGCTGACGTCGACGACGTCGAACTCCTCCTCCGGCGGTGCCACCAGCAGCGCCAACAGCCAGAACAGCAGCAACGCCAGGGCCACCCCGCCGAGCGAAGAGAGAGGTATCCGCGTCACGACCGGCTCCGGCTGGCTGCCACTGCGACCTGCTCCACGCCGGCCTCGCGAATGCGGTCCATCACCTCGATCAACAAACCGGTGGTGGAGTCGCGGTCGGCCTGGATCACCACCGAGCCCTCTTCGCTTACCAGTCCGGCCACCTCGTTACCCACGCGGTGCAGATCCACCGCTCGGCCATCGACCCATACCGCCCCTTCGGGCGTGATGGCAACCATCACCTGGGCATCGGGCTGCGGTGTGGCGGCGCTCGACTCCGGCCGTTCGATCTCCACCCCACTCTCCTTGATGAAACTGGTGGTGACGATGAAAAAGATCAGCATGATGAAGACGACGTCCAGCATCGGGGTCAGGTTGACCTCGCTGGCCTCGCCGTCGTCGGCGCCAACTCGGCGTCTACGCATCGGTATCCTCCACGGCGCGGGCCAGACGGTCGTGCAGCCGCTGGTCCTCGCGTCGAATGATCTGCTCGAGGCGGCTGGTGAACAGCAGCCCCACCACCGCCACCGCCATGCCGGTCAAAGTCGGCAGGGTTGCGCGGGCCACGCCATCGGCCATGGCGCGGGCCTGACTGGTATCGGTCATCGCCAGGCTGTCGAACACGGCGATCATGCCGGTCACGGTGCCCAGCAGACCCAGCAGCGGGCACAGCGCCACCAGCAGCTTGAGCCACGGCAGCGGACGGCGCAGGCGTCCAATCAGCTCGCGCGCCCAGACCTCGCGCAGGGTCAGGGCGCTCCAGCTCAGGTGGTCCTGGCGCGCCGCCCAGCGTGCAATAAGGGCGCGTCTGGCCCGGCGGTAGGTGAGGCGGAAATACCACACCCGCTCCAATGCCAGGCTGAACAGCAGCATCGCCACCAGGGCGATGACAACCAGCACCACGCCACCGGCCTCGACCAGGCGCTGGAGCGGTTCAAGGCCCTCTGTCTCAAGCCAAGGCGGCATCGCGGCGTGCGCTCCCGGTCGCGACATCGGGTCCGTGGGGGCGCTGTTCGAGCTGCTCGGCCAGGGCGGCGCTGGCCTGCCCCTCGACCAGGCCCGCCAGATGGCGGCTGCGCCCGGCCAGGGCGGTGTGTGCGAACAGCAGCGGTACGGCGGTGATCAGTCCCAGTACCGTGGTGACCAGCGCCTGGCTGATGCCGCCGGCCATCAGCTGCGGGTCGCCGGTGCCGAACACGGTAATCGCCTGGAAGGTCACGATCATGCCGGTAACGGTGCCCAGCAGGCCCAGCAGCGGCGCCACTGCCGCCAGCAGCTTGACCAGCGGTTGGCCACGCTCCAGGCGCGGCAGCTCGGCCAGCACCGCTTCGTCGAGGCGCGCCTCGAGCGCCTCCGGCACGGGATCGTCGCGCAGTGCGCGGAAGCGCAGCAGCACACGCCCGAGCGGGTTGTCCTCGCGCAGCGTCGTGAGGTCGCGCAGCTGGCGGCGCATGGCCAGCGTCACTTTCAGCAGGTAAGCGTACTGCAGCAGGGCGACCAGCAGGCCGAGAGCGCCGAGCCCCACTACCACGTAGCCGACCGCCCCGCCTTGGTGGAAGCGTTCGACCAGACTCGGTCGCTGGGCCAGCGCCGCCATGACCTGACCACGGGTAGGGTCGAAGGTCAGCGAGCGCGACTCACCGGCATGGAACGCGGCCAGGCTGGCGGCCACTTCCCGCGGGGTGCGCTCGACTACCGACAGGGCCTGATCGTCGGCACCGCGACGCAGCAGATGTCCATCGGTGAAGGCAGTGAAGTCGCCCAGCCGGATCACCTCACGCGGCGCGATCACGCCATCGGCAGCAGCCACCGGCGCCTCGAAGCGAACCGCCCGGGCGGTATCGGCGGTCAGCGCCACCAGGCGGTCGGCGAACTCCTCGAGATGGGCGAGCTCGAGCACCTCGGCATCGTCGAACCGCGACGGCAGCCCCGCACCCTGCACGACCAGCCAGCTATCGGCCAGGCTGTCGCGCAGCTCACCGCCGTGCTGCTGCAGTGATGCCAGGATCGCCGCCAAGTCGTCTCCCTGCTCCTGCTGACGCGCTTCGAGTTCGGCCTGCCGTTGGCTCAGCACCTCGGCCTCAGCCTGTAGCTCAGTATTGCGCGTCTCGGCCTGCGCATGGGCGGCACGGGCCTCCTCGAGCGCGGCTTCCAGGGCGCCCCGATCCTCCAGCAGCTCGGCCAGGCGCGCCTGGTCGCGGGCCTCGGCGGCCTCGCGCTCGGCACGTAGAGTAGTCAGCGGCTCGGACTGAGCCATGACCGGAGCTGTCAGAAAGAGGGCCATCAGCAAGCCGGCCGTGAAAGAGAACGAGTGGCACAAGGTCTTCATGCGTCGCCCTCCAGAGCCCGTTCGAGCGGCTGCGAAACCGGCAGCGTAAGCAGTTCCGGCGCCCGGCGGTCGCGAGCGATACGCAAGCCGTTGCGAACCTCGCGGCGCTGGGCCTCGTTCAGCGGTGCCCAACTGCCGCTGTCGGCCTGCCAGACGCGCCCGGCGCGCCCATCCGGGGTCAGGTAATAGAAGCCCACGCGTCCCAGCCGCAGGTAATCCACCTCGCGGCGCGAGTCGCCCTCGCCGAGATAGCCGCGCCAGGCATCGACCTCACGACCGTAATCGAGCTCAGCGCGCCACGCCGAGACGATCCGCTCCCATCGCTCGGCGCCGGACAGTGCCTCGCCCTGGGAGCGCAGGCTGGCGACCCGCGCCAGCCGCTCCTCGCGCAGGAACGGCATGTCGCCATCGACCCACTGCTCGAGCCGCTCGATCAGACGCTCCTCCAGCACCGGCAAGGCTTCACGGGTCTCCGCCAGGGTATCGAGTGCCGCCTCACGGCGATCCAGTGTCTCGGCCAGACGCTCGTTGCGCGGTGCGAGTTCGGCGTTCTCACGCGTCAGGCGGCGCTCGGCGCGCTCGAGCTCGCGCAGCTCCTCGAGCATGGCCCGGGTCTCGTCATCGGCGGCGTCGATGCGCACCTGAAGCTCGGCCTGGCTGCGCTGGGCCTCACGCGACTCTTGATATAACGCAGAGTCGGCGGACGCCGAGGCGACCAAGCCCAACCCGAGAACAGCCCCCCAGAGGCATGGATGGCGAAACGGTCTCACGTTCTAACTCCCGGCTGAACGGCGTGTCACGAAGAAGCGCTGATACTGCATCAAAAACGCTCAGACGCTTCCAGCAAAGCGCATGACGATGCCACAAATGATAACAGTTATCAATATTATTGCGAGCACCTCTTTCCCTGCAGATCACTACTCGGTGGAAGACGAATGCGCGCGAATGGTTTTTAATAACGATTTTCAATCGCTTTCCACAGGCGACGCGACAGCCCAACACCAAGCAAAGGAATGGCTTTGCATGAACCTCAAGACGCATATTGCCTGGTTGGCGTCGGCAATGCTCGGCTCGACCCTGCCGGCACTGGCCTGTGCCCAGCCCCATGACGATACCGCCGCCGCGGTAGCCGGTGCCAACGCAGGCCTTGTCGCTCTCGACTGGACTCTGGCCGAAACGCTGGTCGCCCTGGACATGCCACCCGACGGAGTCGCTCAGGTAAGCGACTACCACAGTTGGGTCGGCGAGCCTCGACTACCGGGAAGCGTCATGGATATCGGGCTTCGCGCACAGCCCAATGTCGAACTGCTGGCTCAGCTCGACCCCGCGCACATTCTCATCTCCCCGATGTTCGGCTACCTGGCGCCTCGACTCGAGAGGATCGGCCCGGTCGATACATGGGCGATTTACACACCTCAGGGCGCTACCTGGAGTCAGATTCTCCACCTCACTCGCGAGCTTGGCGCCGCTTACGGTCGCCAGGATGAAGCCGAAGCGTCGATTGCCGCCACCGAGGCGCGCTTCGAGACGCTACGCCGGGCGCTGCCGGAAGAAATGCCACCTTTGCTGGTCGTTCAGTTCATGGACGAACGGCATGTACGGGTCTTCGGTGAGCACGGTCTGTTCCAGGCCGTGCTGGACCGCCTGGGCCTGGAGAACGCCTGGCAGGGCGAGACCAACCACTGGGGCTTTTCGCTAGTCGGGCTGGAGGCGCTGCTCGGCTTGGACGCCCGCCTGGTGGTGGTGGAGCCCTACCCCGTCGGCATCGAAGAGAAGCTCGCCACCAGCGCGCTCTGGCAACGACATCCCAGCGTGCGTGACGGCAGCATGATCACGCTGCCGCCGGTCTGGAGCTTTGGCGCCCTGCCCTCGGCGCAACGCTTCGCCGAGCTGCTCGCTGGCGCGCTCGCCGATTCCTAGATGCTATCCCGAAAGGCACCCGACGCACCCGATGCTCACCGCAGCCGCTTGTTGGGGCGGTGCTCGGGCTTCAACGGGCAGCCACCGCACAGCGGCTCGCCTGGCAGGCGATACTTGACGCAACACAACCGCCGCACCCGAGCCGGCGCTTCACCGCTCAGCTCGAGGTAGCGCACCGGCTGGAAGAGCGGGTTGCGCCGCCCGCCAGGAAACGTCTTGGTGTCGAGATAGCGCAGCAGCGGCTCTCCGGCCGCGGTGAAGAATGGATGTCGTGAGCACAGCTGCCCCACGTATTCCACGTAGTGGCCCAGGTTGCTCCAGAACACCTTGGGCGAAAGCCCCGAGCGCTCGGCCAGCATCTCGATCAAAGGCGTACAAAAATCATCGAACAGCGTCGCGAAGCGGGTCTCGAAGCAAAGTGACGTCAGGGAAGCGCCGCCATCACGCAGCCACAGGCGAGTTGCCTCGCCCCGGTCGCCTAGCTCGACGCGCAGTTGTTCCGGACTCACCGGCAGCTCCCGCCCCAACAGCAGATTGGCCACCAGGGCCGGTATCGAGACCAGGCTGAAGAGATACTTCGACCAGACCGACGCTGCTGCCATACGATCTGCCCCCTCACCGAAACTGGCCGTATAGCGTGCCATCAGCTCATCGAGTGTTGCCCGATCGAGCAACGCACTGCCAGGCAGCGTGGCCACCACCGGCGGACCGAACCCCGGGGCCTTGAGACTATCCAGGGGCGGCTGACGATAGAGCGCCAGTAGCGCCTCGACCGGATCCGCCTGGCGAGTGACGAGCTCGACTACGTGCGTCATGCGTATCTCCTGTAACCATCCCCTATCCACTGGGCATCGATACCCCTCACAGCCTCCGCAACCCCCACATGAAGTAGGCGCCGCCGATCAGCGAGGCAACCAGCCCGGCGGGAATTTCATAAGGGAAAATGATCTGACGGCCCACCCAGTCGGCCAGCACCATCAGCAGCATGCCTACCAGTGCCGCCCCCAGCAGATGCTGGCGCGCCCGGGACAGCCCCAGCAGCCTGGCCATGTGCGGCGCCAGCAACCCGACGAAAGAGAGCGGCCCCACCACCAGGGTGGCGCAGGCGGTCAGCAGGGCCACCAGCAGCAGCAACACCAAGCGAGCGCGATTGAGAGCAATGCCCAATGCCTGAGTCGTGGGTGCCCCCAGGGGCAGGATGTCCAGCCAGCGGGTCAGCGGCAGAGTGCACAACGCCAGCAGCACGGCCAGGATTCCCACCACCAGGGCGCCGGTGAGATCGACGTAGTAGGTGGACCCCGCCAGCCAGGCGAGCACCTGCTGCCCGCGCGGATCTCCACCTGCCAGCATCACGCTGCGCACGGCATCGAACAGCGCCGTTACCGCCACCCCGGTGAGCAGCAGGCGCTCGGGCAGGAAGCCGCTGCGACGATTGAGCGCCACCAGAATCAGCAGCGTGGCAAATGCCCCCAGGGTGCCGATGCCGACCAGCACACCGCTGGTCGGCGCCGGCAGCAGGAAGATCCCCAGGATCAGGGCAATCGCACAGCCGCCGCTGATGCCCAGCACCTCGGGGCTGGCCATGGGATTGGCGGAGAGCCGCTGCAGAAGCGTACCGGCCACCGCCAGCATCAAGCCGCTGGCTGCCGCCGCCAGCACCCGGGGCATGCGCCACTGCATCACGCCCCAGTGATCCGGCGACAGCCAGTACCAGCCATTCACCCCCTGTCCCAGCAGCAGGCCCAGGGCGGCAGCCAACAGTAGACCGGTGGCCAGGCGAGAGGCCAGACGCCCGGGTGCGGGATGTCGGCTGGCCAGCACGGCCGGCGGTTGTGGCGCCCGGTTACCCTGCAGCTTCAGACGCGTGATCAACCACAGCAGCAGCGGCGCCCCCAGCGCGCCGGTCACCGCGCCGGTGGGAATCAGCATCGGCAACGTGCCGGCAAGGCTCTGCAGCAGCAGATCGGTAGTGGCCAGCAGCACCGCCCCCAGCAGCGTGCCCCACAGCAGCCGCTCGCCGAGACGCCGCGCCCCGGCCAGGCGCACGATATTGGGCGCTACCAGACCGATGAAGCCGATGACCCCCACCACACTGACGATGCTGCCGGTGATGAACACCGCCAACCCCATGCCAGCGAAGCGCAGATAGGTAAGCGACACCCCCAGGCTCCTGGCGCTGGCATCGTCCAGCTCCAGCACCGCCAGGGGGCGCAGCAACAACCAGGCCGCCACGGCGGCGATGGCCAGCCGCGGCCAGAGTATCGCCACGCCGTCCCAACCGTTCTGGGCCAGTGAGCCGGCGCCCCAGATCAGTAGCCCTGACAGCGCCTCGTGATTGAACAACAGCAATGCCGTGGCCAGTGCGCCCAGGTAGAGGTTCACCACCAGCCCTGCCAGCACCACCACGATCGGTGCCAAGCCCCGCCGCCAGGCCAGCATGAATACCAGGCCCACCGCCAGTCCACCGCCGGCCAGCGCCACCCATTCGCGGCCAATGGTCAGCAGCCCAGGTGCCATCAGGGTGGCCATCATCAGCGCCAGATTGGCCCCGGAAGCCACGCCCAGCGTAGTGGGCGATGCCAGCGGGTTGCGCAGCACTTGCTGCATCAGGACCCCGGCCAGCGCCAACCCACCGCCGGCCAGCAGTGCAACCGAGAGTCGCGGCCACCAGGCGTAGTGCAACAGCAGTTGGTCGATATCCTCGAACGAAGGCGACCACAGCGCCTGGAAGCCCAGCGCCATACCGCCCTGGGCCTCCAGCCCCAGCCAGAACAGCACCACCAGCGGCAGGCTCAGCAACCAGCAGGTCAGCGCCGGCATACCACCGCGCATCGTGCGCCCCGTCATTTCCGCCTCTCCCGCGGCCCTTGCCGTACCCGGCGGCATCCTGTCGTCAGCCATGCGGCTCCTTGTGGCTCATCTTTGGCTCATCGATTCATCGGCCATCAACAAACGCTAACAATTATCATTGATATCTTTTTTGTTAATGATACTCTTTCCCATCCAACAGCACCACTACTCGAGTCTTCCAGGCAAGGGAATCCCATGAAGAAGCGCATAGCCCTCGGTTTCACCGTGGTTGCCGGCTCGGCGGCCATGACCGTTCACGCCCAAGAACACCAGGACACCATGGTGGTAGTGGGATCTCGCACTCCCACTCAGATCAGCCAGATACCCGGCGCGGTGTGGATAATCGAAAAGGAGGAGCTGCAGCAGCAGATCGAAGCCGGCGCCGATCTCAAGACCGCTCTGGGCAGGCTCGTGCCCAGCCTCGACATGGCTCCCGAGGGGCGCACCAACTATGGCCAGAACCTGCGCGGCCGCAGCGTGCAGGTATTGATCGACGGCGTGTCGATGAACAGTTCTAGGGGCCTGTCTCGTCAATTCGACGCCATCGACCCCTTCAACATCGAACGCGTCGAGGTGCTCTCCGGAGCCAGCAGTCTCTATGGCGGCGGCGCCACCGGCGGCATCGTCAACATCATCACCCGCAAGGGTCGGGCCGGAGGGCCGGATTGGCGCACCGAGGTCGGGGTCACCACCGGCTTCAATCGCAGCAGCGATCTCGACAAGCGGATCGCTCAGTCGGTCAGCGGTGGCAACGAACGGGTGCAGGCCTATCTCGGCACCGCCTTCCAGGACAATGGCCGCCAGTTCGACGGTCGCGGCAACGAGATCTTCCCCGATCTCGCTCAGACCGACCTGCAGGACAACCGCAGCATCGACGTGCTGGGCAACCTCACCTTCCAACTGAATGACGCTCAAACCCTGGAACTCGCTGCCCAGCTCTACCGCTCGGGCTACGAGGGGGATCGTGGGGTCTACTTTCCCCATCTGGACGCCGCCAGCCCCAGTCTGGCGGACGCCGAGATCCGTGACGGCTATCGTTCCGACCGCGACCCGGCCACCGATCGCAAGATGGTAAACCTGCAGTACCATCACGCCGACCTGCTGGGACAGAACTTCTATCTGCAGGCTTTCCATCGCGAGGAGGAAGCCAGCTTCCAGGCCTTCCCCTACCCGGTCGCGGGTGGCTCCGAGTTCCGCGCCTCCCAGCAGAACACCGAGCTCAGCGGCCTCAAGGCGCTGTTCGATGCACGACTGAACGAACGGATCGGTCTCATCTACGGCCTGGATGCCGATCGCGAGAGCTTCGACGCCAGCCAGATGACCTTCGACAAGGCCGTATCCGACGCCACCGGCGGGCTGGTACAGGAACAGGCCAGCATCGCACCACGCTATCCCGGCTACCGGGTCGACACTCTCGCCGCCTTCGCCCAGGTCGACTGGCAGGCGACCGATGCTCTCAAGCTATCGGCCGGTGTCAGGCGCCAGCACTCCGACGTAGAGGTCGACGACTTCAACGGCATTCCCGGCGGCGAGAACGACTACGACGCCACCCTGCTCAACGCCAGCGCGCTCCACGACTTCGGTAACGGCCACCAGAGCTGGCTGCGCTACAGCCAGGGATTCGAACTTCCCGATCCGGCCAAGTATTACGGCCGTCCCGGCATCAGCGTCGGCGCCAACCCGCTCTCCGCCATCGAGACCGACCAGGTCGAACTCGGCTGGCGTTACCAGGGCGGCGACTGGGTGGCCCAGGCGGCGGTCTACTACGCCTGGTCCGACAAGGCACTGGAAATCAACAGCGGCGACCTGAGCGTCGACGTGGTCGACGACAGGAAGCGCGACTATGGCATCGAAGGTGCCCTGACCCGCTACTTCTCGGATGGCCTCGAAGTCGGCGGCACCCTGCACCTGGTGCGCTCGGAGCAGGAGAACGACGAGGGCGGATGGGAGAAGCGCGATGCCCGCTACGCCTCGCTCTCCTCGGCGACCGCCTTCGTCGGCTGGCGAGACCACGTCCATTCGGCCCGCCTGCAGGCCAACCACACCTTCGATCTGGAAGATGAGGCCGAGCGCAAGATCGACGGCAACACCACCCTGGATCTGGCGCTCAGCCGACAGACCGACTTCGGCAAGTTCAGCCTCGGCGTGCAGAACCTGCTGGACGAGAGCTACTCCACGGTGTGGGGCCAGCGCGCGGCGATGTTCTACTCGCCCTACTATGGCCCGGAATACCTCTACGACTACCAGGGCCGCGGGCGCACCTACAGCCTGACCTGGTCGATGGACTACTGACCCGTCTTCATTGCGATGCCGCTCGCCCGCTCAAGCCCACTCTCGCAGTGGGCTTTTTCCTGCCCGCAAACCAGCTCTCTTCACAAGCCGATACATTGTCGCGCTTGACGGCACTTGCTTAACTAATAACAATTCTCAATTGTATTTACCAAGGAGCCGATCATGCGCTTCCCTCCCCTGTGGCGAATCAGTGCCTGTGCGGCATTGCTCGGCCTCGGCCAGAACGGCCTGCTGGTCGCGCTGCCGGTGCTGGTGGAGCGCTTCGGCCTGCCACTGTCGCAGTGGGCCGGTCTGATCCTGCTGGGTTCGATGCTGTTCCTGCTGGGCAGTCCCTTCTGGGGGCGGATCGCCGATCGTCACGGGGCACGCGGCGTGGTGATCCAGGCTCTGCTGGGCTACGTAACCAGCTTCGCCCTGATCGGCTTCGCTCTGTGGACGGCGGCCCACGGCTGGCTGGGCGACGGCGCGCTGCTGGCCCTGGTGGCGGCAGCACGGGTGCTGTACGGCCTGACGGTCTCGGGCATGGTGCCGGCCTGCCAGCAGTGGTCGCTGGCCTTGCATGACGGCGAGGAGCGGGTCAAGGCACTGGCCGCCATCAGCGCCGGACTCAGCAGCGGTCGCCTGCTTGGGCCGCTGATTGCCGCCGCCAGCTTGAGCCTTTCCGCCCATGCGCCCTTCGTGGTGATGCTGCTGTGCGGCATGCTGGCCCTGCTGCTGCTCCGGGGGATACCGGCCCCGACTCCCCAGCTCCCGTCTGCCGCCAGTCGAGCCGCTCGACTGCCACGCGGCCCCCCTTGATCTGCTGCCCTGCCTGGCCATTGCACTGCTGCTGGCGATGTCAGCATCGCTAATGCAGTTGGGCCTTCCCGGTGCCCTGCAGGGCAGGCTCGACATCGACGCCACCCGGGCCGGCCACCTGATGGGGATCCTGCTGTCGCTCGGTGCACTGGGTGCCCTGACCATCCAGTTGGGTATCACTCGTCACCGTCGGCTGTCCGGTTATGCCCTGCTGGCCCTGGGGGCGCTGGGGCTGGTAACCGGTTACGGAGTGCTGACGATGGCCATCGGCCCGGCCAGCTTCGGCCTGGGCATCATGATCGCCAGCGTCGGTGCCGCCCTGGCCGTGCCCGGATATACCGACGCCGCTACGCGTCAGCGCTCCCCGGGTGCCAGCGCCGGCTTGCTGGCCATGGCCCATACCCTGGGCTACGGCGCCGCGACACTGACGGTCAGTCTGGCCGCCGCCGCTCACCTGTTGCCACTGTCGCTCGCCGCCGCCTGCGTCCTCCTGCTGTTCGTTCCCATGACCAGGAACCACTTCCGGATCATGCCGGCGACCTCGCGGATCACGCCCACCCACGACTGACTCAGGCCCAACATGCGGGCCGCAAGGAGCCACGACACGACACAAAGAATCAAATGCTTCTCATTAGTCTTATTTTTATCAACACGGAGGTTCCCATGGCGACTACTACCGATGCCGCTCCCCTGAACGAGGTCGACCCAGCCGCGAGCTGCTTCTTCAATGCCCTGCTGCGCGAGACCCGCGCCTGGCGGCTCGATACCACCGGTCACGGAGAAGTGGCGCGTCTGCCCATCACCGAAGGCGAGCTGCAACTGCGACTACGGCACCGCAGTGCCAGCGGCGAATGCCGCTTCCAGTGGCCCATTCTGTGGTGCAAGGCGGGTGCCTCCCAGGCGGTCGATTTCGCCACCGCCCTGGAGCACATTCTGGCAACACCGGCCCTGGTGGGACCGCTCGACGCCACCGCCCGTCACACCTTCCGCGAGCGGGTACTGGAGAGTCGGGCCAATACCCGGGCCAGCCTCGATGACAGGGACGATCTCGCTCATCTGCAAAACGGCCCGCTGACCTTCGCCGAGGCGGAGCAGGGCCTGCTGGCCGGTCACGCCTTCCACCCCGCCCCCAAGTCCCGGGCCCCGTTCAGCGAGGCCGAGGCACGCGCTTTCTGCCCCGAGCACCGCGCCCGCTTCGGTCTCGCCTGGTGGGCGGTGGCTCCACCGCTCGCAGCCGGCGACTCCAGCCGCGACATCACCGCTGCCAACCTCGCCCTCGAGCTGCTGCCAGCGAACCTGGCCACCCGCCTGCCGCCCTGCTTCAGCGCCCTGCCCATGCATCCCTGGCAGGCACTGCAGCTGCGCCGCCAAGCCTGGGTCCAGGCACAGGAGCGACGTGGTCAACTGGTGTGGCTTGGCAACAGCGCCGCGGAGTGGCTGCCGACCTCGTCGCACCGCTCACTCTACGCGCCCCGAGCCCCCTGGATGGTCAAGGGCTCGCTGTCGGCGCGCCTGACCAACTCGCTGCGCCTGCTCAGCCTCAAGGAGGTCCGACGCGGCCTGCATCTGGACCGCTGGATGCGCGAGCTCGACGTGGCCCGGCGCTTTCCCGGTTTCGCCGTGATGCAGGAACCGGCCTGGCTGGGCTGGCTCGATGCCAAGGGTGACGTCGACCCCGCCAGCCTGGTGGTACTGCGCGAGAACCTGCTGCTCGGGGCGGCGGAAACCGAGACAGTGGTGCTGGCCACCCTGACGCAGCAGCCGCTCGGCCCCGGCCGCCAGACGCTGCTCGCAGCGCGCCTGCGTGCCAAGGCCCAGGCGCTGGGCGAGCCGCTGCCTCAGGTCGCACGCGGCTGGTTCGGTGCCTTTTGCGAACGCGTGCTGACACCCCTGTTCGGCCTCGCCGTGGAGGACGGTATCGTGCTGCTGGCCCATCAGCAGAACATCGTGCTACGGCTCGACGATGGCTGGCCGGTGGGCATGTTCTACCGCGACTGCCAGGGCAGCGGCGTGGGCGACCGCTTCCTCGAACGGCACCCGCAACTCGCGCCGCCGGAGAACCACTGGCCACAGGCTACCCTGCGGCGCTACTTCCTCTATTACCTGCTGATCAACTCCACCTTTGCCGTCATCAGCGCCCTGGCGGCCGACGGCCTGGTCGACGAAGCCCTCCTGCTACGCGATCTGAGCGTCCATCTCGAAGGACTGCGCACACAGCTCGATGGCGATCTCGACTGCCTGGACCACGCCCTGCATGCCGCCCGACTGGAGGTCAAAGGCAACTTCTTCTGCTACCTGAGCGGCATCAACGAGGCCACCCTCGCCGAGCCGGCGCGCCTCTATCTGCCGCTGGACAACCCCCTGGCGGCCACTACCGCCACCGCTCGCCACCAAGGAGTCCCGGCATGAGCATCACTCTGGACACCCCGCCACGTACCGACATCGTCCCGCTGCAGGACGCAGCCGCCCGTCTGGTGCGCGATGCGACGACGGAATCGCTGATCGAGCGCATCGATGCCGTCTTCGCTCACCATCCCGAGCTGGCACTGCTGATCCTCGAGCCGGCCGCCTGGCAGGAGCATGCCGACTGGCCCCGGCTGGTCGAGGCACTCGGCGGTGGCCGCGTGCTGCGCAGCGATTTCTATCAACAACCCTGGGATTGGCTGAGGCATCCCCCCACCCGCCCTGAACAGACCCCCTTCGAGAGCGGTAACGGCCATCCCAGGCGTCCCGCCAAGCCCAGCGGCCTCGTCTATCGGCGCGCCGATCCACGCCTCGGGCGCATCTTCTCGCTGCGCCTGATCGAGCTCGATCGCGACCTCGAGCGCTTCGTGCAGTGGATGCACCTGCCGCGGGTCGCAGAGTTCTGGGAGCAGGCATGGCCCGCCAGCGAACTCGCCGACTTCATCGTGCAGCGACTCGCCGACCCGCACACTCTGCCGCTGATCGGCGAGTTCGACGGCCGCCCCTTCGGCTATTTCGAGCTCTACTGGGCCGCCGAGGACCGACTCGCCCCCTATTACCCCTGGGCCTCCTTCGACCGCGGTCTGCACCTGCTGGTAGGCGAAGAGGACGTTCGCGGGGCCCGTTTCGTCGATGCCTGGCTGGGTGGGCTGTCCCACTACGCCTACCTCGCCGAGCCGCGCACCCGCCGCCTGGTGCTGGAACCACGCCACGATAACCACCGCCTGTTCCGCCACCTCGAGCGCCTGGGCCTGACACGGCTGCGCGACTTCGACTTCCCCCACAAGCGAGCCAGCCTGGTGATGGGTCAGCGTGAACGCTTCTTCCGGGAGATGCTGTGATGGAGTCGCTCGATACCTGTCTGACGCCGCACTGGGAAACGGTCAATCGCGAGCTGATCGCCAAGATGATCGGTGAGCTGGCTTATGAACAGGTCATCGTGCTGACCTACGACGGCGACCGCCAGCGGCTCGACCTGGGCGAGAGCGGGGTCTGGCGCTTTCAGGCCAGCCCCAATCTGTGGCGACACCCCCAAGTCGACCCCGCCAGCCTGGAGCCCCCCGCCGGCGTCCCCCTGGAAGCCGCCGATTTTCTCCTCGCTCTGGCGCCGCTGCTCGGCATGAATGACGCCCAGGTCGCCGAGCATCTGGAGGACCTGTTCGCCACCCTTCGCGCCGACTGCCGGCTGCGCGAAGCCCGCCGCGGACTGAGCGCCGATGCAGCCATTCTGCTGCCCGAGCCGCAACGTCAACGCCTGCTCGACGGCCATCCCAAGTTTCTCTTCAACAAGGGCCGCCGCGGCTGGGGATTGGAGGCCCTGGCACGCTACGCCCCGGAGCATGGCAGCGCCTTCCGCCTCGCCTGGGTGGCCATCGCCGCCGATGCCCTGGAGTGCGGTGGCGGCCCCATCGACGCCGCTCCCCTGCTCGACTCGGCGCTGGACGAGTCGGAGAAGGCCCGGCTGTACCAGGCCCTCGCCCAGCGGGTGACCGACCCTGCCAGCTATCGGCTGCTGCCGGTTCACCCCTGGCAGTGGCAGCAGTGGCTCGGCCCCCTGCACACCGCCGACATCGCCCACCGTCGCCTGGTCTACCTTGGCGAATTCGGCGACAGCTACGTGCCTCAGCAATCGCTGCGCACCCTGACCAACGTCAGCCGGCCAGCGGCCTACGACATCAAACTGCCGCTGACCATCATGAACACCTCCTGCTATCGCGGCATTACCGGCCGCTTTCTGCTCGCCGGCCCCGCCGCCTCGGCCTGGCTGAAGGCCCGGGCACACGACGACGAGGAATTCGCCCGCGTGAATCTGGAGATCCTCGCCGAGCCCGCAGGGGCCGTGCTGCCTCATGGGCAGTATGCCCGTCTGCCGCAATCGCCCTATCGCTACCGCGAGCTATTCGGGGTGATCTGGCGCGAGTCACTGGCACCACGACTGGCAGCCAACGAGCAGGCGCTGCTGATGGCCGAGCTGATGCAGGTCGACGAGCAGGGGCGCCCCTGGCTCGCCGCCTACCTGACGGCTGCCGGTGCTCACGCCCCTCAGGCTGCACAGGCCTGGCTCACTCGGATGTTCGAGGTCACCCTGGTGCCGCTGTGGCACCTGATGTGCCGCTACGGCGTGTCACTGATCGCCCACGGCCAGAATCTGACCCTGGTCCTGCGTGACGGCTGGCCCCACCGCCTGGCCCTCAAGGACTTTCAAGGCGACCTGCGGCTGGTCGACGAGGAGTTCCCCGAGGCCCACGACCTGCCCGCCGAGCTCAAGAGCGTCACGGTGCGCCTGCCTCCGGAGAAGCTGATCCATGACCTGCAGACCGGGCATTTCGTCACTACCTTACGCTTCATTGCCCCTCACGCCGCAGCCTGCGGGGTTTCGGAGACGTGCTTCTATCGCCTGTGTGGTGACGTGCTCGCCGCCTACCGCAATCGACATCCCGAGTTGGCCGAACGCTTCACCCGCTTCGAACTGTTCGCCCCGCGCATCCTGCGCCTGACGCTCAATCGCGCCAAGTTCCTGCATGCCACCGACGCGGCTGCGGAACGCATGCTCGCCGAGATGGAACTGCGCGTCGACAACCCGCTGCACTTCGTCCGTCTGCCGGCCGATTCAGCCGGCGCCGCCAAGACACAGGAGGTGTCCCATGTCTGACTCCCACGTTCTCGACCTGGCCGGCCTGGGCGCCGGCCCCTTCAACCTGAGCATCGCCGCGCTGGCCGACTCTCATCTGCCACGGCTCGCCACGCGCTTCTTCGAGCGCCGCCGCGACCCGGCCTGGCACCCTGGGCTGATGCTTCCCGACACCCATCTACAGACCGGTTTTCTCAAGGACCTGGTCACCGCCGTGGCACCGGACAGCCGCCACTCCTTCCTGCGCTACCTGGTCGAGCACCACCGCTTCTACCGCTTCCTCAACGCCGAGCTGGGTACCGTCAGCCGCGCCGAATTTTCCGACTACCTGGGCTGGGCTGCCCGGCGCCTGGACAACGTCGCGCTCGGCGAGGAGGTACGCGAGGTGCGGCTCGATGCGCGCGGCTTTCGGCTGCGCACCGATGCCGACGACTACCGTGCCCGCCATCTCTGCCTGGGTACCGGCAAGCGCCCCTGGCTGCCGGACTTTGCCGAGGCGCTGCGTGGGCCCCACTGCCTGCACGCCGCCGAGATCGCCAGGAGCCGGCGTGACTTCAACGAGCGCCGCGTGGTGGTGGTCGGCGGTGGCCAGAGCGGCGCCGACATCTTCCTCAATGCCCTGCGCGGCCATTGGGGCCAGCCGCGGGAGCTGCACTGGATCTCACGACGACGCAATTTCGAACCCCTCGATGAAACCGCCTTCACCAACGAGTACTTCACGCCGGACTACACGCGCAGCTTCCACGCGCTTCCCCGCGAGATCCGTGAGCGTGAGGTGGCAGCCCAGAAACTGGCCAGCGATGGCATCACCCCAGCCGCCCTGCAGACGCTCTACCGCGAGCTCTACCACCGGTTCGACGTGCTCGGCGAGCCCCGCTGGGCACGGCTCTTTCCTCACCGCGAGGCCATCGCCCTGGAGCGCAGCGGCCTCGGCTTCACCTTGACCACCACGCATGGGCTCACCGGCGGGAAGGAGCGCTTCAATGCAGATGTCATCGTTTTCGCCACCGGCTTCTGTTCCCACCTGCCGGACTGTCTCGCCGACCTGGCCCCGCGCCTGGAACGCGATGCCCATGGCGAGCTGGTGCTGGGCCCCCACTTCGAAGCGAGCTGGGACGGGCCTACTACGCACCGCATCTATGCGGTCAATGCCGGCCGTCACAGTCACGGTATCGCGGAGCCTCAGCTGTCGCTGATGGCCTGGCGCTCGGCAACGATCCTCAACCATGTTGCCGGCCACCAGGCCTTCGACCTGCAGGAGGACGATGGCCCCATCGAATGGCACCCCACAGCCGAGCCACGCTGGGTCCAGGCGATCTGACGCTTCTTGCCTGTGCCCCCGTTGGCTGCCGTTGCGGCCCGCTCGTGGCTGACGAGCGGGCCCAGACACGGTCAGGATTGACTGGCGGCCTGAGTTTGACATGGCGCTGCTCATCGATCAAAATGCAAATCAATCTCATTGAGATTTTTTATGGTGCCCCATGACTGCGGAACGCTCCCAGCTCTACTACACCTGCGTCTTCCTGCACGTCTCCTTCCAGGCCGTGCACAACTCGGTGGCCACCTCACCGAAGCGGGATGACACGCCCTGCTGGCTGGATGCCCAGATGCTGCGCATGCTCCTCAGCGAACTGCAGCGCTGCCGCAGGGAGGCAGCACCTTTCAAGGAGGTCCGCCAGCCGCTGGATACTGCGGTCTATCACTGCGGCTTGCTGATGGCCCAGTGCCCTGCCGCCCTTGACCGCCAGCTCTGTCAGCACCATCTCGAAGCCATCATGGCACCGCTCAAGGAAGCCACGGTCCAGCTTTCGGGAACCGCCAACCGTACCGCTGTCAGCCGCGCCTCATCGCCGGGCCAACGCCTTCGCAGTTGGCTGGGGTGGTAGTCGATTCTTCGTGCAAGGAATCCAACATGCTAGAGGTCAAGGAAGCTTGCTTCGAGGTCAACGGCAAGCGCCTGCTCCAGCCAGCCAGCCACGCCTTCTCGGAGGGCAAGGTCTACGGTTTGATCGGCCACAACGGCTCGGGCAAGTCGACCTTGATCAAGCTGCTCGCCCAGCAGCAGCCTGCCAGTCGGGGCAAAATCCTGCTCGACGGAAAGCCACTCGAGGACTGGGGGCAACGTGAGTTTGCCCGTCGCGTGGCCTACCTGCCCCAGCATCTACCCAGCGCAGAAAACCTGATTGGCCGCGAGCTGATCGGCTTCGGCCGCTATCCCTGGCATGGCCTGCTGGGGCGCCAAACGCCCAAGGACAAGGCCGCCATCGAGCGAGCCATCGAACTCAGCCACACCGAGGCCTTTGCCGACCGCCTGGTGGACACCCTCTCCGGCGGCGAACGCCAGCGCGTCTGGCTGGCCATGCTGCTGGCACAAGAAAGCCGTTTCCTGCTGCTCGACGAGCCACTGGCGGCCCTGGACATCGCTCATCAAATGGAAGTGCTGAGCCTGATTCGTAAACTGTGCGACGAGCTCAGGCTGTGCGTGATCATCGTGTTGCACGACATCAACATGGCCTCGCGCTACTGCGACGAGCTGCTCGCCCTGCACAGCGGTCGGGTGCTGGCCCACGGCTCTCCCGAGCGCATCATGACCGGCTCCACTCTGGAAGCCATCTACGGCCTGCCGATGCAGGTCATGCCCCATCCCAGCGGCAGCCACCGCATCGCCGTGGCACACTGAGTGAAATCGCGAACGTCTGCCAAGCGACATACGGCGGGACGAACCGTGGCCGCCTAACAACCGACCAACGAAAACGCCGCAGCCTGGGGCTGCGGCGCTGGTCTTGCGAAGCGAACCTGGGATCAAGAAGCGGCACGCTGATAGCGACGCTCCACGTCTTCCCAATTGATCACGTTGAAGAACTCGGCGATGTAGTCAGGACGCTTGTTCTGAAACTTCAGGTAGTAGGCGTGTTCCCACACGTCCAGGCCCAGCACTGGAGTGTTGCCGTTGGAAATGGGGCTGTCCTGGTTGAGAGTGTTCTCCACTACCAGTTTCTTCTCCGGCGTTACGCTGAGCCAGGCCCAGCCGCTGCCGAAGCGCCCCAGAGCCGCTTTGGTGAAGGCGTCCTTGAAGGCATCGAAACCGCCCAGTTCGCTGTCGATGGCCTCGGCCACCTTGCCTTGAGGCTTGCCGCCTCCGTTGGGCGACATCATCTGCCAGAACATGGTGTGGTTGGAGTGCCCACCGCCGTTGTTGATCACCGCCTGGCGCTTGTCGGCCGGCACGCGATCGAGATTGGCGAGCAGCTCATCGACCGGCATGTCTTCCAGGCCCGTTCCCTCCAGAGCGGCATTCAGGTTGTTGACGTAGGTCTGGTGGTGGCGCGAGTGGTGAATCTCCATCGTCAGCGCGTCGATGTGGGGTTCCAGCGCATCGTAGGCGTAGGGAAGGTCAGGCAGTGTATGCGGCATGTTTACTCCTCCATGAAAGCAGCGGATTCCGGGATATCCCCATGACTGCATCCACCAAGCATGGCAAAGAGTGAGCATTTACGCTAATAGCCAAGGCACAGATTTCCCTATAGACAATCCTGATCGAGCCGCAACGCAAAAAGCCGGCACATGGCCGGCTTTTCACCTTCACTGACGGGGCTTAGAGCTTGCTCTCGAGCTCCGGCAGGATCTCGAACAGGTCGCCCACCAGGCCGTAATCCGCCACCTGGAAGATCGGCGCCTCTTCGTCCTTGTTGATCGCCACGATCACCTTGGAGTCCTTCATGCCGGCCAGGTGCTGAATGGCACCGGAAATACCCACGGCGATGTAGAGCTCCGGCGCGACGATCTTGCCGGTCTGGCCCACCTGCATGTCGTTGGGCACGAAGCCGGCGTCCACCGCCGCCCGCGAGGCCCCGATGGCGGCACCCAGCTTGTCGGCGATACCGTCGAGCAGCTTGAAGTTCTCGCCGCTGCCCATGCCGCGTCCGCCGGAGATGACCACCTTGGCCGCTGCCAGTTCGGGACGGTCGCTCTGGGCCAGCTCCTGCTTGACGAAGGCGGACTGACGGTTCTCCACCACCGTGTCGACGCTCTCGATGGCGGCACTATTCCCTTCGCCCACGGCATCGAAGCCGGTGCTGCGCACGGTGATCACCTTGAGGCTGTCGGCGCTCTGCACCGTGGCGATGGCGTTGCCGGCGTAGATCGGACGCTTGAAGGTGTCGGCGTCGACCACTTCGACGATCTCGGAGAGCTGGCTGACGTCCTTCAGCGCGGCAACCCGCGGCAGCACGTTCTTGCCGGTGGTGGTGGCGGCAGCCAGCACGTG
>NZ_FNVC01000042.1:0-11860 GCF_900108215.1 Billgrantia desiderata | reverse complement strand
AGCGTCCACTGGAAGCGCTGGATGGTTGGATACGTCGCCGACTGCGCTGCGTGATCTGGCGGCAGTGGAAGCGCCCGCGGACCCGGCGTCGTAAGCTCTTGGCGCTGGGGCTGGACGACTATCGGGCGTGGAAGTCAGCGGGAAATGGGCGAGGCGCCTGGTGGAACGCCGGGGCCTCGCACATGAATCAGGCCCTGCCAAGGAAGTGGTTTGATGGACTGGGCCTGATCTCGGTACTCGATACGGTAAGAGGGCTTAGCCGTTCTTCATGAACCGCCGTATACCGAACGGTACGTACGGTGGTGTGGGAGGGCGCCGGGGGTGACCCCGGCCCCTACCCGATCATTCCGTTACAGGGTTTTGTTTACTCAGGTTAAGGTCGCCGAGACGACTGCCGATAGAACAGGTAGTACAACGCAGACAGGGCTGTCGCAGGGAAAGGATGTCATCCCCGGGCGGTAGTGTGCTTTGACTTCTAACAAGATCAAGGGGGTGCTGCCCATCGTCCTACGTGCACGGTAGCCCCCTTCAACCACTCAGCTATGAGTCATGTAGAGTTCTGCTCGACAATGAGTGGCACCCAGATAACTAAAGCTTGCAAGGTTGACTATGGCGAATGCACGGGTACCGTATCATCCCGAGGAACATAGCATCTTATACGGTGAGACAGGAGGGGCATGCCCTCTTTGTACTCAACCCATCATCTTCAAGAAAGCTGGATCTAAGAATCCTTCTAAAGGATATGAAGTCGCCCATATTTATCCTCTTAACCCCACGCCAGTTCAAGCTCAGGCTTTGATTGGCTATCCTATTCCAGACGACAGAAATGGCTTAGATAACGTAATATGCCTTTGTCCTACCTGCCACAGGAGGTTTGATAAAGACTTCAAAATTGAAGAGTACATCCGGATACGTGCCATCAAGGATAGGTTCATTAGAGATGCAAATGCGAGAAAAGCAATAGCAGAGCATACTCTCAGGGATGAGGTCAAGGAAATATTAGAGCTCATCACAAGTATGCATATTGACGGTGCGGGAACGTTCGGCCTTGAGTTTGACGCAAAAACCCTCAGTGATAAGTTAAAAACTGGGGCAAGTACTTTCCTAAAGCGAAACATCCGCAATGATGTTGTTGACTACTTTGTGTCCATACGCGATGAAATGCGTCTATTGGAGAAGCGTGACCAAGCATCTGTAAAAATGCTGCAGAATCAAGTCAATACATACTTTTGGGAAATGCACAGACAGAACCCAGATAATAAAGATCTAGTATATCAATATATTGCTCAATGGATAAGTGCAAAAACAGGAAAGTCTATCGATGCTTCAAGAATCTTGACGTCTTTCTTCGTACAGAATTGCGAGGTGTTTGATGCTAGTCCCTAGCAAGTTCACAACACTTGAAGAGTCAACAGTTTTTAAGATGCTGGTCATTCTCACCGGAAAACAGGCTGGCGAAACTGTGGCTGAAGCCCTATCCCGAACAAAGTCCGACTTCCAAGATGCGTCAGAGTTTCTTTCAGCTTTGGATGTATTATTTTTCCTCGGATATCTAGATGTACAAGAAAGTTCCGGGGTAATTGAATATGCTTAAACAAATCAAGTGTGACTTGTTCAACCAGCAACAAATCGACTTTGTGGCCGGTCTCAATGTAGTGCTTGGTGATGACGAGGCTAAAAACTCCATTGGAAAATCTTCGGCGCTTCTAGTTGTCGATTTTGCCATGGGTGGAAGCAGTTTATTACTTGATAAAGCCGGCGTAATAAAAACCTTAGGTCATCACACATACGAAATTAAATTCGAATTCTCTGGAAAACCTCTGTTCGTCAAGAGATCGACGGAGTACCCCGATACCGTTGAAATTTGTAATGCCAACCACGTCAAGGTCGACGAGATAACGCTAGATGCATACAAGGAAAATCTTAAGTCTAATTATGAATTAGATATACTTGAAAGTAATTTTCGCTCCTTGGTGAGCCCATTCTCTAGAATTTGGAATAAGGGTGAAGACGATCCTGATTTCCCATTAGCTGGCGCATCGAAAGAAAAGCTTAGCAGCGCGATAGCCAGGCTTGTCGACCTTTTTGAACGTGCCCAAGATGTTTCTGTCGAGCGCGAAGTGCTTCAGTCCTTAAAGGACAAGAAAAGTCTGATAAAAAAATCAATGACTGCGGAGATCATCCCAAAGATTACGAAGACGAAATACAAATCGAACCAGAAAGTTATTGCGCAAAACTCACAGGTAATTGCCGATCTTAAAGAGAATTTTGCAGGAGCTCTTACGGCATATGAAGCTTTGTTTGATGAACGTTTACGGGAAATACAAAAAAGCAAGAATGAACTAATTCATAAGAAAAATCTAGCCTCGGCGAGGCGAGAAAAACTTCAGCAAGATATATCAGGTGTGTCGCCTCGACTCACTGAGAATATTGAGCTCGTAGCTGAGTTCTTCCCTTCAGCAAATCTTGAGAGACTGAAGCAGGTCGAAGCATTTCATGAGAAGATCGGAAAACTGGTGACGAAAGAGCTCAAAGCCGAACTAAAAAACCTAGTCGCGATTGAGTCTGATCTTAATGACAGCATAAACTCTTATGACCAACAGATAAAGCTAGCCCTAACAGCTAAGGGGACACCATCAGATCTGTTCTCTAAGGTCTTTGAGATCAAGGAGGTGACTGACAAGGCCATGGAGGAGAATCGTTTTTATGAACAAAAGGTTTCCATCGTAGAAAGCGAGGTGGCTTCCAAGAGTCGTCTTGATGCCATTTATGATCAGATATTTTTAGACATCGAAGCATCGGTTAACCAAAAGCTAAAGAGTTTCAACAAAGTAGTATATGGTCCGGATCGAAATCCATCCCAGCTTAGGATAAAAAACGCAAATTCTTACAGTTTTACATCTCCGCTAGATACTGGGACGGGAAAGTCCTATGCAGGTCTTGTAGGTTTCGACCTTGCGATGCTTTCACTCACTCGCCTACCTTTTGTAATCCATGATTCAACTATTTATAAAAATATCGAATTAGCTGCCACTGAAAACATTATCCGAATACTGAAGTCAGTTAAGAAAAAGCAGATATTCCTTGCATTTGATGAAGCGAAAAAATTTAGCCAAAAGACGCAGCTAACTCTCCAGGCCCATAAGGTTGTGCAACTGCACCGTGATCAGCTTCTCTACATAAAGGACTGGAGAGACAAGGGGTGATAAACGTAACATCGAAGGCTACACGGGTTGGTATCGTACCGAGCTAAAATAACGTATCCGGCGATTAAAAAAAGATTAAGCTCCTCTTCACGGTTGCGGCCGGATCCGGTGCTCCTTCTAAGACGACACAGGTGACGTCTACATGCACAGTATCTATACGATGACGATCTAGCTTGAAAATACATTACCCTAGTTTTCTATGGCTCCGCTAGGCAATTTGCGCGAGCGTTGACTACGATGCACTGATTATGGCTTTACTTAAAAAAACTAGTTTTCAGCGACTTGCGCACTCCCTGTGTAAGATCGCACAAGATCGTCAAATTACCCCTGAAACTGTTATCGGTACAGCATTGGCCGGTTGGTGCTCGAAATCCTTTCCTGGACTGCCGCAATCTGATTTGCCAGTGTCTGTTACACTGCAGCATGATCCGGCAGTGGTTGCCTTTGTTGACTTTGTTATGGTTAACGAGCTGCAGGAGGCAACATACTGGTTTTCCTCTTTATATGCACAACTAATTGGAGAAAAAAATCGCAAGAAACTAGCCATGTTCTTCACTCCACCATCACTGACTAAGCGGCTGTTGGATGATTTGGAGAACAGCGGGGTCGACTTCGTCAATCGCAGTTTCTGTGATCCGGCGTGCGGTGGTGCAGCCTTTCTAACACCCATAGCTATGCGAATGCGAGATGCGTTGCACTCCAAGGGTGCAACGCCGGAGCAGGTGCTCCAGCACGTGCAAGCGCATCTATTCGGTATCGACAAGAATGAAACTCTGTGTAAGCTATCTCAACACTTTCTGCTGATGGCACTGCACAACGAGGTCGTGGACGCTGAGATGGTGCCGCAATTCCAAGTGTTGTGGGATGATTCACTTCAGCAGATGCCAAACCTAGCAGGTAAACTAGATGTTGTCGTTTGTAACCCGCCGTTTCGCAAGATGTCGGCAGATGAGGTGAGGGAATACTTTGATGAGTTTTCCGACATCATCGAAGCGCAGCCGAATCTCTATGCGCTTTTCATTGCCCTTTGCGTAAAGTTGCTTGCACCTGGAGGGACTTGCGCACTAGTGACACCTACAAGTTATTTGTCGGGGCGGTATTTTTCCAAGCTACGAACCTACCTTATGACCCAAGCACGAGTGCTGAGCATTGGCATGGTAAGTGATCGTCAAGGTGTCTTCATTGACGTTGAGCAGGAGACAGCGCTGACTCTTGCAAGACGTGAAGACAACAGGCACATGCACTTGACGGTTGCTGAGGTGAGTGTAGTTTCCAGAGATGGTAGCTATAAAGACGTTGGCCAGTGTTCGTTGCCGAACTCGGGCTTAGTTTGGCCTATTCCGCGTACAGAAAGCGATGTTCTGTTGTTGCGTAGAACGTCGAAGTCAAAGATTTTTCTTGAAGATTACGGCTACGCAGTTCGAATTGGAGCCTTTGTATGGAATCGTGACACGCGCCCTACTTACCCATCGGCCAAAAGTGCCGCTAGAGCAAAAGGAGGTACGGCGATTCCTCTGCTGTGGTCCAGCGATATTGCCGCTGACGGAAGTTTACGATTTGACGGTCTGACGTGCGTTAATAAGGAGCCTCGTTTCGTGGACTTTGGCTCTAAATTGCACCGGTCAGTAGTTCGGTGTCCAAGTGTGTTACTACAGCGTGTAACGTCGAATGACCAACCGAGGCGGCTGATTGCAGCAGCTGTTCCAGAAAATATCTTTGATAGCTACGGCGGATTCGTCGGTGAGAACCATACAGTCATCCTTGAGCAAGTTGTACCAGAGCCAGTGCTTCCGCCGGCGCAATTGGCTAAATTGCTGGGGACTCCAACCGTTGATCGTTACTTCCGATGTATATCAGGCGCAACCAATGTCTCAGCTTTTGAGCTAAAGCAGCTGCGTTTGCCAGATCCAGATCGGCTAAAGAAATACCTAGCACAGGGCCACGACATTGCCGAGGCTGCACGGCGAGCTTTATACGATTAGCGACGCTTGTTATTTTGCCATCCCATGAATCGAGGCGAGTCATGACATTTGGTAATAAAAATAAGTTCAAGGAGCTGCGGGAGGCAGAGAAAAAACGACGAGAAGCAGAGCAAAATCGACGAAAGCTAGTGGCTCGGTTTGTCAATCGTAAACCACCGCCGGTGCGGTCTGAGCTAACTCGCGCACCAGAGTCGCCCAAGCAGTCTCCTGAAAAGAAGAAGTTGCCACCACAGCCCGCTGTTATCTCTCGCGTAAAGAATTCGTTGATTGACCTATTTCGCGACGACGAAGTGGAACCCAGTGTCCCGTCCAGTGTGTTAGTGGGATTGGCCGACTTGTATTTACACGCGGCTGAACACCGAACGCGCCACATTGCGCTTGTGTGGCCGGCCACCCTCAAGACGCTAACTCTCGTGCACGCGCTGGCCACGTTGGTGCGGTGGCACGAAGGGGACAAGCAGGGTGTTCGAGGACTACTATTTCCTATCAAAACTAATGTGTTCAATCTGCTGAACCACATTCATTTCGATCGGGCCGAAGTATTACGTATTGCGAACGAGTTGGCTGAGGTGCAGTCTTACTCGAACAACCGGGTCAAGCGTTCTATGCCCGAAAAGGACGCTTTCCTTTACTCACTCAGTGAATGCAGCCTGCCTACACTCGAAGGCGAGTCGTTTCACCCGACCATCGGCGAGTTGCTGCCACATTTCCTAGCTACGCCGGACTTCACTGAATGGAAGTCATGCTCGGATCGGCTGCTCGCTCTTATCCGTGCCAAGCTGGTAAAGCGAACACATGCCAAATCCTTGAAAGAGCTACATTGTGTCAATATCGGTGATCCCTTGACGGCCCCTGATGCTCTTTTCGCACTCGATGGACGGATGTCGGAAGAAGAGCTGCGCCGGGCAGCGCGAGCGCTTGCCAAGACCACGCCACCCGAAGTGGTGTTGGTCCCCGTCACACGGACTGTGCGTTTCGAGGCCCCTAGTTGGCGGGGACGGATTGCGCGCTTTTGCATGATGCTAGAAGAAGTTTTTCATGCAAAGCCACCCGGAGTTGTCATCGTCACCGATGAGCCACATGCCGCGTACAAGCTAAAGAGCGAGCTCTGGAAACGCAACGATAAGCGTGAGCCAGATCGGCGTTGGCGAACCCCACATGAATTCAAGATTTGCGGCTTCCCGAACACTGTGGCGTCAGAAGGGTTGCTGTCAGCAGGAACGCGGGAAGTGCTGCACCCAATGCCCCGGGAATTCAATGTCTACATTGTGGATGCTGATATCACCAAAGTTGCTAATGGGCTGATGCGAATCGCCAACGTAACTCCTGGGGGCCGGGAAGCGGCCAAGCCCCTGGCGGATGCGGCATCCTACTTGTCGCGCATAGCAGTTCTGCCGTGTGGCGTACGGCACCTGTCCGAGTATTTAGCAGGGGCAGATGTGGCAGAACGCACGCGTGTGGCGTTTGACTGGCCTACATACATTGGCGCCATTTACGAGTTTGACCGCTGCGTGGGCGTTGGCGAAAACCGTCCCGCCTTGATGGAGTGCGTCGAAAAGGGCTCTCGACTATTTGAGAACTACTATGAGGCAACACCTTTTGCCCACAAGCTGACCGAACTCGTAGCAAACGTTGTGACGGGTAAAAGGCGAGCGGTTGCCGTGGTGTTTACAAGCGCGTTGTATCGGCGCCTGGCCGAGCGTTTCTTGGCTGAGTACGACCAATATCCTGCAGGCACAACTTTCAATACTTTTAGCGATCGTATCTATCTCATTACAGCTTCCCATCTCGAGGAACACCTGAGTGGGCTTGAAGGTTCGACTCTTGTCTTTGCGGGCCTCAACGAAAACTGCCTGCGGCTGCTTCTCACGGATGACCGTGTGCCGGCTCATTCGGTGGTCTTGCTCACTCAGCGTGCGGGGCAATTCCTGCGTGCATCTCTTAAGCCCATCGTCGAGAACTTCCTAGAGTTTAAATCTTTCAAGCCGCGGATTGAGTCCCTTCTTCGTCAGCTTAAGGACCTTCCCGACGATTCATCGGTCCTGTCTACCGGTGATTACGTTTTGCCTACGTTTCGCGTCGAGTTGTCCTCGGACGCATCCTCATGCAGCAAAGGTATAGACCTCGACTCGTGGGCCATCCGTCTCGACAACGGAGTTACCCAGTATCGTCGCGACAGTTCTGAGGTTTATGTCTACGACCCTGCATCGGAGTACTCGTCTGAGCGAGGCTTCAGGATCTGTCAAGTTAAGTCGTTGGAAGTAGGTGACAAGCTCTTTGTCATGTCGGGTGAACTACGCGAGATGGTCGAACAAGCCCTGAGCGATGCTGGCGTGTTCATCCAATCAGACAAGACGTTTGAAGCAGCGTTGCGCAGCTACCACGAGCAGGTCCAAAAGCGTTTGGCCGAATGGTTCCCGGGCAGAACACTTTCCGAGAAGGCGAGGGCGTTGCGCAAGGAGATGCTCACAATTGATCCCAGGCTAGAGGAGAGCCTCCCCACAGAGCAGGCAATACGCCACTGGATCAACTTGGGTGAGTCATCAAACACTCCTTTTGAAAAGCTCCGCCCACAGGCCCCACAAAGCGAGGCAGCATTTAAAGCCTTTGCTGAGGCTCTGGGCTTCTCGTCACTGGAAGTTGCATACCAGTGGCAGCGCGTCATTATGGCAGTGCGTAACTCGCGCCGGCTCGACGGACGCCACGTGTCAGATATCTATTCGTACATGCTTCTGCAGCCGGAGTCGGCCATGGCCAACTCAAATATCAAACGGCAGACGCTGACGCAACTCTTTGACAAAGCCCGTGAGGATGTGGCTACCGTCGAGTTGGTTGGCCCTGTTAAGGAGTCGAAGACATGAGTCAACCTGTCCTTAGCGCTGATCCAGCAGCCATTCCAGCGACACTAAAGGAGGCCGTGGTCGACAGCGTTCTGAATCTGACTTACGCACAACTGAGCGGCCAGGGTCCGACGGGGCAGTACTTGTTCGGAGCCCGCCCACGGACACTACTAAACTCCGGTTTTCTACTACCGCAGCGTAGTCCGTCTGGCGACGACGAGGTGACCTCGCCCATTTGGGTATCGTCGCATGGATTGCAGATGCAGCTCAACGTAGAGTCACCGTCGGTGGTGACGATTCAGCCTCGTGTTTCGCTTTACGTGCGCGTCCTCCCCCGAGAAGAAGACCTCAAGCGTCCCAACTGCCGGCCTGTCTTCATGCTGCGGCAAGCCGTGCGCGATGAGCTCATGGCTGAGCGTGACAATTGCCTCGACAAAGAGTGGGAGAAGGTCAGGGGCTCATATACTTCCAGGTGGAAGCATCCTGGATGGGCCGAGATTCGTAAGAGGGTCGTCGACGAGGTGTATGCCGCTAAGGGCATCCCACGACATCTGCTGACTTCCGACTTGCCGCAAGAAACTATGGAAATTGATGTAGAAGAGCAAACCGAAAGGGACACGGCAGGCGAGACGACGCAAGAGGCGGTTCCCGTTTCCGCGGCTGGATCGCTCCCGATTAAGGACGAGCACTTCGAACCGCTGACAATTCCCCATAAATGGATGCGGTTGGAGGTCGAGTTGCCAGCTCTCGAACTAGATGCTGCCAAGCCCAGTGATCAACTCCAGCACGACATTGACGACCACGCTGTGCGCATGAACGAGGCAATCGCCAGACGACTTGACGAGTGGGTGCACAGCGATAACCCCGAGACGGGTGGTAAGGCTTGGGGATATCGCCGCCAACTCACTATTCCGGCCAGCCTGTACACAAAGTGGACGGACTTTCTCGACAGAGTACGGAATTCTGATACACCAATTGCAATCCCTAACACTCAACTTAATTGGGATGTTCAGATAGATGCCGACTGGCAGGACAGCTCAAAGCGCAATCTTTTCTTTGCACTAGAAAACGTCACCCCGGTGCCCCGCCAGCATGAAGATGAAACGGAAGAAGCCGTTTTCCTTGTCTCGTTGGAAGTGCAGTTGCCTGCGACGCTTCATCATCCACTGAAGCTCGAACGCATTGAGCCTTCATACCGATACAACAAATACCTGACCTATCCGGCAATGGGTCACAACTGCGGTGTCGCTCGCATAGATTCGCCTCTTGAGCTGTGTGTGCTGGAGACGACTTGGACGCCACGTTACACCCAGCCACGCATAGTTCCGTCCAGCACAAGCGGGGTGCAACGGCAAGTGCGGCAGCTCGCACACCCTAAGAGCTTGGAAGGCCTCTTGCCACTAGTGCCTGCCATGCAGGCATGGTTGGATACTCTGCCTGGGCAGGTCAATCCGGCGGAGGGGCTTGACCCATTTGATAATGAAGGCATAGCGCGCGAAACCGAGGGGTTCCACCAGGATCTCAATAAGTGGAAAGCGGAGATAAATTCGGTTTCGGCCGGGCTGGAGTGCCTGCAGGAGTCTAAAGCGGCCTGGCAGCAACGTGGTCCGCAGTCCGACCCGAAGGCTGTAGTCTACGAAACCTGGCTCGCCATGAACGAAGCGATGGCGGACTTCATGAAGGCGCGTTTCGGACACGACAACAATGAGTGGCGCCTATTCCAGATGGCTTTCATCATTGCCAACATCCCAGCGCTGGCCTCACGAATACCTAATTTCAGCCACTACTATGACGAGCGCCGCGACGATGCGGTAACCCTTCTGTACTTCGCTACCGGCGGTGGCAAGTCCGAAGCCTTTTTTGGGCTACTTGTTTTCAATCTGATACTCGACCGCCTGCGCGGTAAGCATCGAGGGGTAACGGCGCTAATTCGCTATCCGCTTCGCCTGCTCACCATTCAGCAGGCCCAGCGTTGCGCACGCGTGCTTGCGCATGCCGAACGTGTGCGCCAACGACATGGGTACGCAGGCAACGTTTTGTCCATCGGTTTTTGGGTAGGCAGCGGCGGCTCACCAAACCGTCACACCACTAAAGGAATCAAGAGCATTCCACAGGTCTCCACAGCTCCGCCCTGGCTGGCAGATGAGAAGGCGCTGCGGGAGGATGACGCTAAGTACTCGGCTGCGATACGCGCCTGGCGAAAGTTGCCCACTTGCCCGTTTTGTGGTGGCGACACAGCACTGCGGCTGTTCATCGAGCACGGCGACCAAATACTTGGGCACGTCTGTACCAACATCCAGTGTGATTCCAACCGTGGGCAATGGAAGCCGCTGCCCTTCTACATCGTCGACGATGATATATATGACTTGGCGCCATCCGTACTGCTCGGCACAGTCGACAAGCTGGCGCTTATTGGGCACTCCAGTCGGACCATCCGACGCATTTACGGTATGTTCGGGGCTGCTCCATGGGTAAAGCCTGCCAACGGACGGCTCTACATCCCTGACAAACATGAAATTGCCGCGGGGCCAGGAGGTAAGGGCATGGTGGGGGTGTACCCAGCTTACAAGTCGGGGCAGCGTATCTTTCACGATCCCTTTCCCAGCCTCATTATACAGGACGAGGCGCACTTGCTTGACGAGTCATTGGGAACCTTCGCTGGCCTGTTCGAATCGACGCTGGACGCTGTCTTCGCACACTTGGCCAAGCCCCTGAATGAACTCATCGCAGTTGATCCACATGGACGGCGCCGGCGACCCAAAATCATCGCTGCGTCTGCGACGGTCTCCGACCCCGAGCGACAGCTAGAGCACCTGTACCAGCGCTCGGTTCCAGCGACGCAGTTTCCCGAGCCGGGGCCTTCATTGTACGAGTCTTTCTACGCCAAGCCTGCCGAGGCTGCATCTGAAGAAGTTGCTCGCCGAGCCAATGCCAACATTGAGGTGGCCAGCCAGCAAGCTCGTGTGTACACGGCGTTCATGACCAACGGCAAGCCCCATACCTCCACCAGCGTGGCGGTCCTATCTGGGTTCCATTTCATCATCACGAGGTTGTTTGACGGACTCGTAAGCGATGACGCCAAACAGTTCGACGCGGTACGGCAGCAATTGGCCGACCATGTCTCAGCAGGGCCGTTGAAAGCGCTGCATAGGCAGGCACTGCTTGCTGCAAATGCCTCTGAATTGGTGACACTCGTTGACTTGCACCGCATCGCGCTAACTTACGTCACCAACAAGAAGGGTGGAGACCAAATCATGTCCGCTGAGGCAGAGGAAACGCGCAAGCGTCACCTTAACGAAGGCATTGATCTTGAGGGGTTAGACACGCGCCTTATCACTGGTTCTGTCGATCAAGGCGAGATTCAGGCCGTGGTGGAAACTGCCCAACAACGCATGGCACCTGGTACGATTCTACCGCCGATCCGAGAGCAATTACGCTCCGTCATCGCTACCTCGGCCATCTCTCACGGCGTGGATGTCGACGAGTTGTCAAGCGACATCAGAAAGTGACCCCCTGGCGACAGTGAAATCTGACCCCCTTACCCTCTGACGACCTGCTCGTGATGATGAATGGAATCGGGCTTGATCAGCCCGGCCTTGCGCTTGGCTCGCAGTCGGTAACTGTCACCGCGGATGGTGATGACGTGACTGTGATGCAGCAGTCGGTCGAGGATGGCGGTGGCCACCACGGCATCACCGAACACCTCGCCCCACTCGCTGACCGCCCGGTTGCTGGTGACCAACAGGCTGCCGCGTTCGTAGCGCCGGGTGACCAGTTGGAAGAACAGGTTGGCCGCACCCGGCTCCAGCGGTAGGTAGCCCAGCTCGTCGAT
>NZ_FNVC01000038.1:0-23664 GCF_900108215.1 Billgrantia desiderata | reverse complement strand
GGCCTGGAGCGCTGCACGGTGCTCTCCGAACGCCTCAACCGCACCGTGGTGCTGCACGGCAGCGCCACCAACAAGCGCCTGCTGGAAGAGGAGAACATCGAGGAGTGCGACATCTTCTGCGCGCTGACCAATGACGACGAGGTCAACATCATGTCGTCGATGCTGGCCAAGCGCATGGGCGCCAAGAAGGTCCTCACGCTGATCAACAACGCCGCCTACGTCGACCTGGTGCAGGGCGGTGAGATCGACATCGCCATCTCGCCGCAGCAGGCCACCATCGGCAGCCTGCTGACCCACGTGCGCCGCGGCGACATCGTCAACGTGCACTCGCTGCGTCGCGGCGCCGCCGAGGCCATCGAGGCCATCGCCCACGGCGACACCCAGTCGTCGAAGGTAGTGGGCCGCGCCATCGGCGAGATCGACCTGCCCCGCGGCACCACCATCGGTGCCATCGTGCGCGGCAAGGAGGTGCTGATCGCCCACGACGACGTGGTGGTGGAGTCCGGCGACCACCTGATCCTGTTCGTGATCGACAAGCGCCGCATCCGCGACGTCGAGCGGCTGTTCCAGGTCGGGCTGACGTTCTTTTAAGAGAGTATCCAGCCCATCTCGGCAATATGCTGCCTGTCTCGCTGGCGTGACAACTGACACGCCAGCGTGGCAGATGACGTGCTGCTGGTGTTTTTCAATATATTGTTTCTGCTGTGGTTTTTGGGTTGGCACGCATGTTGCTGATACGGGTTGCCGTTCGCGGTAACCATAACGAGATCAGGAGCATGTCCATGCCGATCAAACCTCTGACGGCCATTCTGGCCACCACCACCCTGGCCGCTGTCGCGCCGGTAACGTCCCTGCTGGCCAATGAGCCGGAGTGGGTAGACGAGTCGTTGAACGTCTTCATTCCTCATGAAAACGACAGGCTGATGGCCCTGCGTGTGGCAGCCGTCTACAACGACGATGAGATCCAGATCCGCTACGAGTTCCCCACCGACAGCCCCAGTTGGTACCACCAGTACTGGATATATGAGGATGGCGAGTGGGTACGCTATGGCAGCGGCGCCCAAGGCCAGGACCCGCATGGCCTCTACGAGGATCGTATTTCGATGCTTCTCGACGATGGCTCGGTGGAGGGCTTCGGGCACTATGGTGGCTACATGACCGCTCATGAGGGGATGCGTACCCTGAGCAGCGCCGTCGATTCGAGCGAGGTGCAGGCGCATCCGGTGCTTGGTGAAGAGCTGGGACGCTCCGACGTGCGCAAGTACCTTCCCGGCACCCGCGATGCGGAGCCAGGCGAAACTTCCTGGGATGCGTTGAGAGCGGAGGAAGAGATCCAGGCCATGCAGGAAGCGGGGCAGTTCCTCGACCTCTGGCAATGGCGTGCTCATCGCAGCCACCCGGTAGGCTATGCTGACAACAATTATGTGCTGCACTACCGTCTCAACAGCGAGGGGCGTGGCCCCTTCACCGATAACTGGGACAGCGACGCGGAGCAGCCGGCGTGGATGTATGACCCCGAGCAGACGGGCATTACCCATCTCGAGCGGGACAGGCTGTTTGCTCAGGGGTACGGCCAGGACGATTGGTACTATCTCTCAGAGGACATTGCGGTGCCGTTCGACCCGGAGCGCGACTGGCAAGAGGGCGATGTCTTGCCCCAGCGCTTCCTGCGCGAGCCTGACGGTAGCCGCGGTGCGATTCGTGCCGCGGGCGGCTACGAGAATGGCGCATGGCGAATTCGCTTGACCCGCAGCCTCGAATCCCCCAACCCGCTGGACAGCAAGACGCTGAGCGAAGGAGAAACCTACGATGTCGCCTTCGCCGTGCATGCCAACGCTTCCGGTGCACGCTGGCATCTGGTCTCTCATCCGCAGACGCTGGGGCTCGGTGTCGAGGAGGCCGACATCGTGGCGAGCCGGGTCGAGGGGCCGCTGGACGAAGCCGACGCGGAGTGGACCGAACTGCAGGTCTACTATCCAGGCCAGACAACCTGGCAATGGTTGAACAGCGCTGAGCATGCCGGCCAGCCAGCCGTGCAGACTGGTGCGATCGGGATTCGCGACGTCCATCTGTCGCTGGAGGAAATCGCTCGCTTCGCCGTCGAAGTAGAGCGTCAGCGTGTCGAGCAGCAGAACTGATCCATAGCGCCGCTTGACTTCCATCGAGCGCCTGGCAACGGTGGCCGAGCCTTGCCAGGTGGCAACCAGACAGCTCTCATGACTCTGAAACGCTCACCATTGCTGACCTTCCTGCTGGCCGCCGTGCTGCTGGTCGGAACGCTGGTGAGCGTATCCGGTCTGGTGGCGACTCGCTTCTTTCAACAAGCCATTCTGGAGCGGGAAAGCCAACTGGTGAACGAGCTGGCCAGCTCGCTGCTGGCCGAGCCTGCCGAAGGCGAAGCGCCGCTGACTGCCGGCTTTCTCGACAAGCAGCTGCATCATCTTCTTGCCTTGGATGACATCCTGCGCATCAACGTCTTCAGCGCCGAGAAGTACCTTCTGTGGTCTAGCGAGAGCGACATCATAGGGCGACGGGCCAGAAACGACGCCCCTCTGGGGCGCGCCCTGTCCGGCGAAGTCGTGCCGGTGACCCAGCCGTTCCAGCGTGCATCGCACCGGGACTGGAACCCCAAGGCCGATGTCATGGAAGTCTATGTGCCGATCCGGTCGGCGGGCGATAGCCAACCTCTGGGGGCGATGGGGATCTATCGCGATGCCGGTCAGATCAACCAAACGCTGACGCGGGGTGCCATGCTGATCTGGGGCTCGGCCGGGCTGGTGGGCGTGCTGCTGATCGCGATCATCACGACGCTGCATGGCATGCTGCTGCATCGTCATCGCGCGGCTCTGGCATCGCTGGGATCGCTGGACGAGAAGCATCGGCGCATCGTGCAGCTGGAAAAGATGTCGGCACTGGGCAAGATGGTGGGCGAGGTCGCTCATCAGGTGAACAGCCCTCTGGTGGGGGTCGTCAACAAGGCACAGCTGGCCGCTCGCCGGCTCGACGATCCGGAAAGAATCAGGGGCTACCTGCGCGATATCGAAGCGGCGGGCAAGCACTGCGCCGAATTCGTCAAGCGGCTGCTCGATCTCAGCCGGGTATCGCGCTTCGAGAAGGAGTCCGTGGATCTCAAGCGGGTCGTGCAGGAGGCGGTGCAACTGGTCTCCCAGGGCAGCGGCCTTGGCGGGGTCATCGCGCTGGCGCTGCCTGCGCATGAAGCCAGAGTGGATGCAGACCCGGTATTGCTACGCCATGCGCTGTTCAACTTGCTACGTAACGCGACAGCGGCATCGCCTGCGGACGAATCCGTCACGGTGAGACTGTTCTTTGCCGCGACACAGCACTACTGGTGCATCGACGTGGAGGATCAAGGGCCTGGGGTGCCGGAGTCCCTGCGCGAGCAGATATTCCAGCCCTTCTTCACTACGAGCCGCGACGGCAACGGCCTCGGTTTGGCGGTGGCAAGTACCGTGGCCACTCTGCACGGCGGAACGCTCGAGGTGATGGATGGCGATGTAGGTGGAGCGCTGTTCCGGTTGGCGATCGAGGCATCGCCGACGGCAGTCGGACCGAGGAGTTGAGATGAAGCGGCGGGCGCTGATCGTCGACGACGATGTGAATACCTGTGAACTGCTCGAAGAGCTGGTTCAGGCTCAGGGGCTGGAAGCCGAAGTGGCCGGCAACGTGCAGCGGGCACGGGAACTGGCGGCACGATGTCGCTATAACCTGCTGCTCGTCGATCAGCGCCTGCCCGATGGCAACGGGCTGGATTTCGTGCGTGAACTCGATGTCAGCCAGACCCGACAGGTCGCGGTGCTGATGACCGGTTTCGTCGATGTGCGCGATGCCGTCAGCGCCATTCGCGAAGGGCTTTTCGACTATCTCGAAAAACCCTTCGAGAGTCTCGATGCCCTCGAAGCCGTGATCCGCCGGGCGCTGGCCTATGACACGGCGCTGTGCGAAGCGGATGCCTACCGGGAGATGGTCGCCACCGTCAGCGGTCACGACAACCTGGTGGGGCAGTCGCCGCCGATGCAGCAGTTGATGAAGCAAATCGCCCAGGTGGCACCGCTGGATACCACCGTGCTGATCGAAGGAGAAAGCGGCACCGGCAAAGAGCTGGTGGCTCGCTTGCTGCACGGCGGCAGTCCACGCAAACGCAATCCTTTCATTGCCGTCAACTGCGGGGCGCTCACCGAAGAGTTGCTGGAAAGCGCGCTGTTCGGCTACGAGCGGGGCGCCTTTACCGGTGCCGAGCGCACCACGCCTGGATTTTTCGAGGCAGCGAGCGGCGGCACGCTGTTTCTCGATGAGATAGCCGACATGAGCCCACGGCTGCAAGCCGCCCTGCTGCGCGTGGTTGAAGAACGCTGCTTCAAGCGTCTGGGCAGCCAAGCGGTGCAGGCGGGCGACTTCAGGCTGGCCTGTGCCACTAACCAGCCCCTGGAGGGATTGGTGGAGAAGCAGCGCTTTCGTGAGGACCTGCTGTGGCGGCTGAGTGTGGTGACCTTGCGCGCACCGCCCTTGCGTGAGCGGCGCAGCGATATCGCCACCTTGGCCAGCTATTTCCTCGAGCAGTTGAACAGGCGCTATGGACGTCAGGCCGGACCGCTGACGCCGGATGCCCTGGAGGCGCTGGAGAGTGCCCCGTGGCGGGGAAACGTGCGGGAATTGCGGCACGTCATCGAGCGGGTGGTCGCCCTTCAGCCACTCGGGGCAATCACTGCCTCGGACCTGTTCGATACGGTTGGCCGCAGGCGTAGTCGCGGCCTCACCTGGGAGGGATGGCAGCTTCCGTTGGACTACGCCGAGGCCAAGGAGAAGTTCGAGCGGCTCTGGCTCGAGCACCTGCTGGAGGCTGCTCAGGGTAATGTCTCGGCGGCAGCGCGAATGAGCGGCCTGGCGCGGCAGAATCTCTATACCCGGTTGCATCGCTATCGCAAGGTAGGGGCAGGAAATGAAGGGCGAGACGCTTGACGCGACGACACCGATGAAATGAGGTGCGGCCGCAGCCAACAGCTGCGGCCGCACCTAGGTCTCACAGCGTCATGAACGGCATCGGCTCCTGATCGGTGAACTGGTAGACGTCCCAGTCACCGCGCTTGGGTCCGGGCATGCCGGGGGTGCCGATGGGCATGCCGGCCAGCCCGATGCCGCCGATCCTCGGGCGCTCCTGGAACAGTCGCTCCACGGCTTCGAAGGGCACGTGGCCCTCGATGGCGTAGTCGCCCATCAGCGTGGTGTGGCAGGAACCCAGGCCGAAGGGCAGGCCGACCTGCTGCTTGATCTTGCCGACTTCCACGTCGTCGATGATGGTGACCGAGACGCCTTTCTCTTCCAGTTGGCGGGCATACTCGTGACAGCAGCCGCACTCGGGGTTCATGTAGAGGGTGGCCTCGGCGGGCAGTGCGGCGTGGGCGGTGCCGGCGGCGCTCAGCAGCAGGCTGGCGGAAAGCAGCAGGGATGAGGTACGAGGGTTCATGAGCTTGCTCCGGTGGTGGGCTTGGACGAGGTGAACAGGTACTTGAGCAGGGCGGCAATGCCGAGGCCCAGCAGAGCGAGAACGGCTAGCGGCAGCAGCCAGCCCAGCCAGCTCATGTGGCCCATCAGGGCGAGGCAGTCGGTCATCATGGTGGTGCTCCTTCTCAGTGGGCCAGCCAGGTCACGCCGTTGGGACCGTGGCCGGTGGCATGGGTGGCAACGATGTCGCCGGTTGTCAGATCGATGATCGACAGCGAATCGTCGAACAGGCTGGTAACGAAGGCGAAGCGACCGCTGGCGTCGATGCTGATGCCGTGAGCGCCCGCACCGACCTCATGGGTGGCAACGATCTGCTGGGTAGCGGTGTCGATCACCGAGACGCGGTTGTCGGGCTCGTCGCTCGTTCCTTCATTGGCCACCAGCATGAGCCGGCTATCTGGGGTGCCGTAGACCTGGATCGGCAGCCGATTGACCTCGACCGCGGTGGTGACTTCCCGAGTGGCGGTGTCGATCACCGCCACTCGGTTCTCGTCACGCAGCGAGACGTAGAGCTGGGCGCCGTCGGCGGTAAAGCCCACCTGTACGGGGGTTGCCCCCACGGGGATGCGCGCTACTTCCTCGCGGGCTGCCACGTCGATCACCGAGACGCTGCCATCCATCACGTTGGCCACGTAGAGTTCGCTCCCGTCGGGGCTCAGACGCAGGCCGTGGGGGTACTCTCCGGTGGCGATGGTGGCGACCACTTCCCGGGCGGTCAGATCGATCACCGACACGCTGGCATCGCCGGCATTGGTCACGAAGGCGAACTGGCTGCTCAGGTCGCTCACCACGTGCGCCGGATGGCTGCCTACCGGTATGACGGCGAGCGGTGTGCCATCGAAATCGAGGGCATCGAACACCTTCAGCTTGCCTGGCTCGTCGCCATGGGTGTGGCCATCGTCGCCATGCGCGTGTCCGGCGCGCTCGCCGACCGCCAGCAGGTAGCGCCCGTCGGCGCTGACCTGAACGTTATGCGGTGCGATGGCGATGTCATGTGTGGTCGTGGTGCCTTCGTCCAGTTGGATATGAGTCAGCGAGGCGCCATGCTCGTTGGCGGTGAACACTTGGCCGTGAGGCATCTGACCGGCCTGGCTGACGGTGCTGGCAAGCGTCAGACCGACGGCGAGCAGCCAGCCGAAGGCAGGGTGGAACCGCGTGGCCAGGTGTGTGTGGGAAATGGCAGCGGTGACGGGGCGACGAGCAAGGGTGCCTTTGCGAAAAAGGGTCATGATGAAACTCCTGATCTACGAAATCGTGTACGGCTCGGAATGGCCAGGCGGCGAGGCCGCCGATGTCGATCAGGCTCTAGGAGGGCGCTGCGGGGGCAACGAGGAGTGGGGCATGAAGGACGCGTCGGGCGTGGCCGTTTGCTCGGCGGGCCCGGTGAGAGCCAGCCGCGTGCGGGGTATAACTGCGGTGCAGGTGCCGCAGTTATGTTCTTCGCTGTCGGTTGCTTCATGAAGCTGTTCGACGGCGATGCAGTCGACCGAGTCGGCCTGTATGGCGGCGTGCGTCGTGAGGCTGCTCATCGCCACCAGCAACGCGAGCAGCAGCGCCAGCAAGCGCAGGATGCGTCGATGTTGCAGGTTAGAAGGGGCGAATCGCGTCATGGTGTTGCCTCACGGTGCTTGGTTTCATCCTAAGGCGAGACGAGTTGCGCTGCATTGACCCAGCGCAACTCATCACCGTCACTTATCGCGATGCCGATGGCCATGGCCATGACGGTGCATCAGGAAGTGCATGCCCAGGCATAGCAGCATGGGCAGCAGCAGCCAGGCGCCGCCAGCGGTTTGTCCGCGCCACATGACCAGGACGAAGGCGCCGCCCATCAGGATCAGGCAGAGGGGCATCAGCCAGGCGTGCAAACCGCCTGAAGACGAGCCTCGGGATTCATCCGTCGAGCCGCGGTCCTGATGGGATTCCTGCGGCCGGGGGTCGGGAAGGGCGTTCATGAGGCATCTCCTCGGGGTTGTAGGCGGGCGTAACGGCGCTTGAGCAGCAGCGAGTTGCCGATCACCGACAGCGAACTGGCGGTCATGGCGATGACGCCGATCATAGGGTGCAGCAGGCCTGCGGCGGCCATGGGAATCGCTGCCACGTTGTAGCCGCTGGCCCACAGCAGGTTCTGCAAGATCTTGCTGAAGGTGGCGCGGGAGAGGTGCATGGCCTCCACCACGCCGGTGAGCTCGCCGCGTACCAGGGTCACGTCGGCGGCCTCGATGGCCACGTCGGCGCCGGCGCCGATGGCGATACCGACGTTGGCCTGCTTGAGGGCGGCGGCATCGTTGATACCGTCACCCACCATGGCCACGTGGGGGCCGTGCTTCTCCTGCAGCTTGCGAATGGCCTCGACCTTGCCTTCGGGCAGCACGCCGGCCTGGACCTCGTCGATGCCGACCTCGGCGGCCACCGCCCGGGCGGCGCGCTCGTTGTCGCCGGTGATCATTACCACGTGCAGGCCGAGCGCGTGCATCCCGCGAATGGCCTCGACCGACTCGCCCTTGAGCGTATCGGCGACTGCCAGGACACCTCGGGCACGGCCCTCGGCGGCGACGATGACGGCGGTACGCCCCTTGCCTTCGAGCTCATGCATGGCCGCGTCCAGCGCTTCCAGCCCTGTGATGCCCTCCTCCTCGAGCAGCCGGCGGTTGCCGATCAACACCTGCTTGTCTTCGACTCTGCCGGAGACGCCGCGGGCGCCGGTGGAGCGAAACTCGCTGACCTCGCTGGGCTTGATGCCGCGCTCGATGGAGCCGTCCACGATGGCGCGAGCGATGGGGTGCTCCGAGGCGTTCTCGACGCTTGCCGCCAGTCTCAGCAGCTCTTTCTCTTCGACTCCTTCCGCCGTGACCACCTCAGTGAGCTTCGGCTCGCCGCGGGTGATGGTGCCGGTCTTGTCGAGCACCATGACCTTGATGTCCTTGAAGGTCTGGATCGCCTCGCCGGAACGGATCAGGATGCCGCGCTCGGCGCCGATGCCGGAGCCGACCATCAGGGCTGTCGGCGTGGCCAGACCCAGCGCGCAGGGACAGGCGATGACCAGCACGGCGATGGCGGCGATGAGTGCCAGCACCGGTGTACTGGCTTCCGGGTTCACCCAGGGCAGGAAGTTCGCGCCCCAGTCGAGGATCGGGCGCAAGACGTCGGGAAGCAGCAGCCAGGCGACCAGGCTGGCCAGCGAGATCAGCAGCACCGCCGGCACGAAGCGGCCGGTCATGCGGTCGGCGAACTCCTGGATCGGCACCCGCGAGCCCTGGGCCTGGTCGATCAGACGTACCACCTGGGAGAGGAAGGTATCGCCACCGACCTTGGTGGCCCTCACTCGCAGCCGCCCCTCCTTGTTGATGGTGGCGCCGATCACGCTGTCGCCGACGCTCTTGTAGACGGGGATCGATTCGCCGGTGGCGATGGATTCGTCGAGGTGGCTCTCGCCCTCGATCACCTCGCCGTCGGTGGGGATCTTGTCGCCGGGGCGCACGACCATGATGTCGCCGGGCTCGAGCTCCTTGACCGGCACCTCGACCTCTTCGCCACCGCGTTCTACTCGGGCGGTCTTGGCGCCCAGCGTCAGCAGGCGACGAATGGCTTGTGAAGCGCGCCCCTTGGCCAGTGCCTCGAGATAACGACCCAGCAGATGAAAGGTCATGATGGTGGCCGCCATCTCGATGAAGGAGGTCATCGGGTAGACGAAGCCGATCAGGCCGATCAGGTAGGGCGGCAGGCTGCCCATGGAGATCAGCACATCCATGTTGAAGGTGCCGTTCTTCAGCGAGCGCCAGCTCGAGCGATGGGTGGCCGCACCGCCATACAGGAACACCACCGGGAAGGCGAGCAGGGCGACAATGGCCAGGTAGCCGGGAATCGGCTGCCAGAACATGTGCGGCATCATCAGGATCATGATCAGCGTGGTGGGCACACCGGCGATCCACAGCCGCTTGCGGGCCTGACGCAGGTAGCCTTCCTCGATGACGGCATCTGCCTCGCCATCCGCCTCAGCTTCGCCGCTTACCGCCGCGACGTCATAGCCGGCCCCTTCCACCGCCTGCTTCAAGGCATCGGTGTCGGGGCCGCCCTGCGCGACGCCGACGCTGACTCGGTGGCTGGCGATATTGGTCTGGATTTCGCCGACGCCATCGAGACGCTGGAGCGTCGTGCGTACGATACCGGCACAGTGGTCGCTGCCCATGCCGGGCACTGTCAGGGTGATCCGTTTTGTCGCTGTGGTCATCGCATGCTCCCTCGCGCCGTGTTCCCGGGCGGCCGTGGCCGGCCGCCCGATACCAGACGGCTATCGACGATCAGTGGTGGGCCGCGTGGTCATCCGACTCGTCGGCTTGCGGTGTGGCCTGCTGTTGCCATTGCTCGCGCTGCTCGTCGGTGAGCAGGTCGTGCATGGCGTTACGCATGCGCACCATCTCCGCCATCATCTCGCCGTGGAGTTCCGCCATCTGAGCATGAATGGCCTGCACCTCTTCGGGATCGGGTCGCTCGGCATGCATGGCAGCCATCAGGTCGTCGCGCAGGTTCATCAGCTGCCCCATGCGCTCGAACTGGGTGGGGCGATGCTCACGCATGAGTTCGCGCAGTTCGCTGCGCTGTTCGGGCTCGAGCATCTGCATCATGCCTTTGCCACCATCCATCATCGGGCAGGGCATCATGCCGCCGCCCATCATGCCGGGGCCCATGCCGCCGCCCATCATGCCGGGGCCCATGCCGCCGCCCATCATGCCGGGGCCCATGCCGCCGCCCATCATGCCGGGGCCCATGCCGCCGCCCATCATGCCGGGGCCCATGCCGCCGCCCATCATGCCGGGGCCCATGCCGCCGCCCATCATGCCGGGGCCCGTGCCGCCGTCCATCATGCCGGGGCCCGTGCCACCGCTCATCATACCGCCTCCTGGCCCCATCCCCTGGGCAAGAGTCAGGCTGGAGGCGGTAGTACCGATAGCCAGGGCGAGACCCGTGGCAATTGCGAGCTTGCGCAGTTTCATGTCGTTCTCCTGTGAGCGTGAACGCTCGGGGTTTGCTGCCGGAATTGGCGAGCGTCCAGTGGGACGTCACCGGGAATTGCTGCAAGACAGATGGGGTGCTGCAGAGGAGTCAGGGACGCAGGCGCTGTGTCAACAGATAGAGCGGTGGGCTGGCAAGCGTGGGAGCGGCACTGGGCAGGCCGATGGTGACGGCGACGGGCGGCGGTGTCACCGCGGGAACAGGGCGATGGCAAGGAGTGCCATCGACATCCAGGCGCTCCGCGCGCAGCAGGAGCTCTGCGGCATGTTCCCCGCCGTGGCCGTGCTCGCAGTGTGGCGCAGGTGCTGGCGGGTTTGCTTGCGCAAGGCTTTCGGCGACGGAGTGTGGGGATGCCGGCGCTGGATGCGCCATTGCCTGAAGGCCGAACACCACGGCCATCGACAGCAGCAGCAGGCTGAAAAGCCAGCTGCGGCACCACCCGCGACGGGTGATGCAGTGCTGTGAGGGTGTAACGGCCCGCTGCAGCATGGCGTGGCGCTCCGACATGATAGGCAATATCAGAATAGACGAACCCGCTGAGCCTCCCTTTGACTTGTATCAATCAGCATCGTTTTTCTCAACCTGAGTGCCGCACATAGGTTGTTGTTTTTTTGCTTTTTTTTGGCATGAGAACAGGGGCGCTTGCGACTCGCTTGCGAGCATGGAAGACTAGGCACGACCCTGACCTACACTCGGTTGATCCATTTCGATGCGTTCTCGCCCTTTCGCCTGGCTGCTCTGTCTCCTCTTCGGCATCGTGCTTACGCTGCCGCAGGTGGCCCTGGGCGCCTGGAATTACGCTGACGCCGATTGCCAGACGGGTGCCTCTTCGTCTCTGGACGCTGGCCTCGTGTTCGAGGCCGACAACGGCCAAGCCCAGGGGGGCGAACAACCTGCCTGTACGAGTGCAACGCCGGTTTGCTCCAGTGCCGGCCTAGCGCTTGCCTCAGTGGCCCCTCGCTCACTCGAGCCTCGTCGGCCCGTCGACACGACGCTTCTCCACGCCCCTCGCGAGCGACCGGAGCGCCCTCCGCGGGCATAGCGCCTGCCCCTTTCTGAATGATGCTTGCCCGCACAGCGGTGTCGCTGTGCCCGGCATTGGATTCGGAATGTCGATGCTCAGCGGCATTCACACTCAATTCGCCGCAGGTGCGATGGCTCCAGCCATGTGCCTGCAAGGAGCATGATCGAGATGAACTATCCCGACATCGATCCGGTGGCCATCGCCATCGGGCCGCTGCAGATACACTGGTATGGGTTGATGTACGTGGTGGGCTTCGTCGCCGCCTGGCTGCTGGGGCGCTATCGTGCCCATCGCCTGGGGCTCACTCATGACGACATTGGCGATCTGCTGTTCTATGCCGCCATTGGCGTGGTGGCCGGAGGACGCCTGGGTTATGTGCTGTTCTACGGTATGGAGCAGTTCCTGGCCAACCCGCTGTGGGCCTTCCGGCTCTGGGATGGGGGAATGAGTTTTCATGGCGGCCTGATCGGCGTGCTGCTGGCGGCGCTGCTGTTTGCGCGCAAGAAGAATCTCGCCTTCTTCCAGCTGACCGATTTCATCGCTCCGCTGGTGCCGATAGGGCTGGGCGCCGGGCGCATCGGCAACTTCATCAACCACGAACTGCCGGGGCGCGTGAGCGATCTGCCCTGGGCCATGCCGTTCCCGCACCTGGGGCCAGAGCCACGCCACCCTTCGGCGCTCTACGAGTTTGCCCTCGAGGGTGTGGTGCTGTTCGCGGTGCTGTGGTGGATCTCGAGCCGCCCTCGGCGCAGAGGTCTGGTATCGGGACTGTTCCTGCTGCTCTACGGCGTCTTCCGCTTTGCCGTGGAGTTCGTGCGCCTGCCCGATGCCCATATCGGTTTCATCGCCTTCGGCTGGGTGACCATGGGCATGCTGCTGACCCTGCCGATGATCGCCGCTGGCGCAGCGCTCATCGCATGGTCGCGGCGGCAGGCTCGCGATGAGCGAGTCGCGGTGTCGACTTCCGCGCAAGAGGCGAGTTGATGGTCGCCTGGTTGACGCGCACACGGCCCCGGGGGCGCCGCTCCTGGGGCAAGCTGGCCGTGTTCATGCTGGTGGCGCATGTGGTAGGGCTGGTCTCGTCGGTGGAAGCGCTGATGTCGAGCCGCACGTCCCAGGGGGCAATCGCCTGGATCGTCTCGCTCAACACCATTCCCTACGTCGCCGTGCCGACCTACTGGATCTTCGGGCGCAACACCTTCGAAGGCTATGTCACCTCGCGGCGTGACGAGGATTCCGAGCTGGCCCGAGCCCTGGCGGACAAGCTCGGCGAGCTGCGCGCGCATGGTGTCGAGTGGCCGCACGAGCACCGTCACCTGGCCGGCGTGGAGCAGTTGGCCAAGCTGCCTTACCTGGGCGGTAACGACGCCACGCTGTTGATCGACGGTGAGGAGACCTTCGCCAGCATCTTTGCCGGTATCGACGCTGCGGAGCGTTACCTGCTGGTGCAGTTCTACATCGTGCGCAACGACGACCTCGGCCGCGAGCTCCAGCAGCGCCTGATTGCCAAGGCCAGCGAAGGTGTCGAGGTCTATTTCCTGTACGACGAGATCGGTAGCTACAAACTGCCGAACGCCTATCTGCAGACGCTGCGCGATGCCGGGGTGAACGTACACCGATTCCACTCGACGCGTGGGCCGGGCAACCGCTTCCAGCTCAACTTTCGCAATCACCGCAAGATCGTGGTGGCCGATGGCGCGAGGGCCTGGGTCGGCGGCTTCAACGTCGGCGACGAATACCTGCAAGGGCACCGCAAGCTAGGGCCCTGGCGGGATACGCATCTCAAGCTGGAGGGACCGGCGGCGCTGGCGCTGCAGCTCGTCTTCATCGAGGACTGGCACTGGGCCACCGAGGAGGTGCCCGATCTACCCTGGGAGCCCACCGTACCTTCGGTCAATGGGGTGCCGGCACTGATCCTGCCCACCGGTCCGGCGGATCGCTTCGAGACCGCCAGCCTGATGATCCAGCAGGCGATCCATTCCGCGCGCGAGCGGATCTGGATCTCGAGCCCCTATTTCGTTCCCGACGAGGGGGTGCAGGGCATGCTCAAGCTGGCGGCACTCAACGGTATCGATGTCAGGATCCTGATTCCCGAGCGACCGGACAATCTGCTGACCTTCTATGCGGCCTATGCCTTTCTGGGGCCGCTGATCGACGCCGGGGTCGAAATTCATCGCTATCAGGAAGGCTTTCTGCACGGCAAGGCGTTTCTGGTGGACGACGTCTGGGCCGCCGTGGGCACGGTGAACCTCGACAATCGCTCCTTCCGCCTCAACTTCGAGGTGACGGCGCTGATCATGGACCGGGAGTTTGCCAGCGATGTGGAGGCGATGTTCGACCGTGACTTCGCCAGATCGCGCCAGATGACGCCTGAGGACATTCTCGACCGGCCGCTTTGGCAGCGTGTCGCGGGGCGGGGCGCCTACCTCTTTGCGCCCGTGCTGTGAACCGGCGCAGGGTGAACCTGGAGCCCATGAGGTGTCGAATTTTGCACAGATCGTTATGATAGGGGCATTTTTCATTAGTTTCCTAAGGATAGACAGGCAAGAGGCAATGCTATGAACCTTTACGCTGCGGTACGTGAGTGCAACTGGCTCTTGCGACGCCAGACCTGGTTGTCCCTTGGTCTGGGCATACTGGCCACCGTGTTGCTGGCCGGGATGAGCTGGGCCGAGGAAGCACCGGAGGAAAACGGCAACGAAACGGAGCAGGAGTGGCCCAAGGGGCACTATCCTCTGCCTGAGCAGGGCGACGTCATCGGCGAGGATTACGTTGTCAAGGCACAAGCCGAGGAGACCCTGCTCGACATAGCCCGCGCCAACAACGTCGGCTACGAAGAGATCCGCCGTGCCAACCCCGATGTCAGCGTGTGGATGCCGGGCGAGGGCACCGAAGTGCTGATTCCCGGCCGCTTCATCCTGCCCCCGGTAGAGCGCAAGGGCATCGTGATCAACGTGGCCGAACTCAGGCTCTATTACTACCCGCCGACGAGGGAGGGTGAGACACCGCGCGTCGAGACCTATCCCATCGGCATCGGTCGCGAAGGTTTCGATACGCCGCTGGGCATCACCAAGACCACCATGCGGCTCAAGGACCCGGCCTGGTATCCGCCCCGCTCGGTGCGTGAGGAGGCCGCCGCGCGTGGCGAAACGGCGCCCGCCGTGGTGCCACCGGGGCCGGACAACCCGCTGGGCAGGCATGCCATCCTGCTCGACATCCCCGGCTATCTCATTCACGGCACGAATCTGCCCGATGGTATCGGCATGCGGGCCAGCCGCGGCTGCATCCGCATGTTCCCCGAGGACATCGAGTCGATCTTCGACCGCGTGCCGGTCGGTATGCAGGTACACCTCATCAACCAGCCGATCAAGGCGGGTTGGGACGGCGACACGCCCTACGTGCAGGTCTACGAGGCGCTGGGCGAGCAGGAAACCGGCATGGCCAACCTGATGGAAACGCTGGCCATGCTGCAGCGTGACGATGACGAGCCGGCAACGGCCCTGAATTACGAAATGCTGCGCGAGCTGCTCGAGAATCCCAGCGGGGAGGTCATTGCCCTGACGCCGGCGCCCGAGCCGGAACCGGAGCCCGAAGAAGAGGAGCCTGAAGAGGATCATCTGCTCTGGCGCGAACTGGCCGTCTAGTTGTCTTGGTAAGGCCATGAGCGAATCGGGCGCCCTTGGGCGTCCGATTCGTTTTCAGTGCTGGTGAGCCTGGGCGTACTGCTCGTCCGGCGCTTGCGTCAGGCCATGGCGAATGTAGTGCACCACGGACCAGATTTCCTTCTCGCTCAGCTTGGTGTCGAAGCGCGGCATGGCGCTCTCGGCATTGCCCTCGCTGATGATCCAGGCATATTCCGCGGCGCCATGGGCCGGCCCGTGCAGCGCCAGGTTGGTGGGGCTGGGATCGAAGTAGGCGACGGCGGGCGCCAGGCCATCGCCTTGGCCCAGCGGGCCATGGCAGGCGGAGCAGTACTGCTGGTAAATCTGCTCACCGCGGGCAAGGGTTTCGGCGCTCAGCGGCAGAGGGTTCTCACGGGCTGCCCATGCCTCCGGCATGGCCCGATCGTGAGCATGCTCATGCGCGTGGTCATGTGCGTGGTCATGATCGTGCGCATCATGAGCCGCTTCCACGTGCTCGGCATCGTGGGTGCGATGAGCAGGGTCGTGCTTCTCCACGCTGCCTGCGTGGTCGTGACCCTGGTGGTCGTGGCCGTGATCTTGCTGATGACCGTGATCGTGGGTCGCCTTACTTCCATGCTCCTGTTGGTCATGGTCATGGTCATGGTCATGGTCATGGTCATGTGCCGCATGGCTCACACTCGTTGGAGCGACATGCGTATGTGCCGGCTCGTCATGCGCGAAACTCTGCGTTGCCTGTGTGCCGGCCAGCAGCATGCCGGCCATGAGTACGGCGGCTCGGGCGGTTATTCCTGGCATGGCGGGCTTGCCCGACAGCAAGGGGGCTGAATAGGTGAGAAGGGTCGCCATGGTGGGCTCCTGATAGACAGCATACGAGGTCAATGGCACTGGCGCGCCGGGTCGTTAGCGGCAAATCAGGCGGTTCTGGGAGGTCGCTCATCCATGAAGCAGGGAGGAGTGGGCCGGACCCCGGTATGGCAAGGGGGCCGCGTCGCCAGGGCAGGCGAGCTCAGGGTCGCAGCGAGCGGCATGGCCCCACTCATGCAGTGGCTGCTGCTCAGGCAGCTGACCTGGCACTCGGTCACATCGGTGTGGGCCGTCTGGCCGCAGGCGGGATGCTCGTCTCGGGCTGCCTCATGCTGGCCATGGGCGGCATCGCGCACAGCGTCCACGCTGGCAAGTGCCGTTGAGCCTGCCGACAGCGACAGGACCAGGCACAGGCTGACCAGGACAAGCAGTATTCTGCGCATGAGCGGCTGGTATCCGATGAAGAGCTACCCGTTCATCATCGCGATGTGAAGAAAGGCAGACAAGCGCCGCCGGCTCGCAAGCCGCGAAAAGTCACCATTTCCTGATCTCGATCAGCCGACCACCCCGAACGCAAGAATCTTTCAGGCAAGGTATGGGCAGGACCCAGGTTGCTCCCCCTCTCCCGAGCATGAAATACTCCGGTTACCACTGGCTCATACGTCCCTACCTCCATGCGTCGATTCTCCTGGCACTGGCTACTGAGCCTTTCGCTGGCCCTGATGTTGGTCATCGTGCCACCCGTGGTTGCCGGTGGGCACCATGGCGATGCTTCCTGCCTGGATAGCCTGGTAGCCCAGGAGCAGCCGCTGGCCTGGGAAATGACCGATCCGGATGAGCCGCATTCCTCCGCAGCGTCTCCCTGCTGCCTACCCTGCCTGCAGTGCGGAACCGTCGTGATGTCGTCGGACGGTCGCGCCTTGGCGTCTTCATTGATCTCGTTCGATGCCGTTCCCGACGGGCCTTTTGGACCGCCGGATCCCATCGAACGCCCTCCTCGGGTCTGAACCTCTTTTCCCTGATGGCGCCGCGGACGATCGATTCGCGGTGAGAGCGTACATGTCTCGAGGACAAGTCAATGAAACGTCGTGAATTCTTGGGCTACTCGGCGCTGGGCGCGCTGTTGCTGTCGACGGCTGGCACCATGGGTTACGCCCTGTCTCGCCAGCACCCCCATGGGGTGCCGCCTGCCAGCCTGGCCGCCTTGCCGAAGGGCGGCCAGCCGCTACAGCCGCTGCCGCGTATCGTCAACCTGAGCGAATCCGCCGGCCGCTTTCGCAGCGTGCTGACCCCGGCCCCCCACAGTGTGCCCCTGAGCGATGAGCTCGAGGCCAGGCTATGGCTCTACAACGGCAAAGTGGCGCCACTGATCGAGGTGAGAGAGGGCGATGAGCTGGATATCACCCTGATCAACGAGCTGGAGCAGGAGACCACCTTGCACTGGCACGGCGTGCCGGTACCGCAGGCGCACGACGGCGCCCCCTGGGACGCCGTGGCGCCGGGTGAGTCGCGCCAGTACCGCTACGCCTTCCCCAGCGGGAGTGCGGGCCTGCACTGGTTCCACCCCCACCCTCACGAGGGCACGGCCAGGCAGGTGGCGCATGGCCTGGCGGGAGCGCTTCTGGTTCGCCCCGCCGAGGATGCACTGCCTGCCGGGGTCGAGGAGCACCTGCTGGTGATCAGCGACCTGCGCCTGAGGGCGAATGGCGAGGTCGCGCCGCATACCGCCGAGGACTGGATGAACGGCCGCGAGGGCGAGTTGCTGCTGGTCAACGGCCAGCGCGAACCGCGGCTCGATGTGGCGCCGGGCTCTACCTTGCGCCTGCGGCTGATCAATGCCTGTGCCGGACGCTATCTGCGCCTGCGTCTGGATGATCACGAGTTGATCCTGATCGGCACCGACGGCGGGCCGATCGAGCGGCCGCAGCCGCTGGAGGAACTGCTGCTCACTCCGGGCGAGCGGGCCGACCTGCTGGTGCGGGTCAGCGAGCGGGCCGAGGGACACTTCCAATTGGCCAGCCACCCCTACGAGCGTGGCTGGATGGGCGACAGGCCGCCCCATCTGGACGACGTGGCACCGCTGCTGGCGATTCACACGCTCGACTCGGCGGTTCAAGCTCCCATCGCACTGCCCGAGCGCCTGGGCCGTGTCGAGCCGTTGGGTGAACCGGCAGTGCAACGCCGGGTGGAACTGACCGAAGTGATGCCGGGCCATGACGATCACGGTGCCGGCCACGGCGACCCGGATGCCGGCCACGGCGATCCGCATGCCGGCCACGGCGATCCGCATGCCGGCCATGGCGATCCGCATGCCGGCCATGGCAGCGGCAGTCATCATGGTACCCACGGTCCTGGCCATGGGGCTGATCATGCAATGGACCAAGCGGCTGAGCGCCCCGAGGTGGATTTCCTGATCAACGGTCGTGCCTTCGCCATGGATGAGATTCTGTTCGAAGGCAAGGTGGGCGAGGTGGAGGAGTGGGAGGTCTTCAACAACTCCCACATGGATCATCCCTTCCATGTGCACGGTACCCATTTCCAGGTGATCGCCACCCGCGATGCCGAAGGCGAATGGCAGCAAGCGCCTTGGCTGGCCTGGAAAGACACCGTCAATCTGGCGCCTTATCAGCGTCTGAAGCTGCGAATGGTGTTCCGTGAACCCGGCGACTGGCTGTTCCATTGCCACATCATCGAGCACGAGGAGCTCGGCATGATGGCGACGATCCGCGTGAGCTGAGATCGCCGCTGCTTCTTCAATCCGGGGCCGCCGGGCGGCTCCGGGTCCAATCATGATGAGAGAGATTTCACGATGCGCTATTTCCAAAGCGCCTTTCTGCTGCTGACTGCGTTGGCGACCCTGCTGTTGGCGGGCTGCTCACGCGAAGAGAAGGGTATCAGCCTGGAGCAGCTGCGCCAGCAAACCCATATACACGGCCTGGCCTTCGACCGCTCGGACAGCGATCGCCTCTGGCTGGCTACCCACCATGGCTTCTACGCCGTTGGTGCCGACCGAATGGCGCGCCGGATTTCGGAAGAGACCCATGACTTCATGGGCTTCACGCCGCACCCTGCCGACGCCGAAACGTTCTTCGCCAGCGGCCACCCGGCCCGAGGCGGTAACCTTGGCCTGGTGGTTTCCACCGATGGCGGCAAGCGCTGGGAGCAGCGTTCGCCAGGTGTCGATGGTCCGGTGGATTTTCATCAACTTACCGTCAGTGAGGCCGACCCGAATGTGCTCTACGGCGCTTACGCTGGCTGGCTGCAGGTCAGCCATGACGGGGGGCATCAATGGGAGATCCAGGGACGAGCTCCCGACGGCCTGATCGCTCTGGCGGCTTCCAGCCGTGACCCCGAGCATCTTTTTGCTGCCACCCAGGGCGGATTGCTGATGAGCCCCAATGGCGGCCAGCGCTGGCGTCCCATTCACCCCGAGCGCCGTCCCGTAAGTCTGGTGGTGGCCCATGATGGGCGGCTCTATGCCTTCATGCTGGATAGCGGTCTGTTGATGGCCGAAGAGGCCAACCGCGAGTGGGAAGTCGTGAAGCGTGGTTGGGGAGAGCGTTATCTCCTGCACCTGGCGGTGGATCCCAGCAACCCTGAGCGCCTGGTGGCAGCCGATGACGAAGGGCGGCTGCTGCAGAGCGACAACGGCGGTCGCGACTGGGTACGCCTCGACTGACGCCATTTATCAGCGCGCTTAGCCCGGCGAAGTCGAGACGTCAGGATAAAGAGGAGAGAGGGTTGGAGATGGAGCATAGAGCACAGGCTAGTGGAATCATGGATGAAGGGGCATCACCAAGAAAAACCAAGGAGCAGACAAAGAGCTGGCACTTTGGCAAGCACTTCGCTGTCGCCCTGACCGGTGCCGCGGCAGCCGGGCTATTCTGGTTGAGCCGTATGGAGTGGGACGCGGAAATGCGCACTTGGCGGGCCTTCGGTGATGCCGCCTTCATTCTATTGGTTGTCGTCATGGCGATAGGTCCGCTGGCAAGGCTGTGGCCCCGGAGACTAGGTTATCTCGTCAATTGGCGGCGAGCTTTTGGAATCTGGTTTGCCATTTTTGCCTTGGTACACGGTTTCCTGGTGTGGGATGGCTGGGCACGCTGGTCGATCCGCGGTTTTTTAGGCTATCAGGACTTACCGGTAGTGGGGCTTTCGGACCCAGTTCTCGTTGACCCGGGCTTCGGGCTTGCCAACATGATCGGTCTGATCGCTCTCTTCCTTGGGCTCGTGCTGTTCGCCATATCGTCCGACAAGGCCATGCGCTTCCTGGGCAGCTCAACATGGAAGCACCTTCAGAATTACGCTTACGTAATTTTCTATCTTGTAGCCCTTCATGCGAGCTACTTCCTCTTCTTGCACTATGAGCTGAGCCTCAGGAATCTGGTTTTTCAGCGTGGGGTTCCGGATCCAAACTGGTTTCGATTCTGGTTCCTTGCTCTTATCGGAAGCGTCTTGATCTTGCAATCGGCAGCTACGTTGAAAATTTTCTTTCAAAGAAAGCGAAGAGGTGCATAAAGTAATAACGTCATGTCTGGCTGTTTTTTTAAGGTGAGATCAAACTTGATCCATATCAATGTGAGTGGCTCCAGTCCGAGCAATACTTAAAGGACTGATGCGCTAGCACGATACTCTTGAAGAATAAGGTAATTGATATGAGCGATAAAGATCGCCGCTTGGGTGTGTCCGAGATCAATCTGGTAACCCGGCATCTGAAGCTGGTGCCCTGTGATGAGGCGGCGATTCAGGCGGCAATCGCCGACATCGATCAGCTTTATGGGCTGGAGAGTGTATCGTATGACTCAAGGAAAAGTCGGCTCCACCTTGCTTATGATGCAACGCGAATATGCCTCGACTGTGTGGAGGATATACTGAGGAAGCATGCAGTCGAGGTAAGCCATGATTGGTGGACGAGGTTGAAGGAAGAGCACTACCGTTTTGTCGATCAGAACGTAAAGGATAATGCAACTCATGAGCCTTGGAGTTGCCACCAAAAAACGCATGGTAGTGGGAAGAGAAAATAGGCGAAGCATTTTTTGGGAGAAAGGCCATGAATTGTTTTAGAAAGTCTCTGCTTCTTATTGCCTGCTTGACATTATGGAGTACTGGGTCATTGTCAGCCGAGGATAGATACTCCCAGTCGGCTGATGGCATGACCGTATATATTGGTATTCTGCCAGCAGAGATGATAAGGGAGCATCGAGTCATTCATCAGGGGCGTGAGGGTATCACGACCCGGGAGCAACACCTCATCGTTACTGTAGTAGATGAGGAATCCGGCCAGCGAATCGAGGACGCTGAAGTTGCTGCACGCATACGGCATGAAGGTCATGCTGGAACGTATCGGTCGCTGGAGCCCATGTCTATCGCCGATACGATTACTTATGGAAATTTCTTCAGTTTTCCAGAAGAGGGGGGGTACCATCTTCAGTTGCGGATAAAACGAAGTGGAGAGCCCGCCACAGAGATGGAATTTCATCATCGCCATGTGCTTGAGTGAGGGGGGTTTCGTCCACCTGGAGTCAACATTCGCGTTATCCAGCAGGTGTCATGAAAATGATGACAAATCGTGACGATGGCGATCAGTAAGGGGACGCCCATAAAAGCCCCGGGTATGCCCCAAAGCATTCCCCAGAAAAAAATGGAAAATACGACGGAAATTGGTGAAATGGCCAGCGCATGACCTTCGAGTTTGGGATCCAGGAGGTTGCCAATCGAAAACTGTATCAATGTCATACCGAGAAGAATCAGAGCCGGATCTTGCCAGCTATCGAACTGGACAACGGAAAAAATTACTGGTGGGAAAACGGCTAGAATGGAACCCAGGAAAGGAATGTAGTTCAACGCAAAGGCCAAAATTCCCCAGGCGATGGCGAGATCGAGACCTGTCAGCAATGCGAATAGCCAGGTCAAAATGCCTGTCAAGAAGCTGACTACGGAGCGGACGAGCATATAGCGGCGGAATTTCCATCCGAGAGCATGGCATGCACTCAACAACCGTCCGGCTACGTCTTCTCCCAGGGCATGCGGAAGACGCCGCTGCATGTCATTGGCTTCCAGTAACCCCAAAATAAGAAAGATCAGGGATAACGCCATAAATCCAATGATTGCATTGATGCGCATCACTGTCTCATGGAGCAGATGAAACACTTGGCTGAGACTGAATGGGTCGCCGGCGGTGGGCCAAAAGGCAATACCCCGCTCTTCGACCCACATGCCGATGCTGTAGTAAGTCTCCTGCGCACGCGGACCGTACTGCGATAGACCGTCCACAACGACGCGGACGCCGTAGCCCATAAGCAGGAGAATGGCTGAGGTTGCAATGAGCACAAGGAGCACTGCAATGACAAGGGCGAGTACACGCAGCGCTCGCTTCCCCTTGAGCATACGGTGCTGGTATACCGGCCACACCAGTGCCATAAGAAAGAGGGAGAAAGCCATGGGTGCTACAAGAACGCGAAGCCAATATAGCGAAGCTGCAAAGAGTATTATCGCAATCAAGCCAAGGGCGGTGATATGAGGTGACCTTCGACCATCGTTCATGGCCTTGCTTTGCCTCTGCATGATATAGATCGGCCTCTAACGCCCAGCAGCCCTGTGACGAACCGCCGAGCGGGATATCGCTCGGCGATGCTTGCGTCAACGGTGCCGTTGGCGTAGTGGAAGCATTGTCCTTCATAGATCCCGTGTGCGGTTGGTCTGGTGGGCCAGGCGCATTGCTTCATGATGTTCCAGCTTGAGTAGCTCGCCGATCAGCTCACGTGTTTCGGGAATCTCTGTACGTCCCTCGAGGTAGCGATAGAAGTCGATGATTTGATTGTGAAGATCGAAGATTTCCTGGCAGATCTCGTCGAAGCTCATTTCCGCATAGGGTGCATTGCATGACTGGTGCGGCTTGATGGGCTGGTAGGAAATGTAGTCGTAGAGCCAGGTATTCAACGCCTTGGGATCGGCCTGTTTCTCGAAGCCGGCGACGACCTTTTCCAAGGCCGCCTCATGGTCTGCCAGATAGGTCAGCAGCCACTTGGCGCGCTCTTCATCCTGCTGCGTTGAGCAGTGTTTCAGGCAGTGCGCCATATGTTCATGCAGGGTGCGTGTCCACTCCACCACGTCTTGAAAGGTTGAGACGTACATGATTCATTCTCGCTGTATTGATGGATTCTGAAATCTGGCCTGTGCAAAGGCCAGCTGTAGGCGAGCTGATTCGCAGCATCAGGTTCAACCCGCCATTGATTGGCACTGCGTATGGGTGTCTGACGCCGATTGGTCTTTTCACCATAGCTCACTGTCCAAGGAGATCGCTTGACCGGTATCAAGGAACGATGGCTGCTCGAGCTGTAAGCATGGCAGTGTCAGGCGACACGTAAAACTGACCCCCAGGCGACACGGAAAACTGACCCCTCCGTGAGCTCACCTGGAGGGTCCATTGATGCAGCAACCCGGATATAACGTTCCCCACACTCAGGTACGAGGGGAACCGATGCAGAGCCCAGAGGATGTCGCCGCCATGCTCCGCCTGAAGGCCTGTGGCTGGGGCACTCAGCGCATCGCCGATGAACTCGGTGTCAGCAGGAACACCGTCAAACGTTATCTGCGCCAGGGCGGCTGGGCGCCCTACGCGAGCCCGAAGCGCAGCAAGTCGCTTGAAGGGTTTGAGGAATG
>NZ_FNVC01000036.1:0-37130 GCF_900108215.1 Billgrantia desiderata | reverse complement strand
GACTGCGCTGCGTGATCTGGCGGCAGTGGAAGCGCCCGCGGACCCGGTGCCGCAAGCTTCTGGCACTGGGGCTGGACGACTATCGAGCGTGGAAATCAGCGGGGAATGGGCGAGGCGCCTGGTGGAACGCCGGGGCCTCGCACATGAATCAGGCCCTGCCAAGGAAGTGGCTTGATGGACTGGGCTTGATCTCGGTACTTGATACGGTAAGAGGGCTAAGCCGTTCTTCATGAACCGCCGTATACCGAACGGTACGTACGGTGGTGTGGGAGGGCGCCGGGGGTGACCCCGGCCCCTACCCGATTGCGCTTGAAAGCCCGCTCCATCGTCACCACATCATTGCTGCAAGGTCCTTCCGGGACCTCCCGCCACGGCTGCACGCCGTTGCACGAGCTGGGACTGAAAACTGATCACGGATACACAGGAGGTGATTGGATGACAGTGCACACTTCGTCCAACCGTAAGCTGAAGCAGACCACCGACTACGCCGTCACCGACACCATGACGGCACCGCTTCGCAGCGCCGCGAAGCGGGTGCAGGATGCCTATCCCACCCGGCTGAACAAGCCGCTCGACACCCTCTGGGTGGAGCGCCGCGAGGGCGTGGTGCGCGGCAGCGCCGACGAGGGGCCGCTGAGTCGGGCGCAGCTCGACGAGTTCGAACGCAAGGGCTTTCTTTTCGAGCCCAATTTCATCAGCGGGGAGGAGCTCGATGAGCTGCGTCGGGAGCTGGATGCCCTGCTCAGCCGCGACGACTTCCGCGGCCGCGACTTCAGCATCACCGAACCCGACAGCCAGGAGATCCGCTCGCTGTTCGCGGTGCATTTCCTGTCGCAGCGCTTCGCCAGCCTGGCCCACGACGAGCGCCTCGTCGGGCGGGTGCGTCAGATCCTCGGCGGCGAGGCCTACGTGCACCAGTCGCGCATCAACTACAAGCCGGGCTTCGAGGGCAAGGGCTTCAGCTGGCACTCCGACTTCGAGACCTGGCACGCCGAGGACGGCATGCCGGCGATGCACGCGGTGAGCGCTTCGATCGTGCTGACCGATAACCACGAGTTCAACGGCCCGCTGATGCTGATTCCGGGCTCGCACAAGGTGTTCGTGCCGTGCCTGGGCGAGACCCCGGACGATCACCACCGTCAGTCGCTGAAGCGCCAGGAGTTCGGCGTGCCGGGCCGTGAGGCGCTGCGCGAGCTGGTCGCCCGCCACGGCATCGAGGCGCCCAAGGGGGCGGCTGGTGGACTGCTGCTGTTCGACTGCAACACCCTGCACGGCTCCAACGCCAACATGTCGCCGGACCCGCGCAGCAACGTATTCTTCGTCTACAATCGGCGCGACAACGCCTGCGTCGAGCCCTTTGCCGCCCGCCGCCGTCGGCCGAGCTTCCTGGCTCATGGCCCGAACGAGCAGTGGACCCCCCAGGACTGACGCCTATCGTTTCGATAGCGTCATCAGGGTGGAACGGAGCGCATGGTGCGGTAGACTGTGGTGCTTGTCGTTGAGAAGCGGCACGCATAACGAGAAGGAGAAGACCCGCCATGCGCTTTGTTCCCCGTTTTACCGATGGCCAGGAGTTTCCCCATTCGCTGGGCAAGATCGTATGCATTGGCCGCAACTATGCCGATCACGCCAAGGAGCTGGACAACCCGATACCCACCGAGCCGCTGCTGTTCATCAAGCCGGCTACCAGTGCGGTGAGCCTCGACGAGCCCCTCGATCCGCCCTTTTCCCGTGGCGAAGTGCACTACGAGGCGGAGCTGGCGCTGCTGATCGGCGAGACCCTGTCCCATGCCACCGCCGATGAGGCCGAGCGGGCCATCGTCGGCATCGGGCTGGCGCTGGATCTGACCCTGCGCGACGTGCAGACCCGCCTGAAGGAGAAGGGCCACCCCTGGGAGATCGCCAAGGCGTTCGACGGCGCCTGTCCGCTGTCCGCCTTCCTGCCGCTCAGCCGTGCGCCGAACTGGAATGCGCTGACCTTCGAGCTGGAGATCGACGGCGAGCTGCGTCAGCACGGCGAGGGTTCCGACATGCTGTTCCCGGTGCCCACCCTGGTGGCCGAGATGAGCCGTCACTTCACCCTCGAGCCGGGCGACGTGGTCATCACCGGCACCCCCGAGGGCGTCGGCGAGCTGCCGCGCGGCGCCAAGCTGCGTATGACCCTCACCGGCGGCCTCGAGGTCACGGCTCAGGTCGTCGAGTAAGGTCTCGCTCTGCCGCTACGCAGGTTCCGAACGACGACGCCCCCGCGGCCAGGCCGCGGGGGCGTCGTGTCGTTTGCGCTCGAGTGACTCCGGCAGGGATGAGCCTACTCGAGATAGGTGTAGCCCTGCAGGCCGGCGGAGAGATCGTCGAGGAAGTGCTCCTGCTCTTCCGCCGGCAGCCCGCTGTCGGCCAGTTGGCCGGCCAGGCGGTCGCGCAGCACCTTGGCATCGAAGTTGACGTAGGCCAGCACGTCGGAGACGCGGTCGCCCTGCTGGGCGTGGCTCAGCACCCACTCGCCGTTCACATCCAGGGCGGCGTCGACGGAGTCGGTGTCGCCGAACAGATTGTGCAGGTCACCGAGGATCTCCTGGTAGGCACCGACCAGGAAGAAGCCCAGCAGGCGCTCCTCGTCGTCGCGCCACTCGGGCAGCGGCAGGGTCGTCTCCACCCCTTGGCCGTCGACGTAGCCGTCGATGCGACCGTCGCTGTCGCAGGTGATGTCCTGGATCACGCCGCGGCGGCTGGGCTCGCGGTTGAGTCCGGTCAGCGGCAGTACCGGGAAGATCTGATCGATGCCCCACACGTCGGGCACCGACTGGAACAGCGAGAAGTTGACGAACAGCTTGTCGGCGAGCTTCTCGGCCAGCTCGTCGATGATCTCGCGGTGGGCACGGTTGCGGCTGTCGAGCCGCTCGCGCAGGCGCGCACAGGCGGCGAAGTAGACCCCTTCGGCCTCGGCGCGCACGGTGATGTCGGCCAGCCCCATGAGGAAGCGGTCGTGCATCTCGCTCATCGCCTGCAGCAGGTCGTGCCATGCCTCCACCAGCTCGCGCGGCTCCACCGAGCCGTTGAGCAGGTCGTGCACGCGCCACAGCTCGTCGAGCTGCGGGTCGTCCTCGGCCAGGCGCTCCGGCGCCGCGTCGTTGACCCGCTCCTCGCCGATCACGTTGGTGATCAGCACCGCGTGGTGAGCGGTGAGGGCGCGGCCCGATTCGCTGATCAGGTGCGGATGGGGAATTTCCGCCTCGTTGCAGGCCTGGGCAAAGGCGCTGACCACGTTGCGCGCATACTCGCGCATCGAGTAGTTGATCGAGCAGAAGCTGCGCGAACGGGTGCCTTCGTAGTCGATACCCAGGCCGCCGCCGACGTCGACGGTGTCGATCGGTGCACCCAGTGCCAGCAGGCTCTGGTAGAAGCGCGCACACTCGCGCAGGCCGACCTGGATGTCGCGGATGTTGGCGATCTGCGAGCCCAGGTGGAAATGCACCAGCTGCAGGCTGCCCAGCGAGTCGGCTTCGCGCAGGCGCTCCACCACCGCCAGCATCTGGGCCGCGGTGAGACCGAACTTGGATTTCTCGCCGCCGGTGTCCTGCCACTTGCCCATGCCCACCGAGGCCAGACGAGCGCGCAGGCCGATGCGCGGGGTGACGCCGAGGCGCTCGGCCTCCTCCAGGATCAGCGGCAGCTCGGAGAACTTCTCAACCACCAGGTAGACCCGATGGCCGAGTTTCTCGCCCATCAGCGCCAGGCGGATGTACTCGCGGTCCTTGTAGCCGTTGCACACGATCAGCGAGGGGCCGTCGGCGGAGAGCGCCAGCACGGCGAGCAGCTCCGGCTTGCTGCCGGCCTCGAGGCCGACCCGGCCGTGGCCGCGCTCGCGGGTGGCGAGTATCTCCTCGACCACGCGGCGCTGCTGATTGACCTTGATCGGGTACACGGCGGTGTAGCCGCCGACGTACTCTTCCTCGCGCATGGCCAGGTCGAAGGCCTCGCACAGCTGTTCCACGCGGTCGTGCAGAATGTCGCTGAAGCGTACCAGCACCGGCAGCCTCAGGTCGGCTTCGCGCAGCTGGTCCACCAGCGGTGCCAGCGGCAGGGCCGGCCCTTCGGCCTCGCTGCCGAGAGGGCGCACCAGGGCATGACCGTCGTCGTCGACGTCGAAGTATCCGCTGCCCCACTGGTCGATGTTCCAGGTGCGACGCGCGCGCTGGGCGGGACCGGAGGCTGCTCCCATGGATAGACTCATGTATCGCTCGCTTCAGGCAGGGGCAGAGCGCCGTGGTTCAGGCGTGCCGTGAGAATGGTATGGAACTGCGCCGGGTCATGAGGCGTCAGGTCGTGGGCCGGTGGATCGACGTAGACCACCAGCAGACGTGACAGCCAGTAGCGCAGCGCGGTCATGCGCAGCATCGTCGGCCACACCTCGCGCTCGGTGGCGGTGAGGGGGCGGCGAGCCTGGTAGGCGCTGATGATGGCGTCGTGGCGGGCGCGGTCCAGGCGGCCATCGGGGCCGGAAGCCCAGTCGTTGATGACGATGGCCAGATCGAACAGCAGATCGCCCGTGCAGCCGTTGTAGAAGTCGATGATGCCGCCGAGGCGGTCGTCCTCGAACAGGGTGTTGTCGCGGAACAGGTCGCCATGCAGCGCCCCGTGGGGCAGTTCGGGGGCATCGCCGAACACGCCCTGGTAGATCTCCACCTCGTCCTTCATCAGGGTCTGATCCTCGGGCGAGAGGTAGCCCAGCACCTTGTGATGCATGGCCGTCAGCCAGTTCAGGTCGCGTGGGTTGGGACGATGGCCGGGAAAGTGCTGGGACACCACGTGCATACGTCCCAGCGCGTCGCCCAGAGCTCTGCACTGGGTCAGATTGGGCGACATCGGATGGCGTCCCGGCAGCCGTGGAAACAGCAGCGACGGCTTGCCGGCCAGGCTGTGCAGGGCGATACCTTCGCGGTCGTGTACCGGACCCGGCACCGGCAGGCGATGCTCGTCCAGATAGTCGAGCAGCTCGACGAAGAACGGCAGCTCCTCGTGCTCACCCTGCTCGAACAGGGTCAGCACCAGATCGTGGCGGTCGGTGGTGACGAAGAACGTGCTGTTCTCGGTGCCGCCGGCGACCCCCGCCAGGGACACCAGCTCGCCGACATCGAAACGCCTGAGAAACTCTGCGACCTGTGCGTCGCTCAACGGGGTGAATACGGCCATGTGTCTCTCGCCCAGGTTGCCAAGCCGCCTATTGTAGCGTCTTGGCACTGTGATGCACGTCTGCTGGACAGGTTCCGCCATTCACCTGGACGGAGGGCGGGGTTGGCCGCTAGAAACGACGCAGCACCCACTGCGGTACGGCGATGCGGTCGCCCTCCTGGCGCTCGAAGTTGCCGTCGCCGTCGTGATCGACCAGGAAGTAGCTGGGGCCCCGGCTGGGGCGGATCTCGATGGCGTAGAGCTGGCCGTTCACCCGGTATTCGCGAATGGTGCGGTCCTCCTCCTGGCGAATGGTGATGTCGGGTTCGACGTTGGCGGATTGAGCCAGGCTCGGAGCGGCCGCTGCCAGACCGAGGCCGAGGGAAAGCAGTGCAACAGCCAGGAAACGGGGAAGAGCGTTCATGTTGGCCTCCGAAGACCGCTTGCGACAAACGTTGCCAACGAGTGGCTGTTTCCAGTGTATGACGTTGGACAGCGAGAACCCAACGATGGCGGCAAAAGCGACGCGCAATGCGTATCATGGCTGATCAGGATCACATTTTCTTGCACAGACTCAACGGATGCCCGATACATGGCCGACACGCCCATCGTTCTCGTCGACGGTTCGTCCTACCTCTACCGCGCCTTTCACGCCCTGCCGCCGCTGACCACCTCCACGGGCCAGCCCACCGGCGCCGTCAAGGGCGTGCTCAACATGCTCAAGCGGCTGATCAAGGATTATCCGGACAGCCCCATGGCGGTAGTCTTCGACGCCAAGGGCAAGACCTTCCGTGACGAGCTGTTCGAGGCGTACAAGGCCCAGCGCCCGCCGATGCCCGACGACCTGCGCAGCCAGGTGGAGCCGCTCTACGCCTGCGTGCGTGCCCTCGGCCTGCCGCTGCTGTGCGTCGAAGGCGTGGAGGCCGATGACGTCATCGGCACCCTGGCGCGGCTGGCCACCGAGGCCGGCCGCGACGCGGTGATCTCCACCGGCGACAAGGACATGGCGCAGCTGGTCAACGCGCACATCACCCTGGTCAACACCATGAAGGACGAGACCCTCGACGAGGCCGGGGTCGAGGCCAAGTTCGGCCTGCCGCCGACGCTGATCATCGATTTCCTGGCGCTGATGGGCGACAAGGTTGACAACATCCCCGGGGTGCCGGGGGTGGGCGAGAAGACCGCCCTGGGCCTGCTGCAGGGCATGGGTGGCGGGCTCGATGCCATCTACGCCGACCTGGACAGGGTCAAGACCCTCGACATTCGCGGCGCCAAGACGCTGCCCAAGAAGCTCGAAGAGCACCGCGAGATGGCCTATCTCTCCTATCAGCTGGCCACCATCAAGACCGACTGCGAGCTGCCGGTGGGCCTCGACGATCTCGACATCGCCCACCCCGACCGCGAGGCGCTCAAGCGGCTCTACACCGAGCTCGAGTTCAAGGCCTGGCTCTCCGAGCTGCTCTCGGGCAAGGACGAGGGCGTCGACGACGTCGAGCGCGGCGCCGGGGTCGCCGGCACCGCCGCGGCGGGCAACCTCGACCCGGAAGCGCCACCGGCCAGCGTGGCGGCATGCAAGAATCACCTGATCCTGACCCAGGCCGAGCTCGACGAGTGGCTGGCGCGGCTGGGTAAATGCGAGGCCTTCTGCTTCGACCTCGAGACCAACAGCCTCAACTACATGGACGCCGAGATCGTCGGCGTGGGGCTGGCGCTCGAACCCGGCGAGGCGGCCTACGTGCCGCTCGCCCACGACTACCTCGACGTGCCCGAGCAGCTCGACCGGGCCGCGGTGCTCGCCGCCCTCAAGCCGCTGTTGGAGGACCCCTGCCGCGGCAAGATCGGCCAGAACCTCAAGTACGACATCTCGGTGCTGGCCAACTACGACATCCAGGTGCGCGGGCCGCTCACCGACACCATGCTCGAATCCTACGTGCTCAACTCCACCGCCACCCGTCACGACATGGATTCGCTGGCGCTGAAGTACCTGGGGCAGAAGACGGTGAGCTTCGAGGAGATCGCCGGCAAGGGGGCCAAGCAGCTCACCTTCAACCAGATCGACTTCGAGCAGGCCGTGCCCTACGCCTGCGAGGACGTCGACGTGACCCTGCGCCTGCACTGCGAACTGCGACCGCGCATCGAGGCCGAGGGGCGCCTGGCCGAGGTGCTGGACACCATCGAGCGGCCGCTGATCCCGGTGCTGTCGCGCATCGAGCGCACCGGGGTGGCGATCGACGCCGCGCGCCTGCATGCCCAGAGCCAGGAACTCGAAGCGCGCATCGCCGAGCTCGAAACCCGCGCATTCGAGCTGGCCGGGCGCGAGTTCAACCTCGGCTCGCCCAAGCAGCTCGGCGAGATCCTGTTCGAGGAGCAGAAAATCCCGGTGCTCAAGAAGACGCCCAAGGGCGCGCCCTCCACCGCCGAGGCCGTGCTCGAGGAGCTGGCGCTGGACTACCCGCTGCCCAAGGTGATCATGGAGCATCGCGGGCTGGCCAAGCTCAAGTCGACCTATACCGACAAGCTGCCGCGACTGGTCAACAAGCGCACCGGACGGCTGCACACCAGCTACCATCAGGCGGTCGCCGCCACCGGCCGGCTCTCCTCGTCCGATCCCAACCTGCAGAACATTCCCATCCGCACCGAGGAGGGGCGCAAGATCCGCCAGGCCTTCATCGCCCGGCCCGGCTACCGCATCGTTGCCGCCGACTACTCGCAGATCGAGCTGCGCATCATGGCGCATCTCTCGGAGGACCAGGGGCTGCTCACCGCCTTTGCCGAGGGGCGCGACATCCACACCGCCACCGCCGCCGAGGTCTTCGGCGTGGCGCTGGAGAAGGTCTCGGGCGAGCAGCGTCGCAGCGCCAAGGCGATCAATTTCGGGCTGATCTACGGTATGAGCGCCTGGGGGCTCTCCAAGCAGCTGCACATCGAGCGCAGCCAGGCGCAGACCTACATCGACCGCTACTTCGACCGTTACCCCGGCGTGGCCCGCTACATGGAACGCATCCGCGCCCAGGCCGCCGAGGATGGCTTCGTCGAGACCGTGTTCGGACGGCGGCTCTATCTGCCCGAGATCCGCGCCCAGAACCATGCCCGGCGCCAGGCCGCCGAGCGCACCGCGATCAACGCGCCGATGCAGGGCACCGCGGCGGACATCATCAAGCGCGCCATGATCGAGGTCGACGCCTGGCTGCAGGAGAGCGCCTTCGACGCCTGCATGGTCATGCAGGTACACGACGAACTGGTGTTCGAGGTCGGTGAAGGGCAGGTCGATGAATTCATCGGCGAGGTGAAGTCGCGTATGCAGGCCGCCGCCGAGCTCAGCGTGCCGCTGATCGTCGAGGCTGAGAGTGGGGTGAATTGGGACGAAGCCCACTAGGTCCCCAATCAAAAACGCCACCGCGGCTGCGGTGGCGTTTTCGTTTCGGGCTTGCCGGCTAAGGCTTAGCGCCAGCCGACGCGATCGAAGATACGAATCGCTTCCGGGTTGTTCTCACCCAGCACGCTGATGTTCAGGTCGTCCTTGTGCAGCTCGCCCCAGGACTTCAGCGTCTCGTCCATGTTCACACCGTCGACGACCGGGTACTCGAAGTTGCCGGCGGCGAAGATCTCCTGGGCAGCATCGGAGGAGAGGAACTCGAGGAAGCGAATGGCGTTCTCGCGGTTCGGTGAGGTGGCCACGACGCCGGCGCCGCCGACGTTGACGTGAATGCCGCGGTCGTCCTGGTTGGGGAACAGGATGCCGACGCTCTCGGCAACGTTGCGGTCGGCTTCGCTGTCGGAGTTGAGCAGGCGCACGTAGTAGTAGTGGTTGGCCACGGCCAGATCGCACTCGCCGGCGGCGACGGCGCGGATCTGGTCGGTGTCGCCGCCCTCGGGCTGGCGCGCCAGGTTGTTGACGATGCCCTGGGCCCAGGCCTCGGCCTCTTCAGCGCCGTGATGGTCGATCATTGCCGCCAGCAGCGACTGGTTATAGATGTTGTTGGACGAGCGAATGCACACCTCGCCCTCCCAGCGCGGATCGGTCAGGTCCTCATAGGAGGTGATCTCGCTGGGGTCGACGTTTTCCGGGTTGTAGAAGATCGCCCGCACGCGCTGGCTGAAACCGAACCACTTGCCTTCGGGGTGGCGCATGGAGTCCGGCAGGCGCTCGGCAAGCACGTCGGACTCGATGGCCTGGAAGATGCCCTCCTGCTCGGCGCGCCACAGACGGCCGGCATCCACGGTGATCATCACGTCGGCGGGGCTGGCGATGCCCTCACGCTTGATGCGGTCGATGAGCTGGTCGGAGTCGCCCTCCAGCAGGTTGACCTTGATACCGGTCTCGTCGGTGAAGGCCTGATAGAGCTGCTCGTCGACGTCGTAATGACGCGCCGAGTAGAGGTTGACCTCATCTGCTGCTACCGTGGTGGCAAAGGCCGAGCCGGCCAGCATGGCGGCAAGCGGAGCGACGAGACGTTTGGCTTGGGACATGATTCACCTCGAGGGACGAACGATCAGGTTACTTGAGTACTAATGATAATACGTTGCATTACGTTGATCGCTATTGAAGCGTTTTCCGTTGAGGCCGTCAAGCGCCCCTCGAGCCACGAAACGGAGGGAGGCGACAGAGAGCTGACCGGGAGCAAGGAAAGATGGAAAAATTGACAATTGCGAGTAGATTTCAAACGTACCTACTAGACATTTCGGGTACGATGAGCCTAACCCTTCACTTTGACCAAGTCGCCTGACCTATGACTAGCCAATCGAAGCCAATGGAAGTCGGCCACGTCCCCTACCGTCAGCCTACCGCGCTGACCATGGAGGCGGTGCATCACACTTTCGACGGTCTGGCCGCCGTGCGCGGTGTCGATCTCATCGTGGAACCCGGTGAAGTCGTCTGTCTGCTGGGCCCTTCGGGATGCGGCAAGACCACGCTGCTGCGCATCGCCGCCGGCCTCGAGGTGCTGCAGCAGGGGCGCGTGACGCTCAACGACGGCGAGATAGCGGTGCCCAAGGGCAAGCACGTGCCGCCGGAGAAACGCAACGTCGGCCTGGCCTTCCAGGACTCGGCGCTGTTCCCTCATCTCACGGTACTGGAGAACGTGACCTTCGGGCTCAAGGGCGAGCCGCCGCGGCAGCGTCGCGAGCGTGCGCTTGGCCTGCTCGAACAGCTGGGCATGGCCGCCTATGCCGAGTCCTATCCGCACATGCTCTCCGGCGGGCAGCAGCAGCGCGTGGCGTTGGCGCGTGCCCTGGCGCCTTCACCGCAGCTGATGCTGCTCGACGAGCCTTTCTCCAGCCTCGATGCGCGCCTGCGCGACCGCATCCGCGACGATACCCTGCACGTGCTCAAGAAGGTCGGTGCGGCCACTCTGCTGGTCACCCACGATCCCGAGGAGGCCATGTTCATGGCCGACCGCATCGCGCTGATGCGCGACGGACGCATCGTCCAGGTGGGCACCCCGCGGGAGCTCTACTGCGCGCCCTGCGACCCCTTCGTGGTGGCGTTCTTCGGTGAGGTGAACGAGCTGCAGGGCGAGGTGCGCGGCGGCCGGGTGATGACCCCGGTAGGGCCGGTGGAGGCCGGCTGGCTGCCCGAAGGGAGCCAGGCCCAGGTGATGATCCGCCCGGAGGCGCTGCGCATCACCGAGCACTTCGAGCCGGCGCCGGAGCACCGCTACAGCCATGTGATCATGGCCAAGCTGCTGGGCCGCAGCAGCCTGCTGCACATCTGCGCCCACGGCGAGGACGGCAGCGAGGCCCACCTGCACGCCCGGGTTCCCGGCGTCTTCCTGCCCGCCGAAGGGCAGCGGGTGGACATTCACCTCGACCTGTCGCAGGTCTTCGTCTTTCCCTCAACGCCTGCCTGAGCCGGGGCGTGAGCGGCGCATGGCCATGCTCAGCAGCACCACCGGAATGATGCCGACGGCCACGATCGCCAGAGAGGCGGTCGATGCCTCGGCCAGTCTCTCGTCCGAGGCCAGGCTGTAGGCCCGCACCGCCAGGGTGTCGAAGTTGAAGGGGCGCAGGATAATGGTGGCCGGCAGCTCCTTCATGATGTCCACGAACACCAGAATGCCCGCCGCGAACAGACTGCCGCGCATGATCGGGGTGTGCACCCGCTTGAGCGTGCCGGCCGGTGTCTGGCCCAAGGTGCGCGAGGCGGCATCCATGCTCGGCGTCACCTTGCCCAGGCTCGCCTCCACGGTGTTGAAGGAGACTGCCAGGAAGCGCACCACATAGGCATAGATCAGGATGAACGCCGTGCCGCTGAAGATCAGGCCGACGATCATGCCGTAGTGGGCGTGCAGCCAGGTGTTGATGCTCTTGTCGAGCCAGGCGAAGGGAATCAGGATGCCCACCGCGATCACCGAACCGGGGATGGCATAGCCCATCGAAGCGATACGCGTGGCGATGCGCGTCAGCGGGCTGTCGTGCAGGCGCACGCCGTAGCTGAGTATCACGGCCAGCCCCACGGCGATCAACGAGGCGATCACCGCCAGCTTCAGACTGTTCCAGGCAAAGCCGAGGAAACGGGTGCCCCACAGGGCGTCGCCCGTGGTGATGGCCATCTGCGCCAGCAGGCCGCTGGGAATGAGAAAGCCGATCAGCACCGGCAGGGCGCAGGCGGCGAAGGCCGCCGCGGCACGCCAGCCGTGCAGCCGATACTCCGGCAGCTGCTGGTAGCGGTTGGTGGTGTGGAAATACTGACGCTTGCCCCGCGACCAGCGCTCCATCAGGATCAGCAGGAACACGAACAGCAGCAGGCAGGCGGCCAACTGGGCGGCGGCCACCTGCTCGCCGAGGCCGAACCAGGTGCGGTAGATGCCGGTGGTGAAGGTATCCACACCGAAGAATTGCACCGCGCCGAACTCGTTCAGCGTCTCCATCAACACCAGCGAGACCCCGCCGACGATGGCCGGGCGCGCCAGCGGCACGGCCACGGTGGCGAACAGGTTCCACGGGCCGCGGCCCAGGGTGCGGCCGACGTCGAGCACGCACACCGACTGCTCGAGGAAGGCGGCCCGGGCCAGCAGGTAGACGTAGGGGTAGAGCACCAGCGTGATCAGCGTGGCGGCGCCGCCCAGCGAGCGAATGTTGGGAAAGTAGTAGTCGCCGCGGCCCCACTCGAACACCTCGCGCAGCCAGGTCTGCAAGGGGCCGGCATACTGCAGGAAATCGGTGTAGGCGTAGGCGATCACATAGGTGGGCACGGCCAGCGGCAGCAGCAGCGCCCATTCGAAGATCCGCCGTCCCGGGAAGCGGCACATCACCACCAGCCAGGCGGTACCGGTACCGATGATCATGGTGCCGAGGCCCACCGTGACGGTGAGGTAGAGGGTATTGCTCACGTAGCGTCCCAGCACCGTGCTGGCCAAATGCTGCCAGACCCCCTCGGTGGGCATCACGATGTGGGCCAGCACCACTATCACCGGCAGGGCGACGACGAAGGCAACGCTGAGAATCAGGAGTGTCCAGGGGCTCAAGCGACGAGTGATCGAGGCAAGCCCGGTAGCGGTGGAACGGAACAAGCGGAACTCCTTGACTGGCTGGCTCGGTGGCGCGGTAATGCGAGGCGGTCACGGGTGGAAATGATATCAGTTGTCGCATGCCCCTGCAGCTGACCGACGTCAATGAAAAGCGCCCGCATCCGGGGATGCGGGCGCCAAGGTCAGGCCGGGAGGTGATTCAATAACCGAGCATGAGCGACGGCAGCCCCGTCACCAGCACCGGGAAGAAGGCCATCAGCACACAGGCCAGCACGATCAGTGCACAGAAGGGCACCACCGCCCGGTACAGGTCGACGATCTCCACCCCCTTGGGCGCCACCCCCTTCAAGTAGAACAAGGCATAGCCGAACGGCGGGGTCAGGAACGAGGTCTGCAGCACCACTGCCACCATCACCACGAACCACAGCACGTCCACGCCCATCTGATTGACGATCGGCAGCATGATCGGGAAGCTCAGCAGCACGATGCCGGTCCAGTCGAGGAACATCCCCAGCAGGAACACCAGGAACAGCATCAGGATCAGCGCCCCGGTGGTGCCGCCGGGCATCGCCAGCACCAGGTCGCTGATCACGGTCATGCCGCCGCCGCGGGAGAACACCCCGGTGAAGGCGGTGGCGCCGACCAGTACCAGCATCACCATGGTGGTGGTCTTGCCGGCCTCGATCAGGGTGTTGAAGCAGGTCTTGAGGCGGCGGTCGCCGAAGATCAAGAACAGCAGGAAGGCGATGGCCACGCCGATGGCCGAGGCCTCGGTGGCGGTGGCCACCCCGGTGAACAGTGCCCCCAGCACGCCGAGGATCAGCGCCATCGGCGGCAGCACGTACTTGGCCAGCATCAGCAGCAGCTGAGCGGTCGAGGTCTCGGCGCGCTCCTCGGTGGGCACCGGCGGGCCGTAGGCGGGCTTGATATAGCAGATCACCAGCACGTAGAGCGCGTACATCGCCCCCAGCATCAGCCCCGGCACCAGCGCGCCGGCGAACAGCGCGCCCACCGACACCGGCGAGTAGCTGGCCATCAGGATCAGCATGATGCTCGGCGGGATCAGGATGCCCAGGCAGCCGCTGGCCATGATCACCCCGGTGCTGAGTTCCTTGTTGTAGCCGTGCTTGAGCATCGGCACCAGCGCGATCATGCCCATCACCGCGATGGAGGCGCCGACGATGCCGGTGGTGGCGGCCAGCATCACCGAGACGATGACCACGGTCAGCGCCAGGCCGCCGCGCAGGTTGGCCAGCAGCAGGCGCATCACCGCGAACATCTTCTCGGTGACGCCGGAGTCGTTGAGGAAGCGCGCCATTAGCACGAACAGCGGAATGGCCACCAGGACGTAGTTGTCCATGGCATTGCCGTAGATGTTGTTGATGATGGTGCCGAGCACGCGCTCGCCGGGGCCCAGGTAGGCGCCGATGACGGCGATACCGCCCAGCACGAAGGCCAGCGGATGGCCCATGAACAGGCCGATCAGCAGCCCGCCGAACATCACCAGGGTGAGCAGTTCGGGACTCAGGTTCATGCGGCTCTCTCCTCGCGCAGCTGCTGGATGGCGCGGATGACGATGGCGATGGCCTGCAGCAGGATCAGCACGGCGGCCACCACGATCACCCCCTTGATCGGGTAGACCGGGATCGAGACCATGCCGTAGGTGGTCTCGCCGCGGCTGTAGGAGCGCATGAAGAAACTCCAGCCCAGGGTGATCAGCATGTAGATGAACGGCACGAAGAAGATCAGGTAGCCGAGGATCTCGAGCAGCGCCTGCTTGCGGCGCGACAGCAGACGCTTGAGCACGTCGACCTCGACGTGGGCATGATGGCGCAGGCCGTAGGCCGCCATCAGCATGAAGTGGGCGCCGAACAGCATCTTGGTGATGTCGAAGGCCCAGTCGCTGGGGCGCCCGGTGAACAGGCGCAGGGCGATATCGTAGAGCACCACCAGGGTGATGATGGCGATCAGCGGCGCGATGACCCGCCCGAACACCTCGTTGAGCGTGTCGATCGCCTTGGCAATCGCATTCATGGGTCCAGTCTCCGACGTCGGAACGACAGCCGCCCCGGGTGGGGCGGCCAGGACAGCCTTACAGGCAGGCTTCGATCTCTTCGAGCGAGGGCAGGTTGTCCATGGTACGGCTCATGTTGAACGGCGCGGAGATGTCACGCCAGGTGGCGTAGTGCTCCAGGTAGCCGATCATGGAGTGGTAGACCTTGGCGTGGTCCGGGTGCTCGCAGGCACCGCGCAGGATCACCTCGTTGGTGATCTCCTGGATGCGCTCCAGATCCTCGTCGGAGAGCTGATTGATGGTCACGCCGGCATCGATGAACCGCTCGGTACCTTCGGTGGAGCCGCGCTCCGACCAGGCGATGGACCAGGCCATGGTGGCATCGGCGGCGATCTTCAGCTTCTCCTGGGTCTCCTCGGAGAGGGCGTCCCAGGCATCGCGATTGATCATCACGCCGAACACGCTGGCGGACTGGTGCCAGCCCGGCACCGACCAGTACTCGACCACCTCGGCGAAGCCGGCATTGTAATCCACGCCCGGGGTGGAGAATTCGGCGCCGTCGACCACGCCGCGTTCCACCGCCTGATAGATCTCGCCGCCGGCCAGGGTGACCTGGGAGCCGCCCAACTGCTCGAGCACGCGACCCTGGTCACGCCCGGAGAGGCGCAGACGCTTGCCGTCGAGATCGGCCAGGCTCTCGATGGGTGTACGGCCCATGAAGCCCGATTCGTTGTTGGTGATGCCGTAGGGCAGGTAGACCATGTCGTACTGGCCATAGATCTCCTGGTAGAGATCCCAGCCGCCCCACTGCTGAATCCAGTTGAGGTAGTCGACGGCGTTGAACAGCATGGTGGTGGTGGCCAGCGGCGAGAAGGCCGGGTTGCGGCCGGCCCAGTAGCCGGGCCAGTCGCCGGCGGCCTCGATGCTGCCGGTCTCGGTGGCGTCGAACACCTCGGTGCCGGGCATCAGGGTGCCGCCGGCACGGAACTCGATCTGCAGCTCGTCACCGGCGATCTTGTTGACCAGCTCCACCCAGTGGCGGTCGATCTGGATCAGATCGATGCTGTCCGGCCAGGTGGAGGTCATGGTCCAGCGCTCCTGGGCCTGGGCGCTGGAGGCGAAAGCTGCCAGGGCGATGCCGGCAGCCAGACCGGAGAGGGCGAATTTCATCTTCATCTTCATGACGTGCTCCCTTCTGGGTGTTGTTGTGTACCGTAAAGAGAAGAATCCTGCCAGGCGGCGTGCCGCAGTCGTTGTGATTTGCTGAATGATCGGTCAGGCCGCCAGAGAACATCGACAAGCTAGCACGCTGTCATGACCGGAATCGATAGCTGGCTACGCTCAGGCGTCGGACACGGTGGGGCCGAGCCGCGCATCGGTTATGTTTAATTAAGAAAGTGGAAAAAGCGGATCTATATGAATTGAAAGGTAAAATAATTGCCTGGCGGCGAATTGGGGGCGAAGGGAGAGGAGTGGGAGAATAGACCAAAGTCTATCCATAAAGCGCAGAAGGCGACGGCGCCCGGTGGGGCGCCGTCGCCGTCGCTGTCGTCAGCGTCCGCTGTAGACCTGAGCAGGCAGCCAGGTAGCCAGCGGCTCGTAGAAGAACACCAGGAACAATCCCAGCATCTGCAGGGCCACGAAGGGGGCGACCCCCTTGTAGATGTCGAGCGTCGTGATGCCCGGCGGGCAGACGCCCTTGATGTAGAACAGCGCGAAGCCCACCGGTGGCGTCAGGAACGAGGTCTGCAGGCAGATGGCGAAGAGGATGGCGAACCACACCGGATCGACCCCCAGACTGAACACCACCGGGGCGACGAGCGGCAGGATGATCAGCGTGATCTCCACCCAGTCGAGGAAGAAGCCGAGCAGGAACACCACCAGCATGATGGTCAGTACCACGCCGGCCGGACCGAAGGGCAGCCCGGTAATGGCGTTGCGAATCACGTCGTCGCCGCCCAGCCCGCGCAGCACCACGGCGAAGACGGTGGCGCCGACGAAGATGCCGAAGATGAAGGCAGTGGTGCGGGTGGTCTGATAGAGCGCCTTGGACACCACGTCGAAGTTCAGGCGGCGATTGAACAGGGCCAGCAGCACGGCGCCCAGCGCGCCCACTGCGGAAGCTTCGGTGGTGGTGGCAAAGCCGGTGAAGATCGAGCCGAGCACCGCCACGATCAGCGCCAGAGGCGGCAGCACGGCAATCAATACCTCGAGCAGGGCGCGGGCATTGAGCGGCTGGCGATTCTCCGGAGCCGGCGCCAGGTCCTTCTTGATATAGGCGGCGATCACGATATAGGCGATGTACATCACCCCCAGCATGATGCCGGGAATCAGTGCGCCCATGAACAGGCGGCCCACCGAGGCTTCCGAGGTGCCCAGGCGGTCGGCCATCAGCACCAGCATGATGCTGGGCGGCACCAGGATGCCCAGGGTGCCCACCGAGCAGGCGGTGCCCACCGCCAGCGACTTGTTGTACTTCGCTTGCAGCATGGGGCCGATGGAGAGCATGCCGAGCAGCACCACCGAGGCGCCGACGATGCCGGTGGAAGCGGCCAGCAGCACGCCGACGATGACCACGGTCACGGCGTAGCCGCCGCGCAGCCCGCCCAGTACGCGTACCAGGGAGTTCATCAGCCGCTCGGCGATGCCGGAGCGGTCGAGCATGATGCCCATGAAGATGAACAGCGGCAGGGCCACCATCAGCTCGTTGGCGATGATGCCATAGAGGCGCCGGTCGAGAACGCCGATGGTGCCGCCCCAGGAGAACCACAGATCGGCCCCCATGTGCTCGACCAGCACATGGCCGATGACGGCAAACAGAAAACCGATGCCGGCCAATGCCCAGGCCACCGGGAAGCCGATCAGCAGCAGCCCCATGAAGCCGGCGAACATGCCGATGACGAGAATTTCTTCGAGACCCATGATCTTCCTCGCAAAGGCACGTTAGCGGTGGTCCACCGGGCGCCGCATTGGCAGCTGCCGGGGGAAGCCGAAGAGATAGGTACAGCAGCGCAGCGCTCGCGACGACAAGGCGATGGCGATCAGCGCCATGCCGATCGGCAGGGTACTCTTGATGATGAAGCGGTAGGGCAGGCCGCTGGGCGCCTGGGAGCGTTCGCCGCGGGCGAAGGAGCGCTGGGCGTACTCGGTGAGCCCGTCGACCATGAAGTAGAGCACCGGCAGCACCAGCAGCACGATACACAGCAGCTCGACCCAGGCCTGGAAGCGCAGCGAGAACTTGTCACGCAGCACGTCCACGCGTACGTGGTCGTCGGTGACCACGGCGTAAGCCAGGGTCAGGATCATCGTCGCGCCGAAGAAGTGCCACGAGAGCTCTTCCAGGGCGATGGAGCCGCGACCCAGGATGAAACGGCTGAACACATTGGTGAGCACTACGGCGAGCGTGACGAGCCATAGCCAGGAAAGCAGCTTGCCGAGAACGGCAATGGCCGTGTCGATCACATGGCTGATACGGTTGGTAGGTAGCTCCGGGCGCAGCGGGGTGTCGTCCGGGGGAGCGTCGGGAAGCGGTGTAGACATCGTGCAGCCTCTTGCATGTTGCCGCTAGCCGGGAGGCCGGGTGCCGGTGGCAATGCCACCGGCACCCGGCGCTTGCCGTCAGTTGGAGTTGGGCGAATAGTAGGAGCGCGGCAGGTAGCCTTTGGCGTGCCAGTTGCCATGGACCTGCATCCATTCACGCTGGCTCTCCAGGACGCGGGCGAAGAGCTCGTCGTTGCTGGCCATCTCATCCAGCACGCCCATGGTGACGCTTTCCAGCTCGGCCAGGATCTCCGGCGACAGGGTCTGGGCGTTCACGCCCTCGGCTTCGAAGCCGGCCAGCGCCTGGGGGTTCTCCCACTCGCTCTCGGAGAAGCCGAACAGCGTGGCGGAGCGGCAGCCGGTCTCGATCTGGGCGCGGCTCAGGTCGGAAAGGTCGTCCCAGGTCTCCTTGTTCACCAGCAGGTGCGAGGTGGTGTAGGTCTGGTGCCAGCCCGGCATGATGTAGTTCTGCACGATCTCCTGCATGCCCAGGATGCGGTCTACGGCCGGTGCCGAGAACTCCAGGGCGTCGATGGTGCCGCGCTCCATGGCCTGGTAGAGCTCGCCGCCGGGCAGCATGGTGACCGAGGCGCCGAGCTGCTCCATGACGCGTCCGCCGATACCGGCGAAGCGGATGCGCAGGCCGTCGATCTGGTCGAGGGATTCCAGCGGCTCGGCGAACCAGCCGGCGGCTTCCGGCCCGATCACGCCGCACAGCAGCGCCTTGACCCCATAAGGCTCGTACACTTCCTGCAGCAGATCGTTGCCGTCGCCGAAGTAGTGCCAGGCCATGAAGGCGGGCGGCTCCATGCCGAAGGGTGGGCCGGAGAGCAGCGGCAGTACTGGAATGCTGCCCTGGTCGTAGCCGATCCAGGTGTAGCCGGCCGGATAGCGGCCTTCCGAAACGGCGTCGAGGATCTCGAACGGCGGGATCAGCTCGCCCGGCTCGTAGTAGCGCAGGTTGATGTTGCCGCCGGAGATCGCTTCCAGCGTTTCGGACAGATGAACGACCGGCGTACTCAGGCCCACCAGGTGTGAAGGAAAGGCGATGGGCACCTGCCAGCGCACGCGCTCCTGGGCGTTGGCGGTGCCGGCCATGGCGGCACCCGCGAGTATCACGGCGGCGGCAGTGCCGGCCAGCTTGAAGCGTGTGGACACCTTGGGGCCAGTTGAGGCTTGCATAGACGCGACTCCACTTGTTGTGACGGGTATTGTTCTGGGAAAGGCCTATTCCAGCGCTGAATTAGCCATGCAACTCAAAGGGAAAGCAATAATGGAAAATTGGTCAGACCAAACGGCGTGTGCGGGATCTTGCTGAGGCGAAGTATGTTTCGGCAGGTAACTTATAGTGTTTTGTTGTGATCTTCCGGAAAAATTGTGCTTTTTCTATAGATCCTGTGCTTATCTTTAGCGTGCTTAGGCTTTTCGGTGTGTTTGGAAGTGCGACCAATTGTTAATGCAAAGAGGCGTGCGGGGAGAGTGTGCGGTGAGGGTCGGAGCGATGTGCGAGCGAGAGGCGAGAGCAATATTTAATTGGTCTGACCAAATGGCTGCGTGCGGATGGCGCGGCCTGGTGTGGTCGACCTCGCCGGCCGACACGGCGCGGCAGCAAGCGCTTGCCGTGTGGCAGGCACGCACCTGGCAGCGCCCCTGTTGGGTATCGTCGACGCCGCCCGAAAAGGCGGGACAGACATGGCTGCCGCCGGCCAAGGCCCGCACGCGGCTGGGCGGCGAGCACGACCTGATCGTCTTCGATGCCGCCAGCGAGGCGGGCTTCGATGCGGACGCGTTCGGTGCCCTCAGCGGCACCCTGCGGGCAGGCGGCTTGCTGTTGCTGTTGCTGCCACCGGCCGTTGGTGACCGGGCGGCCAGCCACTACCTGGCCCGCCTGCGCGAACGGCTGGCGCAGGCAAAGGATGCCGTGTTCTGGACACCCGGCGAGCCGCTGCGGTTGCCCGAACTGGCGGCGGACGGGCCTCGGCCGCTACCTGACAGCGGCGATCCCGATTGCCTCACCCGCGACCAGCGCCAGGCGGTGGAACGCCTGGTCGGCCTCAGGCGGCGCCGACCGCTGGTGATCACCGCCGACCGGGGCCGCGGCAAGAGTGCCGCGCTGGGTATCGCCTGCGCCCGCCTGCTGAACGAGGGACAGGAGAAGATCTGGGTGACGGCGCCGCGCCTGGTGGCAGTCGAGGCGCTGTTCGAGCGTCTGGTGGCGCTGCGTCCGCAAGGTCAGCGCCACGGTGGGCGCTTCGACGACGAAGGCGGCGGGTGCGTTGAGTTCGTCGCTCCCGACGAGCTGAGCGCCCGGGTCGAGCGCGGCGAGGCGGGCGGCCAGGGAAGCTGGCTGCTGGTGGACGAGGCTGCGGCCATTCCCGCCGCCCTGCTCGGGCAATGGCTCGAAGCGTTTCCGCGCATCGCCTTTGCCACCACCGTGCACGGTTACGAGGGCTCCGGGCGCGGTTTCGCCCTGCGCTTTCGCGCGCGACTCGAGCGCCAGACGCCGGACTGGCGCGAATGCCATCTCGCCGCGCCGATACGCTGGGCCGAAGGCGACCCGCTCGAACGTCTGGTCGACGATCTGCTGCTGCTCGATGCCGAGCCGCCGGGGGTGACCTCGAAGCCGCTGCAGGAGCGGGACTGGCAGCCCGAGGCGCTGGCCGGCGACGAGCCCGCGTTGCGCCAGATCTTCGGTCTGCTGGTGCAGGCCCACTACCGCACCTCGCCGGCCGATCTTCAGCGGCTGCTCGATGCGCCGGAGCTCAGGGTCCGGACACTGACGGACGGCTCCCATACCCAGGCGGTGGCGGTGTGCGCCGACGAGGGGGGCTTCGCCCCCGAGCTGGCGGACAAGGTGGCGCGCGGCGAGCGACGGCTGCCGGGGCATCTGCTGGCCCAGTCGCTGGCCGCCCATGCCGGCTGCCGTGAAGCGCTCACGGCCCGCCTGCGCCGCGTGCAGCGTATTTCGGTGCATCCCCAGCGGCGCCGTGAGGGGCTGGGGGCGCGGCTGCTGGCAGGTGAGCGCGAGGCGGCACGGGAGGCCGGCGTCGACCTGCTGGGCGCCAGTTTCGGCGCCGAGCCAGGGCTGCTCGCCTTCTGGCGCTCCCAGGGCTTTCGCACGGTACGACTGGGGCTGTCGCGGGAAACCTCGACGGGAGAACATGCGGTCATGGTGGTGGCACCGCTCACTGCCATGGGGCAATCGCTGTGTGCAACGCTGACGCGGCGCTTCCATGCCCTGCTGCCCGTTCTGCTCGCCTTCGAGCTGGCCGGGCTGGAGCCGGAGGTCGCCCTGGCGCTGCTGGCGGAAGGGGAGCGAGCGGAGCTCGATGAGGCCGCGTGGCGCGACCTGGACGATGTGGCCCACGGCCACCGCGAGCCGGCGCTGGCGCGTCTCGCCCTGCAACGGCTGATATGCCGTGCGGCAGTGGTGGGGCGGCAAGATCCCGAGCTGGCATGGCTCGCTGCCTGGGCCTTTCAAGGGCGCGATATCGCCTGGCTGGCCGCCCGGGCCGGAGTCGAGGGGCGGCGACAGGTCATGGCGCGGATGCGCAATTTGGTGGCCACGCTGCTGGCCGGCGAGTCGCGCGCAGGCTAAGCGGGCTTTTCCCGGCGTTGCCGGCCCGGTAAGGTAGGCCGGTTACCATCATGCAGATCCAACATGAACGAACATCTCGCGCAACTCTCGCCACAGCCGCTGTGGTGCCATTTTCGCACGCTGTGCAATACGCCTCGCCCGTCAGGACACGAGGCCGAACTGGTGGCGATCCTCGAGCGTTGGGCAGAGCAGCATGGGCTCGCCCACGACCGCGACGACTTCGGCAACCTGCGCTTGAGCAAGCCCGCCACGCCGGGCCATGAGGGCGCGCCAGGAGTCATCCTGCAGGGCCATCTCGACATGGTGGCCCAGGCCAACGCCGACCATCCCCACGACTTCACCCGCGACCCGATCGAGACCTACGTGGACGACGGCTGGCTGCGCGCCCGTCATACCACGCTGGGCGCCGACAACGGCCTGGGGGTGGCGGCGGCGCTGGCGATCCTGGAAGACGACACCCTGGTCCACGGCCCGCTGGAGGCGCTGTTCACCCTCGAGGAGGAGAGCTCCATGGGTGGTGCCCTGCAACTGGGGGAAAACTGGCTGCAGGGCAGCGTGCTGCTCAATCTCGACTCCGAGGATCGCGGCGAGGTCTTCATCGGCTGCGCCGGTGGCGCCGACATCGTGGTGGAGGCCCAGCTGCCCACCGCCAAGTCGGGAGTCGACGAGGTGGTCCTCGAGCTCGCCCTGACCGGGCTGGTGGGCGGTCACTCCGGCATCGACATCCATCGCGGGCGCGGCAATGCCAACCGCCTGCTGGTGCGTGTGCTCAGGGCGCTGGAAGCCTACGACATCCGCTTGGTCAGCTATCGTGGCGGTACGCTGCGCAATGCCATCCCGCGTGAAGCCTTCGCCACCGTGGTGCTGCCGGCTGACGAGGTCGCCGCCGCCGAGAACCGGGTGCAGGCGCTCGAACAGCAACTGCGTGCCGAGCTGGCCGGCGTCGACGAGGGGCTGTCCCTGGCCGCGGCGCGCGTGGCGGAAAGACCCGCCCAGGCGCTCAACGCCCATGCCAGCAGCATGCTGCTGGCGGCGCTCAATGCGGCGCCCTACGGGGTGGAACGCATGAGCAGCGCAGTGCCCGGCGTGGTGGAAACATCGAACAATCTGGGCGTGGTGAGCCTCGACGAAGGGCGCTTCCATCTCTGCGCCCTGGTGCGCTCGCTGCGTGACAGTGCGGTGGAGGATCTGGCCGATCGTTTCCGCGGCCTGTTCGATCTGATCGGGGCTCGCACGCGGGTGGAGAACGCCTACCCCGGCTGGACGCCTGCCCCCGACAGCGCCCTGCTGGCGCGCTTCGAGCGTCTGCACCGGCAGCTGGTGGGGCGCGAGCCGGCGGTCAAGGTGATCCATGCCGGGCTCGAGTGCGGCATCCTGGCCGGCAAGTATCCCAACCTCGAGATGATCTCCTTCGGACCCTCGATTCGCGGCGCCCACTCGCCCGACGAGCGGGTGGAGCTGGACTCCGTGGTGGAGTTCTGGGACCTGCTGCGGGCGCTGATCGAGGATCTGGCCACCGCGCCAGCCGCCGACAGGGCTTGAACGCGAGGGCTTGAAAGAGAGGTCTTGAAAGAGAGGGCTTGAAAGAGAGGGCTTGCAAGAGAAAGCTTGAAACGACCCGGCGCCGCGCCGATGGGCGGCGCCGGAAAGCGCCTCAGGCATGCTGGCGGCTGTGCTTGCCCTCGGCGATCTCCTCGACCAGCTTGCTGCAGAAGGCCTCGAGGTCGTCGGGTTTGCGGCTGGTCACCAGCCCGCTGTCGACTACCACTTCCTGGTCGACCCACTCGGCGCCAGCGTTACGCAGGTCCATCTCCACCGAAGGGTAGGAGGTCATGCGGCGGCCCTTGGCCACGCCGGCGTTGATCAATACCCAGGGGCCGTGACAGATGGCGCCCACCGGTTTGTGCTGCTCGAAGAAGCGCCGTGTGAACGCCAGCGCCTGCTCGTTCTGACGCAGGGCGTCGGGATTGAACAGGCCGCCGGGAAGCTCCAGGGCGTCGTAGTCGCCGGCATCGACCTGTTCGAGCTTGCGGTCGACGTCGTAGGAAGGTCCCCAGTCGGTGCCGGCCCAGGCACGAATGCTGTCCTTGTCCGGCGCGATGACGTGCACCGTAGCCCCTTCGCGCTCGAGCGCGGCCTTGGGCTCGGTGAGCTCCGACTCCTCGAACCCGTCGGTGGCCAGGATGGCGACGGTCTTGCCTTTCAGCTTCTCGCTCATTCGCTATCTCCTTGCTCCTTGTACGACGACATGGGGCATCACTGCCCCTTATCACCATAAAACGGCAAGGGCCGAAGGCAAGGGAAGTGGGGTATCGGACCGTGACTCGATGTAGTGGCGTGTGAGGCCGCTCCCGGCAAATCGGCCAGGCCCGCCTGGACAGTCGTCAGTGGTTGACCTGGATGCGAACCACGGGATAGCCCCCCACGGTGACCAGCGGGACATCGGTGTGGCCTCGGTAGTGATGATCGTATCGAGGAGGAGCGTAATAGTGATGCTCCACTACGCGATGGGCGGGGCGGGAGTGGCGGTGGGCGCGATGATGACGCCGATGCTTCGGTGGTTTGCCACGATGGTCGCGCACGTAGTAGTGGTGATGATGAATCTGGGCGCCATGAGCGGCATATCGGCCATGGTCGGCACTTGCCGACATGGAGAAGGGCAGCGACAAGGCGGCTACCAGTGCGGTGAATAATAGACGTTTCATGGGGGTTCTCCTCAAGTGCCAACGACACGTTCCGGTCACCCCTTCTTTTCCCTCACTACATTATAGCGGTGGAAAGGGAGCATAGTGAACACTGTTCGACTATGCTCGCCGTTCCTGAACAGCCGTGTATTGCGCTGCGACCTCACGGTGCTGCCGATCAGCAGGCTCTCAGCCCAGATAGGCGTTGAGCATCCAGACGGTCTTCTCCTGCTCGCGGATGTAGTCGCCGGCCTGAGCGGCAGTGCCCTCGTCGTCGGCATCCGAGGCCAGCGCCAGCACCTCGCGCTGCAGCTCGATCAGGGTCTGATAGCCCTGGAGTACGCCGCGTACGCAGGCTTCGCCGTCGTGTACGTTCTTGTCCTCGCGGATCTGTGACATGGCCACGTAATCGCTGTAGGCGTGCACCGGCTTGTGTCCCAGGGTGAGGATGCGCTCGGCCACTTCGTCGACCTTGGTCAGCAGGTCGGTGTAGAACTCCTCGAACTTGGCATGCAGTTCGAAGAACTGCGGCCCCTTCACGTTCCAGTGGTAGCCGCGAACGTTCATGTAGAAGATCTGGTAGTTCGCCAGCAGGGCGTTGAGTTTCTCGGCGAGCTGACTGGCGCTGCTCTCGTGCAGACCGATGGCGTTGGTGTCACTCATGCGCGTTCTCCTTGTCGCGTAACGGGATTTCCTCAGAGTCTACGTGTCGATATGGCGTCGCTTAAGCAATATCTCAACATCGGCACGATAGCCGCTTTGCATGATGCGCGTGTGACGCCGGCGACGGTCAAGTGGGGGCGGCTCGTTGACGCAGTGACGACGCCTCGGGAACCCGAGCGGCCGTTGGCACTCTCAAGACGGCAGCAGCACCCTTGCATGGTGGGCTGTGCGGCGTAGACTGCGCCCTATGACGAAAGGAGACACCTCATGCGCCAGTGGTGGTGGATGATGCCCGGATTGGCCTTGCTGGTAGGCTGCCAGACGACACCGACGGTGCTGCCCACCGCAGAGCCGCAGCCGGCTGCGGAGTGCCGCTGGGAGGCCGATGGCCTCGAACCGCGTGAATGGGTGCGTCGGGCGCTCAACGCGCTGGAAGCGGACGGCTTCGTCGTGCGCGACACCGAGCCGGCGGTGGGGTTGGTCAGCGCCGACCGCACCAGGACGATACCCGGCTACGGCGATCGCTACGACACCTGGGAGCGCACCGGCTTCTTCGGTGGCGTGGGTATCGGCGCTGGGCGCGGGGTTTCCACCGGCATGATGATCGGCTTCGGTGGCGCCGGCGGCAGCATCGCCCAGGACGCCACCCAGCTCGAGCGCGTATCGGTGATCGCCGACCCCGGCGGGGTGCGGGTCAGCCGCGACATTCAGGTGATCGACTGGCGCGGCGAACTGCGCGAGACCCGCAGCGGTAGCGACGCGCCCTTCTGTCGTTCGCTTCGCCAGGCCATGACGGCTGGGGAGTCGCTGTGATGCGTCGCGCTGTCCTGGTGTCGCTGTTGGCCCTGCTGCTGGCGGGCTGTGCGACGGCCACGCCGGCTCCGGAACCGCGCGAGCTGGCGTTCGCCGCCGCGCCGGAGGCGGTGCTGCAGGAGGCCCTCGGTGTGCTGGCCGACGAGGGCTACGTGATTCGCCGTGCCGATGCCGAACGGGGCCGCGCAGAGGCGGCGCTGGCACGCTGGCCCGGTTATCGGGTCGACGTTACGGTGGTGCCGGAGGGGCAGGGGGCTCGTGCTTCGTTGAGCGCCACCCGCGGCGGCAGGCCGCTGCCGCCACATCTGCTCGACCCGCTGTTGGCCGAGCTTCAGCGCCGGCTGGGCTTGGCCCCTTGATCGACTTCATTGGTTCTCATGAGAGACACGTTGCGACATGAATCGCCTATATGAATTTTTCTCTGCCAGGGTGAAACGTGCCTGGCTCGCGGTGCTGCTGTTGGGCCTGCTGCCCGGCCTGGCGCTGGCCCACCCGCATGGCTGGATCGACATTCGCGTACGCCTGGTGGTCGACGATGAAGGGCGCCTGGAGGCGCTGCATCAGGCCTGGCGGATGGATCCCTTCTACAGTCTGGTGCTGCTGGAGGAGTTGAGTCGAACCGAGGGCGGCCTGGAAGCGGGGCTCGACCGCCTGGGCGGAGAGATCCGTGGTAACCTGGCACCGTTCGACTACTTCACCGAGATTCGCCTGGGCGAGGAGCGACTCGGCCTGGGTGACGTCTCCGAGTACACCGTGATGGAGCGTGGCGGTCGGGTCGAGTTCGTCTTCCTCCTGCCGCTGGAGAGTACCCAGCCACTGAACGGACAAACGCTGCAGTACAAGGTGTTCGATCCCACCTATTATCTCGAGGTGGTGCATGAGGCAGAGGGGGAGACGCCGCTCGACGACGCCTTGCTGGTGAGCGGCGGGCTGAACTGCAGCACCCAGATCGTTCCCGCCAATCCCGACCCCGAGCTGGTGATGCAGGCCGCCATGCTGGATGTCACCGACGAGGCGGAGCCCGGCTTGGGGCGTCACTTTGCCGAGACCGGAGTCGTCAAATGCGAGTAGAGGCAAGAGCGCACCCCCGTAACCGTACCCGTACCTGGCTTCTCGGGCTGGGCCTGCTGGCCGTGGCCCTGCTGGCGCTGAATTTCTTCGCTCAGGGCGGTCTGCAGTCGCTGAGTCTGCAGTTGGTGGCTTGGCAGCGCGACTTCCACCGCGCCCTGACCATGGCGATCACCAACTTTTCCGGCACACCTTCGGCGAGTGCCTGGGCGGCGCTGCTGGGGATCAGCTTCGCCTACGGGGTCTTCCATGCCGCCGGCCCGGGGCATGGCAAGGCGGTGCTGACCACTTACCTGCTCTCCCAGGGCGGTGCGGTGCGCCGGGCGCTGGGGCTCTCCTTTGCCGCCTCGATGCTGCAGGGAGTGGTGGCCATCAGCCTGGTGGTGGTGCTGGTGCATGGCCTGGGCTGGGTTACCCGACAGGCGATGGGCAGCGTGGTGTGGGTCGAGCAGGCCAGCTTTCTGATGGTGGCGCTGTTGGGGGCCTGGCTATGTTGGCGAGCGATTCGTCAGTTGCGTCGGACGTCGCCTGTAGCAGCAGGGCGCTCTGCCCATGAGCACGACCATTCGCACTCACATGGCCATGGGCACGACCACGACCACGCACATGACCATGCCAACTGCTGCGGCGGGCACCACCATGTCGATCCCCAGCAGGCCGCCGACTGGCGCACGGCGCTGGCTACGGTGGTCTCTATCGGCATCCGTCCCTGCAGCGGTGGGGTTCTGCTGCTGGGGGCCGCCAGCCTGCTGGGGCAGTTTGCCGTGGGCGTGGCGGCGGTCATGGTGATGGCGCTGGGCACGGCGCTGACCGTTTCCGCGCTGGCGTTGGCCAGCGTCTTCGCCCGGGGCTGGGCGGAAAAGCAACTGGCGAGGCAGAACGGCCTGCAGCGGGCCAGCCGCCTGCTTGGCTGGGTGGCCCTGGCGGGTGGGCTCGCCATCATGTCGTTGGGCATTTCGCTCTCGGCGACCGGCATCACCCAGCCGACTGCCGCGCCCATGCTGGGCGATCCGCCGGCCCGCAGCGCGCCGGCGCAGCCGCCGGCCGGGGGGCACCCCTTCGGCGGCTGAGCCGTCTTACAGGCGCGTTTTCAGGCCATCCAACTGGGCCAGCAGGCGATCGCGCATGCTGGCCAGTTCGTCCAGGTCGTAGGGCTGCGCCTCGCCCTGCCCCCAGACCGGCCCCGGCCAGGCAGCATCGGCCTGCCGGCGTGCCACCACGTGAACGTGCAACTGGGCGACCACGTTGCCCAGGTTGGCCACGTTGATCTTGTCGGCCCGGGTCATCGCCTTGAGCATGCGCCCCATTTCGCTGGCCTCATGCCACAGCTGGCGCTGGTCCGCCTCATCCAGATCGAATACCTCGCTCACCCCCTCGCGCCGCGGGATCAGGATCAGCCAGGGGAAGCGGGTATCGTCCATCAGCCTGAGCTGGCACAGCGGCAGCTCGGCAACCGGATAGCTGTCCCTGACCAGGCGTTCATCCAGCTCCACTGATGACATATCGACTCTCCCTCATGTTGGCGATAGCCCATCATGGCACAAGCGCGGGGGAGCGTCTGCCAGCCTTGGCGGGCGCTTCGCTGCGTTAGCGGCTAAAGTGAAATGGTCAGGCCTGACGAACAGGAGAACGACGATGAAACGGACGGTAGCGACTATGCTGGCGTTGCTGCTCGGGCTGTCACTGCTCAGTGGGTGCAACACCATGCGCGGCATGGGGGAAGACATCGAGGCTGGCGGCGAGGCGATTCAGCGGCAGTCGAATTCATATTAGCGTTTTTCAAAATGGCAACCGGCTGTTACGCTGACAAAGGCCATTGCTTCACGGCAAGGAATGGAATTCCCGAAGGTTATTTCAAGGAGATACGACCATGAAGAGAGCGATTGCCTTGGGCTTTGCCCTGCTGATGACAGCCGGTGCCCTGGCGGGGTGCAACACCATGGAAGGCGCGGGCCAGGACGTCGAGCGTGGCGGCCAGCACGTGCAGGACGCCGCCCAGTAAACCCCAGCGGTCCGGCTTGGCAGCATGCGGGCGACCTGGCAGTCTCCCCGTGTGCTGCCTGAATCAATACACCCTCCCCCTCCCTTTTAGTGAGATATTCGCATGGTTAGCCCATTGCGTTTTTGCCTGGCCTCTTTCAGCGCGTTATTGCTGGCAGGATGTGCGCCTATGTCCAATTCGAATCCATCTCAAACCCATGACCCTGCTCCCAAGCCGCCCGAGGTCAGCGAGGGAGAGGATGCCTGTGGCGCCCGGCACGTGCAGGACCGCGTCGGTCGGCGCTACGACGAAGCGCTGGGCGAGTCGATCCAGCACGAGAGCGGCGCCGCCACGCTGCGGGTGATCCGCCCGGGACACGCCTATACCATGGAGTTCCGGGGCGACCGCATCAACGTCCACATCGACGACAGCGACACCATCACCGATATCGGCTGCGGCTGATACGGGCGCGGTCGGTCATGCCTGGCCGTGCTCCGCCTGAGCGCGGCGCTCGGCCTCTTCGGCCTGCTTGCGCAATTTCTTGCGCAGGGCGGCCTTCTCGAAGCGCAGCTTCTGCAGCGGCGTTTCCAGCTTCAGCGGTGGTACCGGCGCCGGCTTGCCGTCGGCGTCTACCGCGACCATGGTCAGGTAGCAGCTATTGGTGTGGCGGATTACCTTGTCGCGGATGTTCTCGGCCACCACCTTGATGCCGATCTCCATCGACGAGCGGCCCACGTGGTTGACGCAGGCCAGGAAGGTGACCAGCTCGCCGACGTGGATCGGCTGCTTGAACAGCACCTGGTCGACCGAGAGCGTCACCACATAGTGGCCGGAGTAGCGGCTGGCACAGGCGTAGGCCACTTCGTCGAGCTTCTTGAGGATGGCGCCGCCGTGCACCTTGCCGCTGAAGTTGGCCATGTCGGGCGTCATCAGCACGGTCATGCTCAGCTCGTGCTGGCCGGGAAGAACCAGGGGAAGGCTGTCGGCGCCTGCCATGTGCATTACCTCTCTCGTTCGGGGCTATCGCGGCGACCGCCATCCGCCGCTCCCAGGTAGCGGCTGTCCTGCCACGGCCAGTGGCCCTCCACTTCCACATGCAGGGTAAAGGCGAGGAAGGCGCGGATAAGTACGATCACCCCAAGGGTGGCGACCTGCTGACCGGTATTGGCGATGATCACGGTCTTGATCACGTCGCCGGCAATCAGGAAATCCAGCCCCAGTATGAGCGCTCGGGCGATACCATGGCGATAGTGCATGAAGGCCCGCTGTTCGTGAAACATACGGTGATGCAGGAAGCGCCAGGAGGTAATGGCGAAACCGCCGACGATGATGGCGACTCCCAGCACCTCGATGAACAGCGCAATGGCATCGATGACTTCCAGGAAGGTATCCATAAGGCTCGCGGCATTGGGAAGTGGCAGCGGACCCGGGACAGGCCGGGTCCGCGCTACGCATTGTGCGCCTTGCTCAGAACCAGGTCAGGCCCACCGAGATAATCACCCCGGTGATCACCAGCTGAATCAGACAATAGCCCATGATGTCCTTGGCTTTCAGCCCGGCGATAGCGAGTACCGGCAGCGCCCAGAACGGTTGCAGCAGGTTGGTCCAGGCATCGCCCCAGGCCACGGCCATGGAGACACGGGCGACATCGACACCGAGCGCTTCGGCGGCCGGCAGCATGACCGGCGCCTGCACCGCCCACTGGCCGCCGCCGGAAGGCACGAACAGGTTGACGATGCCGGCGCTGATGAAGGACCAGAACGGCAGCGAGGTCTCGGTGGCGAACGAGATCAACCCCTGAGACATGGACTCCGCCAACCCCGACTGCACCATGATCGCCATGATGCCGGCATAGAAGGGGAACTGAATGACGATGCCAGCGCCGCCCTTGATTGCCTCGTTGAGGCTCTCCAGCAGGCTGCGCGGCGTGCGGTGTAGCACGATGGCCAGGGACAGGAACATGAAGTTGACGATGTTCAGGTTCAGCCCGCCGCCGCGGAACACGAAATGGTCGAGCAGGAAGATCACCCCGGGAATGCCGACCAGCCAGGCCAGGGTGACGCTGTTCTCGAGACGCTCGGCCGGACGGGTGACGCGCACCCGGGCGGCCGGGGCATCGTCGAGCAGTTTGGGGTCGACGTAGACGCTCTCCTTCTCATCGGGGAGCATGGCCCGGTTGACCAGGGGGATGGCGACGAACAGGCACACCACGATGGCCAGATTGAAGAAAGCGAAGATGGTCGAGCCGGTACCGATCACGCCGATCTGCTCGGCGGTGAAGTGGCCCTCGGTGGCGATGGTCAGCGGAATGGAGCCGGCCAGCCCGCCGTGCCACACCACGAAGCCGGAGTAGGCGCTGGCCACCAGCAGGCGATAGTCGACCCGCACCAGGCGGGCCAGCTCCTTGGCGAACAGCGCACCCACCACCAGGCCGAAGCCCCAGTTGATCCAGCTGGCCACCAGCGACACATAGGTCACCAGCAGGATGGCTCCGCCCGGCCCGTTGGCCAGCGCGGCGAGACGCTGCAGCAGCTTCTTGACCGGCGGCGAGCTGGCCAGCATGAAGCCGGTGACGAGGATCAGCAGCATCTGCATGGAGAAGGTCAGCAGGTTCCAGAAACCGTCGCCCCACATGCGCATCACGGCGAGCGGCGTCTGGCGTTCCACGCCGATGGCGGCCGCCGCAGCCACCACCGTCAGCAGCAGAACGAAGATGAAGGGATCCGGCAGATAGCGGTCGACCAGCCTGACGGCGGGTCTCGAGAGGAATCTGAGCATGGCAGCGTCGCTTCTTCTGGTTGTCGGGTATGCGTCTGAGAAAAATAGCGCAAACTCAGCAGCTTGCCCTAATTAAATGGCGGCTCGCCTCAACGGCCGATGGCGGCCGGTGGCGCCTCTTCATCGGGACGGTAGCACCACCGGGTGCGCCGATGGTGCCAATAGTAGCCGACCAGTACCGCCGATCGCACCACGGAGAAGGTGAGGAAGGCCAGCCACAGCGCGTGGTTCTCGTAGCCCGGTGGCGCCACTGCGCTCGCTAGCCACCATACCGGCAGATAGCTCGCCAGGGCGATGAAGATGCTGTTGCGCATCTCGCGAATTGCCGTGGCGCCGATGAAGACCCCGTCGAACAGATAGCTCCAAACCGCAATCAGCGGCATGGCCACCATCCACGGCAGATAGGTGCCGGCCGTGGCTCGCACCTCGGGCAGGCCGGTCAGCAGCGCGATGAGGTAGTGGCCGCCGAGGGCGAAGGCGAGTGCCGCGGTGCCGGCCGTCGCCAGCGAGAACCAGGCGGCGGCACGCACGGCATGGCCGAACTCGTCCCAGCGCCGGCGGCCCACGGTGCGTCCGATGGTGGCCTCGGCGGCATGGGCGAAGCCATCCAGGGCATAACTGGTGAGCATGATGAACTGCAGCAGCACGGCGTTGGCGGCCAGCACGGTGTCGCCCTGTACCGCGCCGCGGGAGGTGAAGAAGGCCATGGCGAACAGCAGGCCCAGGGTGCGTACGAAGAGATTGGCATTGACCTGGAACAGCTCGCCATAGGCGGCGAGCCGCAGCAGCCGTTCGCGCATGAAGCGACCTTCCAGCCGCTTCAGCTGACGCAGCACCAGCCAGATGCCGAAGATGAACGCGGTGTAGTCGGCGATCACCGTGGCCCAGGCCACGCCGTCGCTGGTCATGCCCAGCCCCACCACGAACAGCAGGTCCAGCGCGATGTTGACGCTGTTGGTGAGCATCAGGATCGCCAACGTCACCCGCGAGTTCTGCTGGCCCAGAAACCAGCCGAGTATGGCGTAGTTGGCCAGCACCGCCGGGGCCGAGAGGATACGGATCTGGGCATATTCGGCGGCGATGTTAGTGGCGATCTCACTGCCGTCGAGCAGCCACAGCCCCAGCGTTATCAGCGGCTGCGAGAACAGGATCAGCAGCGTTCCGATCCCCATGGCCAGTAGCAGCGACTGCCCCAGCAGGTTGCGCACTTCACTGTCGCTTTCGCGGCCCACCGCCTGGGAGGTCAGCCCGGTGGTGCCCATGCGCAGGAAGCCGAAGCCCCAGAACAGGAAGCTGAACAGGGTGGCACCCAGCGTGACGCCGGCCAGATAGCGCGAGTCCGGCAGGTGGCCGACCACGGCGGTATCCACCAGGCCCAGCAGCGGCACGGTGATGTTGGAGAGTATGATCGGCCACGCCAGCGTCCAGATTCGCCGCCGCGCCGTCGCGGGTGTTTCGCTATGCAGGGTCGCCACCGAACGCTTTCAAGAGAAACGAACCGAGCAGCATGGCCACAGAGGCGGCAGAACGCAACCGTGGTTGGCTACACTGGAGGCGGGCGTCGGCTGTAGTGACAATGACGTAGAATCCATCCGAGGCAGCGAGACGTACGGGCAAGTCGCACGGGGCAAAGGGGGAAAGATGATACGCATGACGAGAATCGTGACGGCACTGGCGGTGGCCTCTGCGCTGCTGCTTGGCAGCCTGCAGGTGCACGCCCAGCAGCAGCGTATGGAAGCGCGGCCCAGCGGAGCGGCGATGGTCGCCGATGCATTGATCGCGCGGCCGCTGCTGCTGGTGGCGACCCTCGGTGGAACGGCGCTGTTCGTGGTTTCGCTGCCGTTCTCGGCGATGGGCGGCAACGTCGACCAGGCGGCCGAGGCGCTGGTGAAGACGCCGGCCGAGGCGACCTTCCGCCGCTGCCTGGGCTGTACCTCGATCAACCCGCGCCCCGCGCAGACGGAGCGCTGAGCGGGACGCAGCGAGGCTCGGCGGGTCAGGCCGCGGTGATCAGACGGTACTTGGCCATCAGCTCGTCGCGGGTCTCGCGACGTTCGGGGTCGAGGGGAATGCAGTCGACCGGGCACACCTGCTGGCACTGCGGCTCGTCATAGTGGCCGACGCACTCGGTGCACAGGTTGGGGTTGATGACGTAGATCTCTTCCCCCGCCGAAATGGCATCGTTGGGGCATTCGGGTTCGCAGACGTCGCAGTTGATGCACTCGTCGGTGATCATCAGGGCCATGGGGCTACCTCGCGATCGGGCGGGCCGCATTCGGCCGCGCCCCGGTAAGGCGGCTCGGGTAAAGCCGAGTAATACGGTCAGGTATTGTAATGCTTGCGCAGTGCTTCGGCGACCCCGGGATGTACCAGCCGGGAGACATCGCCGCCCAGCTTGGCGATCTCGCGCACGATGGTCGAGGAGATGTAGGAGTTCTCCACCGCCGGCGTGAGAAACACGCTCTCCAGTTCCGGCGCCTGAGCCCGGTACATGTTGGCCAGCTGCAGCTCGTACTCGAAATCGGATACCGCGCGCAGGCCGCGCAGAATGATGTGCGCCTGCTGCTCGGCCATCATGTCGGTGAGCAGCCCCGAGAAGCCGATCACCTCGACGTTGTCGAGTCCGGCCGAAACCTCGCGGGCCAGGGCGATGCGCGTGTCCAGCTCGAGCGCCGGCTTCTTGCCGGGGCTGGCGGAGATGGCGACCACCACCTTGTCGAACAGCCGCGCAGCGCGCTCGATCAGGTCGTAGTGACCGTGGGTGATGGGGTCGAAGGTGCCGGGGTAGACCGCGATTTTCATGGCGCTCCGCTCACTTGCACAGCTAAGGGGGGCTCAGGGTAACCGCCGGCGGCCGAACCGACAATGTCGGCGGGCCGCGTCGAGTCACTCTTCCAGCTTGCCGAAGGGGTTGTCCACCGTAAGCGATACCGGGCGTGCGTAGCCGGGAATGACGATATGGGTGTCGCTTACCTCGAGTTCCGGCCCCTCCAGTACGCCCTCACCGAAGCGATAGCGTACTTCGAACTCGCCGCGATCGGCCGCGGCCAGATAGGCCTGGCTGGCCTCGCGCACCGCTTCGCGCCGCTGGCGCCAGGCCTCGACGGCGGCCTGGCCGTGGCGCTGCGCCAGCAGCCGCTCGGTCACCTCGGGCGAAAGCACGACCCCGGTGGCGTTGTTGCCGCCGAAGCCCTTGGCGTTGATGAAGGCGGCATCGGCCTTGAACCGCTGCGGTTCGCGGGAGAAACGCAGCCGCTCGGCGTAGACGTCGTCGGCCACTGCATCGAGGGTGGGAATGCCCGGCAGCAGGCCGTGGGCGAAGCTGCCGAGCGCGCTGGCCAGCTGGTCGCCGGCGGCGCTGCCCTGGGAGTGGCCGACGAAGGCCTTCACCGCCACCACCGGCCAGCTCTCGATTCCGTGGGCCTGGGCGACCAGATCGAAGACGTGAGACTCGGTCACGCGGTTCTTGGGCGTGCTGGTGCCGTGGGCGTGCAGGAAGGTGCGCTCGCGCAGGGCGGTATCGCCCAGCATGTCGCGGACCAGCGCGGTCGCCTTGCCCAGGGTGATGTAGTTGCCGATGCCCGGGGCGGAGATGGAGCGCTTCCAGCCGTCGGCATTGACGTAGACACCCGGCACGCTGCCGAGGATCTCGGCGCCCAGCTCCAGGGCCAGGGCATCGTCGAGCAGCAGGATGAACTGGCTGGCCTCGGCGATGGTGAAGCCGCAGTTGCGAGCGAAGGGGCGGCAGGCGCGCTGATAGTCGGCGTCGGTGAGCAGCTCCAGGGCGTCCAGCGCCTTGAGGCTCTCGTCGTCGGCCAGCGCGCCCATGGCGCGAAAGCCCTCGATGATCTCCGGCGTTACCGGTGCATCGGAGGTGCCCACCATGACGGCGCGACGCTGGCCGCTGCGAATGTCCTCCACCCCCAGGCGCAGGTTGTAGAGGAAGCTGGCGCAGGCGCCGAGCGCGGCACCGGTGCCGCCGACGCTGCCGAGCACGTAGGCGTTGAGGAAGTCGGCGGGCATCTGCCCGTAGCCCAGCGGCATCTGCTTGGAGGTGGCCCGGTTGCCCGAGACGAAGCTCTTGAGCAGCCCGCCCCAGCCTTCGTCGTCGAGCTGGCCGATGGAGTTGCCGGCATACACGGCGATGTCGTCGGGATCGAGGCGGTCGCGCAGCTCCTCCCACGCCAGGCCGCTGCTCGCCAGGCAGTCGCTGGCGGCAAAGATCGACATCGAAAGGCCACGCGGGTGGTGCACGCTGCGGTAGTAGCGGCTGGGGTCGAAGCCGCTGGGCAGCTGGCCGGCGGCTCGCACCTGGGCCGGCCGGGTTTCCGGCAGCAGCACGTCGAGCTCGCCGGGCGGCACCGTGACCTCAAGCGTGTGGCGGTCCAGTTCCCGCACCTGCCAGGTCGGCGGCAGTCGCTCGGGCAGCTGGCGGCGGCGGATGCTGAAGGTCAGCTCCGCACCCAGGCCCAGGCTGGCGCGGCGATTGGCCGGTAGCCCGTCGTCGTTGAAAAGGGGATTCTCGATGCGTCGGATCAGCGTATGGTCGAGCACCTGCGCGCGGCAGTTCTCGGCCAGGCGAGCGGCCTCGACGGGGGTTCCGGTGGCGTCGTACCAGGCGCCTTCCCGACAGACGCCGAATCCCATCATGGCGGCCAGGCCGAGCAGCAGCGCCTGCTGCTCGGCTTCGGGAAGGGCGTCGATCACGGTGCGACGAAACGCTTGATGGCCAGAGGTACGACCGGCGGCGTTGACGCCGCCCATGCCGACGATCACCGGTAAGTGAGACAAGCCGCTTTCCTCGTTGTGCTGTTCGTGCGAGTCGGTAATGTAAATATAGGATTGGCGATCATAGCACCCGCTTCGGGACGCCGTCATGGGCGTAGCGTGCAAGTTGCGGCCAGCAAAGATAAAACAAACGTTTGAACTGCAGCGGTAAACAGGGTATCCTGGCTCTGCTGTTTGAGTCATACGAGTGGGTATGTGGGCGCTTCCTTGTCGAGGCGCCTTTTTTTTGGTGCGCCAGGCATGGCGCGCAGCGCCCGACGGGCGCTGTTTCCGAGGGTGGTGCCTCGGAATGACTTGGGGGTGAAAGTCCCCTACGGACCCTGATAGCGGGAACCGTTAGCCGAACAGCAAGGGTGTCCGTCGCGAGACGGAATCTGAAGGAAGTTGGAGGCAAACTCCCGGCCCGACGAACAGAAATCGCATACGAGGCTGTCGCCACCTGGGCGAGAGGGCCAAGAAACTCGAAGCCCAATAGCTATCCGGAAGGGGCGGCAGTAGATGCGGCGGGTGTATGGGAGGAAGGTCGCGCGTCTTACCCTGGGAGGTCTGATGGTCTGCCACAGTG
>NZ_FNVC01000035.1:0-37171 GCF_900108215.1 Billgrantia desiderata | reverse complement strand
GTGGCAGACCATCAGACCTCCCAGGGTAAGACGCGCGACCTTCCTCCCATACACCCGCCGCATCTACTGCCGCCCCTTCCGGATAGCTATTGGGCTTCGAGTTTCTTGGCCCTCTCGCCCAGGTGGCGACAGCCTCGTATGCGATTTCTGTTCGTCGGGCCGGGAGTTTGCCTCCAACTTCCTTCAGATTCCGTCTCGCGACGGACACCCTTGCTGTTCGGCTAACGGTTCCCGCTATCAGGGTCCGTAGGGGACTTTCACCCCCAAGTCATTCCGAGGCACCACCCTCGGAAACAGCGCCCGTCGGGCGCTGCGCGCCATGCCTGGCGCACCAAAAAAAGGCGCCTCCAGAGGAGGCGCAGGCAAGACCGTGACTAGCAATGAGGGGGAGAAACCATAGCGGGAAACTGGCGGTTCCCCTAATGGCCGTGGTGGCTCATCAACACCACGCACTCAATGTAAGTCATTCTCATTCTCTCTGTCAACACGAATGCGAATGTTTTTTATTTCAGCTTCCTGCCAGATGCAGCCACAGGGGCAGCGTGGCCATGGCCAGCAGCGTCTGGCCGGTGATCAGGGCTGCCATCAGCTCGGCGTCGCCGCCCAGCTGGCGGGCCAGGATGTAGGCCGAGGTGGCGGTGGGCAGGGCGGCGAACAGCAGCGCCACGTCGCGGCTCACCGCGTCCAGCCCCAGCAGCAGCGCCAGACCGAACACCAGCGCCGGCATCAGCATCAGCTTGACGAGGTTGGAGGTCCACACCCCGCGATCCAGGCGCAGCAGCGCCTGAGGGCGCAGGGCCACACCCACCGCCACCAGCCCCAGCGGCAGGGCGGCACGGCCCAGCAGCTCCACGGCCGAACCGCTCCAGCCGGGCAGGCCGATGCCGGAGAGATTGAGGCCGATACCGGCCAGGCAGGCCAGGATCAGCGGGTTGCGCACCAGGGCCGCCAGGCTCTTGCCCAGGCTCGAGGGGCCCAGAGTGCCGGCGGCGATGAAGCTGGCCACGCACAGCACGTTGACCACCGGCACCATCAGCGCCACGGCGACCGCCGCCACCGTGGCGCCGGCCGAGCCATGCAGGGCAGCCGCTCCGGCAACCCCCACGTAGGTATTGAAGCGCAGCGCACCCTGGAATACCGAGGTGAAGGCCGCCGGCGCCAGGCCCAGCCGCCGCTGTGCCGCCCACAGCAGCCCGGCGAAGGCCAGCATGCCGCCGAGCAGGGCGATGGCCAGGCGTATCACCGGCACCTCGCCCACGTTGGCGGTGGCCAGCGTGGCGACCAGCATGGCGGGAAAGAGCAGGAAATAGATGACCTTCTCGAGCTGTACCCAGAAGTCGTCGCTCGGCTGGCGCAATCGGCCGAGTGCGGCGCCGAGCAGAATCAGCAGGAACAGGGGGCCCAGCGCATTGGTAACGCCTTCCATCTCGATATCCTTGTCGTCTTGGGTTGAGTCGCCGGACCGTTAAACCCTGCGACAACGGTACACGCCAGACCCGTAAACAAATGCTGTTAAGCTTATCCTCTACCGCCGTTTCGTGAAGTGCTGCTTTCGCTGCCATGTCCTCGCCCACCCTGCCTAACGTCGGCAAGTCCCGCTTTCCGGGGCTCCGCCTGCTGATCCTGGCCACGCTGCTCACGCTTTGCGTGGCGCTGTGGTATCTGGCTGCGCACCTGCTGCGTGGCGGCGCCGACGTCGACTGGCATCTCGCCACGCTGCCTTGCGAGCTTCAGCGCGGCGAGTGCAGTGCCACCCTGGGCGAGGGGCGCAGGCTGACCCTCGATGTCGACGCGCCCGGGAGCATTCGGGCGCTGGAGCTGCTGCCGCTGAAAGTCCAGGTGGATGGCATCGAAGCGCAGTCGGTCAGAGTCGACTTCGTTGGCAGCGACATGGATATGGGCTTGCATCGTTTCCCCCTGAGCAAGCAGGATAGAGGACATTTCGAAGGTGTCGGCCAGGTGCCGATCTGTACCGAATCGGTCATGCGCTGGCAGGCTCAGGTGGTGGTGGAGACGCCTGAGGGTCGGCTGGGGAGTCGATTCGATTTCACCGTGGAGCGGAGTTTGCCATGAAACGGCAACGTATGTGGATGGCGCTGGGGGCGCTGATCGTCGTGGTGGGCCTGGGGGGGCTGTTCGGTTACCAGCAGTTCCAGGACGACGACGACGGCAGTCCGCGGGGCGGCCCGGTGGAGCTGCCTTCTACCCAGGGAGACTTCTCGCTGACCCAGCTCGAGGACGACCAACTGGCGGTGCTGTTCTTCGGTTACACCTACTGTCCCGACGTGTGTCCGATGAGCATGGCGGTGATGCGCCAGGTGATGCAGGGGCTGGATGACGAGCAGCGGCGCCGGGTGGTGCCGGTGCTGATCTCGGTGGATCCCGAGCGCGACACCATCGAGCGGCTCACCGAATACGTCGGCTATTTCGGCGACGACTTCATCGGCGCCACCGGCAGCCAGGAGCAGCTCGAGGAGCTGGCCGCACGCTATGGCGTGGTCTGGCGTCGGGTGGAAACGCCCGAGTCGGCGATGGAGTACACCGTCGACCACAGCTCTTCGCTCTATCTGGTCGATCGCGAGGGCACCATCCGTCAGCGCGTTCTCTACTCGCCGGCGCCGCATGCCCTGCGCTCGGCGCTGGAGCAGGAGCTCGGCGGCTGAGACCGCCGAGCGTCTACTTCTCTCCAGAGCCCTGTCTTCAGGGCTCTGTCATTCAGGGCTCTGTCCGAGCCGCTCGAGCATGCTCATCAGCGCCTTGACCTGTACGCCTTCCCGGGTGTCGTGCAGCGGGTCGAGCTGCCAGGTGCTTTCGGTGAAGCCCCACCAGTCCCAGCAGCCCTGGGGGTTGGCCAGGCTGGTGGTGGCCTGAGGGTAGAGCACGACGCGCTGGTTGGCCTCGGCCCACTCGTTGAGTCCGCTGTGCTCCACGAAGGCACGGTCGATCTGCTCCTCGGTCATGCCGCAGCCGTGCAGGGCAATCGTCAACTCGCAGCCGCCCGATTCGCAGCCTTCAGGAATCAGCACGTAGCCGGCCTTGCCCAGGCCGCGAGCGGCGAACGGTGCCTGATCGAAGCGCAGTAGCTCACTGGCGGTGCCCTGCTGGGGGGGCGTCAGCGTGCCGTGCAGCCAGCCCAGCGCCTCGCCGGCAATGTCGAGATCGCAGGCCAGCATATGGGTTCCACCGCCGAGTCGACACTGCGCCAGCTGGCTCGGTGGGACCTGCTCGTCGGCCTGGACGGGCCAGCCGTGACCGACACCGGTTGAGCGCACGACCCTGAGTTGCTCGTCGGGGCTGGCCAACCAGCCGGCGAGCTGCTCTGCCAACGCCTCGCCCAGAGAAGGATTCACCACGCCGTCCTCTTCACCGTGCCAGACGAAGGCCCGCAGCTCGGCCAGGGCTTCCGCCTCTCCCACCAGGCCGCGGGCCTGATAGTCCCGCAGGCGCGCATCCAGTACGCTGAGGTCGGGCGGTCCGCGACGCGTGGCCATGCACTGGCCCAGCGCCTGGCCGAGGCCGCCCTGAGCGCAGCTCCAGGGGCCGGCCGCCAGTACGGCCAGGCCGGCGAAGCGCTCCGGCCAGGCAACGGCCAGTTGGGTGGCCATGTAGCCACCCGAGGAGACGCCGATCACGCTGATTCCCTCAGGCTCGATGCCGAGCCGGGGCAGTTCCGGCAGGCGCTCGGCGGCCTGTGCACCGGTCGCCAGCAGCAGGCCGACGACCAGGAGTGACGAGGCTCTCATGGCGTCGCGTCACTCCATGACGTCGAGCAGCTCGACGCGGAAGATCAGCGTCTCGTTGGGGCCGATGGGGCCCTGGCCCTGGGCGCCGTAACCCAGCTCCGGGGGAATGAACAGCATCCAGGTATCGCCCACGCTCATCAGCTGCAGGGCCTCCTGCCAGCCCTCGATCACCTGATCGACGCGGAAGCTGAGTGGCTGGCCGCGCTCCAGGGAGCTGTCGAATACCGTGCCGTCGACCAGGGTGCCTTCGTAGTGCACTTCCACATGGGAGCTCGGCCCCGGGCTTTCGCCGTCGCCGCTCTCCAGCACCTCGTACTGCAGGCCCGAGTCGGTCGTGGTGACCTCCTCGCGCTCGCCGTTCTCGGCCAGAAAGGCCTGGCCTTCGGCGAGATTGAGTTCGGCCAGCTGCTCGGCCTCCGCCTGGCGGGCCGCCAGCGCGTCCTGCTGGAACTGGCTCAGGGTCTCGGCCATCTCCTCGGCGCTCATGGCCGGGTCGTTACCCTCGATGATGTCGCGGATGGCAGCGCTGAAGGCGTCGACATCGAGCTCGGGATACTCCTGGGCGATGCTCTGGCCGTAGGCGATGCCGAGGCTGTAGCTGAGACGCTCATCCTCTGTCTCCGGCGCAGCCAGGGCGAAAGGCGCCGCGGCCACCAGGGCAGCCAGGGAGGCGGAAGTCAGCAGTGTCTTCATGCAGAGTCCTGTCGATTGGTCTTGGGGCGATTTGTACGGCGCTCCCGGGGGGAGCGGTCGGCTCGATACCAGTACTCGGACTCTATCAGGGCAGGGCCGGTTCCGCACATGCATGGTGCATGACGAATGGTGCATGGCGAATGGTGCATGACGAACCCGGCCTGCCGCTCACACCACCAGTGTGGGGCAGTGGGCGGCTCCCGCCACCCGCTGCGCCACGCTGCCCAGTAGCAGGCTCTTCTCGCCGTTGGTGCCCTGGGCGCCCACCACGATCAGGTCGCACTCACGCTTGCGCGCGAAGCGCACGATGGTGCGCGAAGGCTGGCCGCCCTTGACGAAGGCACGCAGCTTGTCGGGGTCGGCCCCCAGCCCCGCCGCCTCGCTCTTGGCCTGTACGGCGATTTCGGTGGCGTACTCCTTGAGCGCATCGTCGGGGATGTCGAGCCTTGCCGGGCGCACCATGGAGAGCGAGGCCTCCAGCAGGCTGTGGTGCTTGAACACGCACAGCACGTAGAGCTCGGCGCCGGTCAGCAGGTGCAGGCCCACGGCCTTCTGCAGCGCCTTCAGGGCGCCCTTCGAGCCGTCCACCGGTACCAGTATGCGATTGAACATCTCAGCGTCTCCTCAGCATCGGGCCGCTAGCGGAAGGCCATGTCGCGCAGGAACAGGGCGATCTGCGGGAACATGATGATCAGCGCTGCCGACAGGATCAGCATGAAGACGAAGGGCGGCGTGCCGCGTATCACCTCCCAGTAGGGGCGCTTGAAGATGGCAATGGCGGTGAAGATGTCGCAGCCGAAGGGTGGCGTTGCCGAGCCTATCGCCACCTGCAGGGTGATCAGCACGCCCACCAGCACCGGGTCGAGACCGGAGGCGGCGATGGCCGGGGCGAAGATCGGCGTCAGTACCAGGATCACCACGATCGGATCGACGAACATGCAGGCGATGAAGAAGGCCACGCAGATGGCGATCAGCACGCCGACCGGCCCCGCCTCGTTGATGCCGAACGCCTCGAGCAGGGTCTGGGGGATCTGGGCGAAGGAGATGATCCAGGAGAAGCCGTTGCCCACCGCCACTAGGATGAACACCACCGCGGTGATCAACCCGGTGGATTTGGCGATGGCGTACATGTCCGGCAGCTTCAACGAGCGGAAGATCACGAACTCGAGCAGCACGGCATACAGCACGCAGGCCGCGGCCGCCTCGGTGGGGCTGAAGATGCCGCCGTAGATACCGCCCACGATCAGCACCGGGAAGCCCAACGGCCATAGCGCCTTCTGCACCGCGGTGAGGCGCTCGCGCCAGGTGGACTTGGGCTCGGTGGGTACGTCCTTGATGATGGCGTAGGCCACGCAGTAGAGCGAGAACATCAGCAGGATCAGCAGACCGGGACCGATACCGGCGATGAACAGCTCGCCGATGGAGGTGCCCGAGATGACGCCGTAGATGATCATGCCGATGCTCGGCGGGATCAGAAAGGCAATGTCGCTGGAGTTGATGATCAGCGCCAGGGTGAAAGGATCCTTGTAGCCGGCCTTGAGCATGCGCGGGCGCAGCGGCGACCCCACCGCCACCACGGTGGCCTGGGTCGAACCCGAGACCGCGCCGAACAGGGTGCAGGAGGCAGCGGTGCTGACGGCAAGGCCGCCCTTGATGTGGCCGACGAAGCTCATGACCATGTCGATCAGGCGGTGAGCCGACTGGCCGCGGGTCATGATGTCGGCGGCGAGGATGAACATCGGCACGGCGATCAGCGCCGTGGGCCGGATGCCGCCCATCATCTGCTGGATGAGGGTTTCCATCTGACCCATGCCGCCGAAGGTCATGTAGAAACCGACGAAGGCCGCCGTGGCCAGGGGAATCATCATCGGAAACCCCAGCAGCAGCAGCACGATCATGATGGAGAGAATGATGGCTGTCATGGTTATTGTTCCTTGTCGCCCTGCGTCAGACTTCCGTCTCGGTATCCTTGTAGCCGTCGACCACATGAGTCGACAGATAGACATCGTGTGAAGTGAGGTTCTTGAACGCGGTGAGCAGGTACTGGATGCCGGTGATAGTGAAGCCGATGGGTACCCAGAGATAGATCGTCCACACCGGAATGCTCAGCGAGGGCAGTACCCGGCCGCGTCCGTAGAGCGTCTGGATGTAACCGATGGAGAAGTAGCAGAGCACGAACATCACCAGCGCGGTGAACAGGCAGATGAAGATCATCAGGGCGCGCCGGCCCCCGGTGGGGAGAATGTCGTAGAACGCGGACATACGGATGTGGCGGCCGTGGCGCGCCGCATAGCCGATGCCGGCGAAGGTGATCATGACGATCAGGATGCGATTGACCTCCTCGGCGAAGTGCAGGCTCTCGCCGAAGGCAAAACGGCTGATGACGTTGGCAACGGTATTGATCGCCATCAGGATCACCCCCACGGCGAGGATGACGGCCTCGGCGCGGCTGATCCAGGTATCGACGACGCCGAGGGGGCCGGGGAGCGTGGAACGGTAGTTCTTTTCGGACTCTTCTTCTGTCATGCGACCGGTCTCCTGAAGGCTGTCCTGCGAGGTTCGAAGCGTCAGCCTTTAAGGTAAGTAACGTAAGCCGGCAGGAACAGGCCGGCTGCAACGCTGTTTGGCCGGGTGGCGCTGGCCCGGAAACACGAAGGGGCAGCCGACCGGCTACCCCCTCGATGCTTGCACGTCGAATCGCTCGCGGCTTACTCGTCGCCGGTGACGGCTTCGAGGTCTGCCTTGAACTGCTCGAGGAGTTCGCGGCCGCGGTCGCCGGTCATCTCGATGAAGCGTTCCTCGACCCGCGGGGCACGCTCACGGAAGGCCTCGATTTCGTCCTCGTCGAGACGGGTCACGGTGACCTCGTCGGAGGCTTCCTGGATCTTCTCCAGCGACTCGTCGGCAAGGCCGGAGATGTGCTCCATGGTGTGCTCGTAGGCGGCCTCGGCGGCATCACGCACCAGCTGCTGCTCCTCCTCGGAGAGGCCGTCGAAGAAGTCCTGGTTGGCCATCATCGCGGTGGTGAACCAGCCGTGGCCGGTGAAGACCAGGTGCGGGGACACCTCGTAGAGGCCGCCGGACTCGATCCAGAAGATCGGGTTCTCCTGACCCTGGATGATGCCGGTCTGCAGACCGCCGTAGACCTCACCCCAGGGCAGCGGGGTCGGCGTGGCACCGAAGGCACGATAGGTCTCGGAGAGCAGCGGGTTGGTCATGGTACGGATGTTCTTGCCACGCAGATCCTCCGGGCGGCGGATCGGCTCGTCCACGGTGATGACCATCTCGCCTTCGGGGTACATCTTGAGCAGCTCGAGGCCCTGTTCGGCATAGAGCTCCGGGAACATCTCGTTGATCGCCACGCTCTCGTCGAAGAACCGCAGAACGGTCTCTTCGTCGGTGGGCAGCAGATAGGGGATGAAGAAGATCTGGGCTTCGGGAATCAGAGCGCCGGTGAAGCCGGGCGACTGGTTGACGAACTGCAGGATGCCGGCCTGGGTCTGCTCCATGATATCGTCGGATTCACCCAGCTCGCCGAAGCGATAAATCTGAACGGTATTATCGGAGTTTTCCTCGATGTACTCCTTGAAGGCGACGGCGAACACGTCCTGAACGTCACCTTCGAATTCCTCATGCGCATAGCGCCAGTTGGCGGAATGGGCGGCAGCCGACATGCCGAACAGCAGTGCGCCGATACTGGCAGTGGTCAACAGCTTGGTTGCCTTCATTATTATGTTCTCCTTGCAGGTTTGGCCCGTGAAATAAGAGGCATCGACAGGCATTGGTAGCCACAAAACGCTACACATGTTTTTTCAGGCTAGCGTGCCGCCTACAGAGGGTCAAGCTGGCATTCGAGGGTTTGAACCGCCAAAAGTTGCTCTTTTTTCTGTAATTTCCAGCGACTTGCAAGGGAATTTTCGAGGTTGGGAATGGGGCTGGATAACGCCTCCAGTGGCATCGTTCGCAGGGCCAGATGCTGCAGTCGCAGCAACGTTTCGCGTTCGGCCGCCAGTTCGGCCTGCTGAATGCGGCGGCGCACCTCGGCGGTGCCGGGATCGTTGGCGGCCTGGGCCTTCAACCGTCGACGCAGCGTCCGCAACGGCACCGTCACTTCCTCCTGCCAGCGGTGAATCGCTGCCAGTTCGGCGGGCGCCTCGGCAGGCGTCAAGCCGTGACGATGCAGCCAGCAGCGCCACAGCAGCTCGCAGACATCGACACCGGCGTCGTCCTGCAGCAGCAGGCAGGCCGACTCCACCCCGGGGCGAGCATAGAAGGAGAGGGCGAAATCCCACAGCGGGTCGGCGGCAAGCCCGGCCCGCAGAGATGCCATGGTTGCGGTAGAATCGTCGCTCATGATCTAGAAGTCGCCGCCGTGGTCTCGCGAGCGAGCACCCGGCCGCGACCGTACCCTGTATCGCCAGTTGGAGCCTGCATGATTGCACTGCGCCAGGTTGCCCTGCAACGCGGCACCCAGACCCTGCTCGAGGAAGCCGAACTGACCCTGCATGCCGGGCACAAGGCCGGTATCGTCGGTCCCAACGGGGCCGGCAAGTCCAGCCTGTTCGGGCTGCTGCTGGGCACGCTTGCCCCCGACCGCGGCGAGATCGAGATGAGCGGGGGCCAGCGCATCGCCCACATGGCCCAGGAGGTCGATGCTCTCGACCGGCCCATCGTCGACTACGTGCTCGACGGCGACCGCGAGCTGCGCCAGACCGAGGCCGCGCTCGAGGAGGCACGCCGCCAGGGCGATGCCAACCGCGAGGCCGAGCTGCATGGTCACATCGAAGCGCTGGATGGCTACAGCGCGCCGTCGCGGGCCGCTCAGCTGCTGATCGGGCTGGGCTTCGGCCAGGCCGATCTGAGCCGCCCGCTGTCGGCCTTCTCCGGCGGCTGGCGCATGCGCGCCAACCTGGCGCGCACCCTGTTCATGCCGTCGGATCTGCTGCTGCTCGACGAGCCCACCAACCACCTCGATCTCGATGCCCTGCTGTGGCTCGAGCAGTGGCTTATGCGCTACCCCGGCACCCTGCTGCTGATCTCCCACGACCGCGACTTCCTCGACGCGGTGTGCGACCACATAGTCCATTTCGACCGGCGCCGGCTGGTGCTCTACCGTGGCAACTACTCCACCTTCGAGCGTACCCGCGCCGAGAAGCTGGCCCTGCAGCAGGCCGAGGCGGCCAAGCAGCAGGCCCGGCGCGAGGAGATCGAGCGCTTCGTGGCGCGCTTCAAGGCCAAGGCGAGCAAGGCGCGCCAGGCCCAGAGCCGCTTGAAGATGCTCGAGCGCATGGGCGATATCGCCGTGGCCCACGCCGACTCGCCGTTCCACTTCACCATTCCGTCATCGGACAAGACCTCGCATCCGCTGCTGGTGCTCGACCAGGCCCGGCTCGGCTATCGGGATGAGAGCGGGGCGGAAAAAGCTCAGCTCGACGAGGTCAAGCTGACCATCCTGCCGGGGCAGCGCATCGGCCTGCTGGGGCCCAACGGGGCCGGCAAGTCGACCCTGATCAAGTCGCTGACCGGCGAGCTGCCGCTGCTGGCGGGCCAGCGTATCCCGGGCGAGCATCTCGCCGTAGGGTACTTCGCCCAGCATCAGCTCGAGGGGCTCGACATGACGGCCACGCCGTTCATGCACGTGCAGCGGCTCTCGCCCACCGCCAGCGACCAGGCGATCCGCACCTTCCTCGGCGGCTTCGGTTTCCAGGGCGACGACGCCTTCGGCGAGGTGGGGCGTTTCTCCGGCGGCGAGAAGGCGCGCCTGGCGCTGGCCCTGGTGGCCTGGCGCAAGCCCAACCTGTTGCTGCTCGACGAGCCCACCAACCACCTCGACCTGGAAATGCGCGAGGCGCTCACCGAAGCGCTGGCCGCCTTCGAGGGCACGGTGATCCTGGTTTCTCACGACCGCCACCTGCTGCGTGCCACCGTCGACGAGTTCTGGCGCGTGGCCGACCATCGCGTCGAGCCCTTCGACGGCGACCTGGAGGACTATCGTGCCTGGCTCAAGGCGCGGTTGGAGGGCGAGCGGCGCGAGGCGCGGGCCGACAAGGCCGAGCGTCAGACGGAGAGTGCCGCGCCCAAGGAGGACCGCAAGGCGAGCCGCCGCGCCGCCGCCGAGCTGCGCGAGAAGCTGCGGCCGCTGAAGAAGGCGCGCGACCGCGCCGAGCAGGCGCTGGAGAAGGCCCAGGAAGAGCTGGCCGCGGTGGAGGAAGCGCTGGGCGAGGCCGAGCTCTACACCGACCCGACGCGCAAGGCCGAGCTCACCGAGCGGCTGGCCCGCCAGGGCGAACTCAAGTCACGGCTGGAGACGCTGGAAGCCGAGTGGCTGGCCGCCGAAGAGGCGCTCGAGGCGATGGAAGCGGAGCTGCTCGAAAGCGGGGCCTGACATACCCGGAACAACGACATCACGATGCTGATGGCAGCTTACGCTAGCGGCGCCGGGGACAGGTCGAAGAGGAGGTCATTTGCCATGGATGGCAAATGTAGCGCCCAGGGATGGGTTCACAGCGCCTCCTCGCAGGCCTGTCCCCGGATCAGCCGCGGAATGCGGCCAGCAATGGTGCCTTCAACTCTCCAGCAGAAACGTCACCGGCCCGTCGTTGATCAGCTCGACCTGCATGTTGGCGGCGAACTCGCCGCTCTCGACCCGGGGCCAGGCCGCCCGGGCGCGGTCGAGCAGGTAGTGGAACAGCCGCTCGCCGTCGGCCGGCGGCGCGGCGCTGGAGAAGCTCGGGCGCAGCCCCTTGCGGGTATCGGCGGCCAGGGTGAACTGCGAGACCAGCAGCAACCCGCCTTCAACCTGCTGCAGGTCGAGGTTCATCTTGCCCGCCTCGTCGCTGAACACCCGGTAGTGCAGCAGCTTGTGCAGCAGGCGCTCGGCGGCGGTCTCGTCGTCGCCCTTCTCCACCCCCACCAGGGCCAGCAGGCCGTGATCGATGGCCCCCACCGTTCGCTCGTCCACCGTCACGCTGGCGCGTCGCACACGCTGTATCAAGGCTTTCATGCGCCGATATCCCCTTTCTGAGCATGAGTTTGCCGAAAGGGTATCACGCAACTTCAGCTTGGTGCGGAGAGGGTGTTACCAAGCGCGGCACAGCATGATGTCGCAATGCGGCTCGGCCAGCAGCGCCTCGGTGATGGGGCTCTGGCGTCCCAACTGACCGCGGCTGCTCAGCGCCAGCAGGTCGGGCGGCTGGCGCCGCAGCCGGGTGACCAGCACCTCCAGCGGGTCGCCCTGTTCCAGTACCAGGTCGACGTCGGGCACGCTGTCGAGCTCGCCCATCAGCTGGTCGGTCTCGCGCTCTAGCTGGCAGCGCAGGCGCTCCACCTCGCGGTCGCGCCAGCGGGCATAGTCGCTGTCGGAGCCCATCTCGCGTTCGCCGGGGATGTCCCAGGCGTGGAGCAGGGTCAGGTGGCTTTCGGGGAAACGCTTGAGCACCTCGCGCAGGGTATTGCGGCTGGCCAGCGAGAAGTCCACGGGCAGCAGGATTTCCTGCCAGTCGCGGTTGGCCGGCTGGATCACCGACAGCACCGGACAGGGCGCGCTGCGTAGCACGCGAGCCAGGGTGGTGCCGATGATCAGGTCGTTCTGCCCGCGCTTGCGGTGGGAGCCCAGCACGATCATGTCCACCTCGCGGTCGTGGGCTTCGCGGACGATCTCGGCATAGGTGGCACCGGCCACGGTCTGCAGCATGACGCTGGGCTCCGGCAGGGCATAGTCCTCACGGATGTCCGTCATGATGGCCTGCATGTCGTCGACCACGGCGGCTTCGAGATCGTGTAGCACGCGGCGCGGCAGGTAGGGGTCGAGCACGTGGATGACGTCCAGGCGTGCACCGCTCTCCGTGGCCAGGCGAATGGCCCGGGCAAAGGCGGCGCGGTTCTCGGCCGAAAGGTCGCAGGCGAACAGCAGGGTCTGGGTCATGGCGTCTCTCCGATGCGATGAGCCTGGCGAGGCAGACTTCAGCATGGGCGCCAGTCGGCGAGGCTGCAAGGCCGTTTCGTTACCACCAGCGATGGAAGTGGTGCACCGGCCCGTGGCCCTGGCCCACCGCGAGCCGCCGGCTCTCGGTCAGCGCCGTTTCGAGCCACTGCTTGGCCGCGGCGATGGCGGCGGGCAGCTCGTCGCCCAGGGCGAGGCGGGCGGCGATGGCGGAAGAGAGCGAACAGCCGGTGCCGTGCAGGTTGGAGGTGGCGATCCGGGTGCCCTCGATCCAGCGGCTCTCGCCGTCAGCGATCAGTAGATCGGGGCAGCTCTCGTCGCGCAGATGGCCGCCCTTGAGCAGTACGGCGCCGGCGCCCAGGCCGGCCAGCGCCGGCGCCATGGCCAGCATCTCGTCGCGGCTGGTCGGCGCCGGGCGCCCCAGCAGCACCGCGGCCTCGGGCAGGTTGGGGGTGATCAGGTCGGCCAGCGGCACCAGCACCTCGCGCACCGCAGCGATGCCCACGTCGTCGACCAGGATGTCGCCGCTCTTGGCTACCATCACCGGATCCAGCACGACCCAGCGGGGGCGCCTGGCCTCGAGCGCGTCGCGGATGGTCTCGGCGACCTCGCGGCTGGCGACCATGCCGATCTTCACCGCATCGAGCGCCACGTCATCGAGCAGCGTGTCGAGCTGCAGGCGGATGAACTCCACCGGAATCGGGTGGACGCCGCGCACGCCGCGGGTGTTCTGGGCGGTCAGTGCGGTGATGATGCTGGTACCATAGGCGCCCAGCGCCGAGAAGCTCTTGAGATCGGCCTGAATGCCGGCTCCCCCGCTGGGATCGGAGCCGGCGATGGTGAGCGCATTGGGAACGGGGCGGTGGGTCGTCATGGCGTCCTCTCGCAAACAGAATGGCGGTGTAGGGAGGCTGGATGCTGAGTCTTTTCGTGGTGGCGTTCGTCAGCGCCACCCTGTTGCCGGGTGGCTCCGAGGTGTGGCTGGCGCGCCAGTGGTGCCTGGGACAGCCGGTGCTGGCGCTGTGGCTGGTGGCCACCTCGGGCAACACCCTGGGCAGTCTGGTCAATGTCTGGATGGGGCGCTATGCGCGCCGTTTCCAGAATCGCCGCTGGTTTCCCGCCTCGCCCCAGGGTCTGGCCCGGGCCGAGGGCTGGTATCACCGCTTCGGCGAGTGGAGCCTGCTGCTCTCCTGGGCGCCGGTGATCGGCGACCCGCTCACCGTGCTGGCCGGCATCTTCCGCCTGCCATGGTGGCGGGCCATTTTGCTGATCACCGTGGCCAAGGGGACACGCTACGCCGTGGTGCTTTATCTCGCCCAGGCCTGGCTGGCCCCGCTCTGCCAGTAACGTCAGGCCAAGCCAGGCTCAAGACCAGGCCAGACTCATCTCAACACCGAAGGCAACCAGGTGGCCAGCCCCGGGAACAGTGCCAGCGCCCCCAGCATGCCGAGCTGCATCAGGATGAAGGGCACCACGCCGCGGTAGATGGCGGAGGTCGGCACCGACTCCGGCGTCACTCCGCGCAGGTAGAACAGCGCGAAGCCGAACGGCGGCGTCAGGAACGATGTCTGCAGGTTCACCGCGATCATGATGCCGAGCCAGATCGGGTCGAGGCCCATCATCAGCAGCACCGGGCCGACGATCGGCACCACCACGAAGGTGATCTCGATGAAGTCGAGAATGAAGCCGAGCAGGAAGATCACCAGCATCACCACCAGGGTGGCACCGACCACGCCGCCGGGCAGCGCCTCGAACATCTCCTTGACCAGCTCCTCGCCGCCGTAGGCGCGGAACACCAGCGAGAACAGCGCGGCGCCGATCAGGATCAGGAACACCATGCTGGTGACCTTGGTGGTGGTGAACACCACCTCGCGCAGCATCGGCAGGTTCATGCGGCGGTTGACCAGCGCCAGCAGGAAGGCGCCGGTGGCGCCCACCGCCGAGGCTTCGGTGGGGGTGGCGAAGCCGCCCAGGATCGAGCCCAGCACGGCGACGATCAGCAGCACCGGCGGAATCAGCCCCTTGATCAGCAGCGGCAGGATGCTGCCGCTGTGGCCCAGCTCCTGTTTCAGCACGTCCCGATCTGCAGCCGGTGCGCTTTCCGGCTTCAGCCAAGCGACGACCATCATGTAGACGATATAAGCCACCACCAACAGCAGGCCGGGAATCAGGGCGCCGACGAACAGATCGCCCACCGAGACGGTCTTGGGGCTCCACACGCCCATGGCCAGCTGGGCGCGCTGATAGGCGTTGGAGAGCACGTCGCCCAGCAGCACCAGGGCGATGGAGGGCGGGATGATCTGGCCCAGGGTGCCGGTGGCGCAGATGCTGCCGGTGGCCAGCGCCGGCGAATAGCCGCGCTTGAGCATGGTCGGCAGCGACAGCAGACCCATGGTGACCACGGTGGCGCCGACGATGCCGGTAGAGGCGGCCAGCAGCATGCCGACCAGGATCACCGAGATGCCGAGCCCGCCGCGCAGGGTGCCGAACAGCAGCGCCATGGCGTCGAGCAGGGTCTCGGCCACGCGGGACTTCTCCAGCAGCACCCCCATCAGCACGAACAGCGGCACCGCCAGCAGGGTCTGGTTGGTCATGATGCCGTAGAGGCGGTTGGGCATGGCGCCCATCATGCGCGCCTCGAAGGGCACCGGCACGCCCATCTGCAGCAGCAGATGGCCCAGGCCGGCGAAGATCAGCGCGGTGCCGGCCAGCGCCAGGGCCACCGGATAGCCCAGCATCAGCACGGCGCAGACGGTGAGGAACAGGAACAGCGGCATGAATTCGAGCAGGGCTTCCACGTCAGACTACCTCGTCGTGGTCGGGAGTATTGCCCGGCGCCTTGCCGCGCAGGATCAGTATCTGGCGCATTACCTGGGCCACGCCCTGCACCAGCAGCAGCGCCATCATCACCAGAATCAGCGTCTTGAGCAGGTAGACGCCGGGGATGCCGCCGTCGGGCGAGCGCTCGAGGATCGCCCAACTGCTGCGCACGTAGCCATAGCTCGACCAGGCGATGAACAGCACCACCGGGAGCAGCAGGAACAGGGTGCCGCCGAGATCGATCCAGGCCCGCCCGCGGGCGGAGAGCTTGCGGTAGAAGATGTCGACGCGTACATGGCCATCGTGGCGCAGGGTCCAGGCCGCCCCCAGCATGAATACCATGGCGTGCATGTACATGACCGACTCCTGCATCACCACGCTGTGGATGCTGAAGACGTAGCGCATCACCACGATGGCGAACTGTACCGCCATCATGATGATCACCAGCCAGGCGATGGAGCGGCCCACGACCTCGGTAAAGCCGTCGAGCCATGCGAGCAGGACCGGATCACGGTTCGCGGTAGGCATGGGAGGGTCTCGTGTCGAAGCGAATCAGGGACCGCATCATCGCCGATTCCGCCGCGGGCGTCATCCCTGGTCCTCAACGCCCGGCCCGACGTCTCATGTTCGACGTCGTACGACCAGGCGCAGACGGTTTTCCGGTATGGCCTAGAGGCTCTGCTTCTTGTGCAGCGCTTCCAGCACCGCCTGGCAGGATGTCGGCAGGGCGACATCGACGGCAATCGGCAGGTGGTCGGAGAAGAGATGATCGAGCACGCGCACGTCCCGGGCCTCCAGGGAGTCGGAGAGCAGGATGTGGTCCAGTGCGCGGCGCGGCTGCCAGGAAGGATAGCTGAGCAGCGGACGCACGGGGTGCAGTGGCAGCGAGGCGCAGAAGCGTGAATGCGAGTGCAGCTGCTCCGGCGTGCAGTTGAGATCGCCCATCACCACCACGTGGCGCAGCGGCTGAATGATCTCGCTGAGATAGTCGAACTGGCGCATCCGCGCACGATGGCTCAAGGCCAGGTGGGCGACGAACAGATGCAAGGCGTCCGGGCCGTCGCCGTAGCGGGCGTGGATGGCGCCGCGGCCCGGCAGCGTGCCGGGCAGGCGGTGCTCCTCGACCAGCGTGGGGGCGAGGCGCGACAGCAGACCGTTGCTGTGCTGGGCGAAGCGTCCCAGGTTGCGGTTGAGCTGCTGGTAGTGGTGGGGAAAGCCGCCCCGGGTGGCCAGGTACTCCACCTGGTTGACGTTGCTCGAGCGAAAGCTGCCGCCGTCGACCTCCTGCAGGCCGACGATGTCGAAGCGGCTCAGCACGCTGCTGACCATGTCGAGCCGCCGCGCCCGATGCGGATGCGGTAACAGATGTTGCCAACTACGAGTGAGGTAGTGGTGATAGGCCGACGTCTGGATACCGACCTGCATGTTGAAGGTGAGCAGCTTGAGGTGCCCACCTTCGAGGGTCGGGGTCCTGGCCTCGGCCAGGTGCGAGTTCTCGGCAGTCACGGTCAGTCTTCGCGCTCCTGACGCACGCGCTCGATCAAGGCATCGGCCACTTGCGGCATGTTCTCCAGGCTGCCGGCGCTGCTGGGGGTGACCAGATAGCGGCCGTCGATGATCAGCGCCGGTACGCCCATCAGACGCATGCTGCGCATGCGCGCATGGGCCTGGTTGACCTGCGATTTGACGCCGAAGGAGTCGAGCGCCTTACGAGCCTCCTCCTCGCTGACACCGTATTCGCTGAAGAAGGCGGCAATGCTGTCGGCATCGGTCAGCCGGCGTCCCTCTTGATGAATGGCGTTGAAGATGTCGGCGTGGGCCTCTTCGCGGATGCCCAGTTCCTCGGCGGCATAGAACACCACGGCGTGGGTGTTCCAGTCGCCGCCCATGGTGGCGGGCAGGTGCTCCACGCTGACGTCGTCGCCCAGGGTCTCGTACCACGCCTTCACGCTGCTTTGCAGGTTGTAGCAGTGCGGACAGCCGTACCAGAACGCCTCGACGACCTCGATCTGGCCCTCCTCGACGCGGGTCTCGACGGGCTCGGGCAGGCGCTCGTAGTGCTGGCCCTCGACCACATTGGCCGAGGCGAGCGATGCCAGACCGAGGCCGGCCACGGCAATCACGGCTGACTGGAGAAGGCGGAAAGGTTTGAACATGGATTGAGCTCCTTGAGAAGCCGCAGGTTAGGGCGGCAATGTCAGCATAGCGAATTTGCTGCTCACTTTGAGGGCTGGAGTCGGTTACGGTTCCCCGTGCACCTTATGCCGCTGCATACGGAGAAGGCGGCCTAAGCCGCCTTCCGCTGCCGGCTCGTGGCCGGCGAATGCCTGTCGGCAGTGACTCAGTGCAGGCCGTAGATGTAGTTGGCCACCGCCTGCATGTCGGCATCGCTCATCTTGGCGGCGATGTCGGCCATCATGTTGTTCGGGTCGTTGGCCCGCTCGCCGCTGGCGAAATCCTGCAGCGTGGAGACGGTGTACGACGGGAACTGGCCGGAGAGCGCCGGGTAGACGGCAGTGTTGATGCCGGCGCCGGTGGGGCCGTGGCAGGCCGCACAGGCGGGGATGCCCTTGGTCATGTCGCCGGCACGGTAGAGCTCCTGGCCGCGCATCAGCGCTTCCTCGGCGGCATCGGCCTGGCCGACGTGGGGGTCCTGCTCGGCATAGAAGGCGGCCACGTCCCAGGCATCCTCGTCGGAGAAGTCGTCGACCTGGCCGACCATCTCCGGCACCACGCGGTTGCCGTCGCGGATGTCCATGATCTGCTTGGCCGTATAGGTCATGTTCTGACCGGCGAGATGCGGGAAGGAAGAAGCGGAGCTGATGCCGTTCTGACCGTGACAGGCGGCACAGGGCTGTGCCAGCTCACGTCCGGCGGCAGGATCGGCGTCTGCTTCCAGGTCGGCGTGGGCGACGCCAACGGCGCCGATGGTAAATGCCAGGCTTGCCAGTAACTTTCTCATCGCTGTTTCACTATGCCGTTATGGGTTGTACCGGTACGCATCCTGGGAGCTGCCCGAGCCTCTCACGAGCCAGGCCGGGCTCACCCTGCCGAAGCGAACGCCGCGTGCGCGGTCGCTGCCGGCAAGAGCACGGTGGTACACTAGCGCGCCCAGGTCGCAGACAAAAGACACCGCATTATAACGAAACAAGCCGGCATCGGGAATGCAGGTCAAGAACCCGGCGCTGTCCTCCCGATGCCCATGCCGTAGGAAGTCGAGGTCATGTCCCGTTTGAACTACCAGAGCGCGCGTTTCCTGATCAGCGCACCCACGCTTGCCAAGTGCCCGGTCGACGACGGTGCCGAGGTCGCCTTCGCTGGCCGCTCCAATGCCGGCAAGTCGAGCGCGATCAACACCTTGACCCGGCAGAAGGCGCTGGCGCGCACCTCACGCACGCCGGGTCGTACCCAGTTGATCAACTTCTTCTCGCTGGGCGACGACACCAGCCGCCGGTTGGTCGATCTGCCCGGCTACGGCTACGCCAAGGTGCCGGAAGCGGTCAAGCTCGAGTGGCAGCGCCATCTGGCCGAGTACCTTGAGGGGCGGCATTCGCTGCGCGGCCTGGTACTGGTGATGGACGTGCGCCATCCGTTGACCGAGTTCGACCAGACCCTGCTGGGCTGGGCCGACGACCAGGACAAGCCGGTGCACATCCTGCTGACCAAGGCCGACAAGCTCAAGTCCGGCGCGGCCAAGAACGCCCTGCAGCAGGTGCGCAGCCGCCTGCGTGAGTGGGAGGACCTGGTGACGGTGCAGCTGTTCTCCTCGCTCAAGCGCGAGGGGGTCGACGAGGCGTGCTCCCGCCTGGACCAGTGGCTGAACGATCCCGCCGAGGTTCAGCAACCGGGCAGCAGCGGGGCCTCCTGACCCAGCCGGCGCAGCAGCGCAGGCAACTCGCGCACGTGGTCGAGGCGATGCACGCCGGGCGGCAGGGGCAAGCTATCCACCTGCGGTGAGATCCACACCGCGCGCATGCCCAGGCGTCTGGCCGGCTCGACGTCCTCGCGCCAGGAGTCGCCCACGTGCATGGCGCGGGTCGGCGTCACTCCCAGGCGCCCCAGGGCCGCCAGGAACGGCCGCGGGTCCGGCTTGGGGGCGAACATCTCACCGGCGGCAATGGCCACCGGGAAGTGCCGGCCCAGGGCCAGGCGCTGCACCGCCACGTTGCCGTTGGTGATGCTGGCCAGGCGGTAGTGCCGGCTCAGCCCGGCCAGCAGCGGTTCCACCTCGGGGTGCGGCTCGACCCGATGACGCAGCTCCATGAAGCGCTCCATGGCCGCTCCGGCCCACAGCCGGGCGGCGGCCGGGTCGAGGCCGAACTCCGCCAGCATCTCGCGCAGGGCTCGCTCGCGCAGCCAGGTGAAGTCGCCGCGGCGCAGCGGATGGGCGCGCGCCAGGGCGCGGCGGCGCTGCTCGAAGGCTTCCAGCGGGAAGCGCTCGGCGAACGAGGGCGAGCCCTGCTGCCCACGCATGCTCAGGCAGGCGCCGAGCTCGCGGTCGAGCCAGGCGTAGTGGCCGGTTTCGGTGGCCACCATCACGCCGTGGTTGTCCCACAGGGTGTCGTCGAGGTCGAAGGTGATGGCCTGGAGCGGCGTGGTTCGCAGCATGGTTCAGGTGCCCGGAGAGTCGTCGCGGCGCCGCCGCGCGCGGGGGTGCGCGGCGTCGTAGCTGGCCGCCAGGTGCTGCCAGTCGAGCTTGGTGTAGACCTGGGTGGTGGAGAGGTTGGCGTGACCCAGCAGCTCCTGCACCGCGCGCAGGTCCTGGCTCGACTCCAGCAGGTGGCTGGCGAAGGAGTGGCGCAGCCGGTGCGGATGCAGGTGCTCGGGCAGGCCGCGCTGGCGGGCCACCTCGGCCAGGCGTTTCTGTATCGCCCGATGGCCGAGCCGGCTGCCGCCGCGGCCGACGAACAGCGCCGCTTCCCCATCGCCGGCCAGGGTGCCGCGCACGGCCAGCCACGCCTCCAGGGCACGCCGTGCGCTGCGGCCGACCGGCACCTGGCGCGGCTTGCTGCCCTTGCCCATGACCCGAACGCGGCGGCTGGTGACGTCGCCCAGGTCGAGGCCGGCCAGCTCCGCCAGGCGCAGGCCGCTGGAGTAGAACAGCTCCAGCATCGCCTGGTCGCGCAGCGCCAGCGGCGAGCCGTCGTGGGGCGTATCGAGCAGCCGGGCGAGCTGATCGGCATCCAGCGGCTTGGGCAGATGAGCGCCCTGGCGCGGCGTCGGCACCAGTTCGGCCGGGTTGTGGCCGAGCACGCCGGTGTTCACCAGGAAGGCGCCGAAGTGCGACACGGCGGCACGGCGACGCGCCAGGCTGCGCGGGGCCAGGCCGCGGCTGCGCTCGGCGCCGAGAAAGCGACGCACCAGGCTCAGCTCCAGGCGCGCGGCGTCATGGATGTCGCGCGCCTCGAGGAATTCCGCCAGTGCCTCGAGATCGCGGCGATAGGCGCTCAGCGTGGCCGGACTGGCACTGCGTGACAGCCGCTCCAGGCAGGCGCCCAGCTGCTGTCGCAGCGCGCCCTCAGCCATGCGCCGGGGGGCTGTCATGCACGCTGGGCGCATGGCGCAGCAGCAGCCGGGCCAGCACGTCGCCCAGGTATTCGGTGAACAGGGTGTCCATGCTGGCGCGGAAGTGGTCCGGGTCGGGGCTGGCCAGCACCAGGTAGCCCATCGGCTCGCCCAGGGTCAGCCGGGTCAGGGCGCAGGAGCCGGCCTGGCGCGGCGGCTTGGCGTGGGGTAGCAGGCGCCCCCAGTCGGTGGGGGTGAGCCGGGTGCAGCGGCTGGTGCGTCCGTCGAGCAGCGCGGCCAGGCGTACGCCGGCGTGTTCGTCGAGCACGTGGCGCGGCGGCTGCGGTGGCAGCGGCTCGTGATTGGTGAGCTGAGCGGGGCACCACAGGGCCACGGCGGGGATCTGGAAGCGCTCGGCGATCTGCGTGGCCAGTGCCTGGCCCAGGGCATCGGCATCCTCGGCTTCCAGCAGTGCCAGCACCAGCTCGCGGGTGCGGCGATACTGCACCTCGTTGTGACGCGCCGACTCCAGTAGCTGCTCCAGCCGCCACTCGGCCTGTTCGGCGCGGCGGCGCAGGTCGTGAACCAGACGCTCCAGCAGCGAGGTGGTGCCGTGGGCCTCCGGGTGGGGCACCTTGAGTTGCTGCAGCAGCCCCTCGCGGCCGACGAAGAAGTCCGGATGTCGGGCCAGCCACTCGGCCACCCGGTCCGGATCGAGGGTCTTGCGCGGTTCGGGAACGGCTCGGGTCATGCAGTGACTCCTACGGTTCGGGGTGGGCCCGTCACATCAGGCCAGGGCGATACGCCCTTCGAAGACGCGTTCTGCCGGGCCGGTCATGAGCAGTGGCGCCTCGTCGCCGGACCACTCGATGCGCAGGTCGCCGCCGCGCAGATGGACCGTGACCGGGCTCTCCAGCAGACCCTGGCGGATGCCGCTGGCCACTGCGGCACAGGCGCCGGTGCCGCAGGCCAGGGTCTCGCCGGTGCCGCGCTCGAACACCCGCAGGCGGATCTCATGGGGCGATACCACCTGCATGAAGCCGGCGTTGACCCGGCGCGGAAAGCGCGGGTGGCGCTCGATCAGCGGGCCGAGGCGTTCGACGGGGGCGGTGTCGACATCGTCGACGCGCAGCACGGCGTGGGGATTGCCCATGGAGACGGCGCCGATCTCGTAGCGCTCGCCGTCGACCTCGAGCGCATGCAGCGGGCGATCCTCGGTGGCATCGAAGGGTAGGGCCGCGGGTTCGAAGCGCGGGGTGCCCATGTCCACCGTGACCTGATCGTCGTCATTGACCACCAGCGTCAGCGGCCCGCCGGCGGTCTCCACGTGAATCTCGCGCTTGTGGGTCAGACGCTGATCGCGCACGAAACGGGCGAAGCAGCGAGCGCCGTTGCCGCAATTCTCCACCTCGCTGCCATCGGCATTGAAGATCCGGTAGCGGAAGTCCATGTCGGGGCTGCGCGGCGGCTCGACCACCAGCAGCTGGTCGAAGCCGATGCCGAAGCGGCGGTCGGCGAGCTTGCGGATCTGCTCGTCGCGCAGCCGCGCCCGCTGGGTGATCAGATCGATCACCATGAAGTCGTTGCCGAGGCCATGCATCTTGGTGAAGTGCAGCAGCATCAGCGCTCGCCTCCCTCACCGGGCGCCGTCCCACGGGGCAGCAGCGATTCGCCGGCCCACAGCGACTCGACGCTCTCGCGCTGGCGCACCACGTGGTAGGCGTCGCCGTCGACCATGACCTCGGCGGGACGCGGGCGGCTGTTGTAGTTCGAGGCCATGACGAAGCCGTAGGCGCCGGCGGAGCGCACTGCCAGCAGGTCGCCGGCGCCGATCGCCAGCTCACGCTCCTTGCCGAGGAAATCGCCGGTTTCGCACACCGGGCCGACCACGTCGTAGACGGCGCTTTCGCGCACGTGGCGGGTGTCCACCGGAATGATCGCCTGCCACGCCTGATACAGCGAGGGGCGGATCAGGTCGTTCATGCCGGCATCGACGATGGCGAAGTTCTTGGTCTCGCCGGGCTTGAGGAACTCGACCCGGGTCAGCAGCACGCCGGCATTGGCGGCGATCGAACGGCCCGGCTCGAACAGCAGGGTCAGGTTCTCGCCGTGCTTCCACTGGGCCAGGCGCTCGAGCAGCGAGGCGGCATAGTCGAAGGGCTGGGGCGGACGCTCGCCGCGGTAGGGCACGCCGAGACCGCCGCCGAGATCCAGGTGTTCCACGCTGATGCCACGCTCGTGCAGGCGCTCGAGCAGTACCAGCAGGCGGTCCAGGGCGTCGAGGAAGGGCGCCAGCTCGGTGAGCTGCGAGCCGATGTGGCAGTCGATGCCGACGACCTTCAGCCCCGGCAGGCGGGCGGCCAGCTCGTACACCTCGAGCGCCTCGCCCACCGCGATGCCGAACTTGTTGTCCTTGAGCCCGGTGGAGATATAGGGGTGAGTGCCGGCGTCGACGTCGGGATTGACCCGCAGCGACACCGGCGCCACCTTGCCCAGCCGCTCGGCCACGGCGGACAGGCGCTCGAGTTCCGGGCGCGACTCGACGTTGAAGCACTTGATGCCTACCTCGAGGGCACGGGCCATCTCGTGCTCCTGCTTGGCCACGCCGGAGAACACCACCTTGGCCGGGTCGCCGCCGGCGGCCAGCACACGCTCCAGCTCGCCCAGCGAGACGATGTCGAAACCGGCGCCCAGGCGTGCCAGCAGGTTCAGCACCGCCAGGTTGGAGTTGGCCTTCACCGCGTAGCAGATCAGGTGAGGGTGGCTGCCCAGCGCCTCGGTGTAGGCCCGGTAGTGGCGGGTCAGGGTGGCACGAGAGTAGACGTAGCAAGGCGTGCCGATCTCGTCGGCCACCTGGGTCAGCGGGACCTCCTCGCCGTAGAGTACGCCGTCGCGGTATTCGAAGTGATCCATGTTGGTCCGTTAACTCTCGTCGTCGTTGGGAGCGGCAGCGCCCGTGCCGTAGCGTTCGGCGGCGGCCTCGTCGTCGGGCAGATAGAGCGGCCCCTTCTGGCCGCAGCCGGCCAGCAGCAGGCTGGCCGCCAGCGTCAGCGCGGCCAGGGCGAGGCGGTTCATGGGCGGCTGCCTCGCAGGGCGGTCAAGGCCTCGCGGGCGCGGCTTGCCGCGGCGCGCACCTGGTCCGGGGCGGTGCCGCCGATGTGGTTGCGTGCCGCTACCGAGCCCTCCAGGGTCAGTACCTCGAACACGTCGCTCTCGATCACGTCGGAGAACTGGCGCAGCTCGTCGAGGCTCATCTCGGAGAGATCCTTCTTCTCGCGAATGCCGAAGGCCACCGACTGGCCGACGATCTCGTGGGCGTCGCGGAAGGCCACGCCGCGGCGCACCAGGTAGTCGGCCAGGTCGGTGGCAGTGGAGAAGCCGCGGCGGGCAGCCTCGTACATGCTCTCCTTGCGCGCTTCGATGGCCGGCACCATGTCGGCGAAGGCCTTGAGGCAGTCGCGCACCGTGTCGAGGGTGTCGAACAGCGGCTCCTTGTCCTCCTGGTTGTCCTTGTTGTAGGCCAGCGGCTGCGACTTCATCAGCGTCAGCAGGCCCATCAGGTGGCCGTAGACGCGCCCGGTCTTGCCGCGCACCAGCTCGGGCACGTCGGGGTTCTTCTTCTGCGGCATGATCGAGCTGCCGGTACAGAAGCGGTCGGGCAGGTCGATGAAGTCGAACTGGGCGCTGGTCCACAGCACCAGCTCCTCGCTCATGCGCGACAGGTGCATCAGCAGGATGCTGGCGAAGCTGGCGAACTCGATGGCGAAGTCGCGATCGCTCACCGCGTCCAGCGAGTTCTCGGCCGGGCGCTCGAAGCCCAGCAGCTCGGCGGTGACGTGGCGGTCGATGGGATAGGTGGTGCCGGCCAGCGCGGCGGCGCCCAGCGGCATCACGTTGACCCTCTTGCGGCAGTCGAGCAGGCGCTCGTGGTCGCGGGCGAGCATCTCCTGCCACGCCAGCAGGTGGTGGCCGAAGGTCACCGGCTGGGCGGTCTGCAGGTGGGTGAAGCCGGGCATGATGGTGTCGGCCTCGCGCTCGGCCAGTGCGATCAGCCCCTCGCGCAGGCGGCCGAGCTCGGCTTCCACCACGTCGATCTCGTCGCGCAGGAACAGGCGGATGTCGGTGGCCACCTGGTCGTTGCGCGAGCGGCCGGTGTGCAGCTTCTTGCCGGTGATGCCGATCTTGTCGGTGAGGCGCGCCTCGACGTTCATGTGCACGTCTTCGAGCTTCACCGACCACTGGAATTCGCCGCGCTCGATCTCGCCGCGGATCTCCGTCAGTCCGGCGACGATGGCGTCGCGCTCGTCGTCGGTCAGCACGCCGACCCGGGCCAGCATGGTGGCATGGGCGATGGAGCCCTGGATGTCCTGTAGCGCCAGGCGCTGGTCGAAACCGACCGAGGCGGTGAAACGTTCGACGAAGGCATCGGTGGGTTCGCTGAAGCGACCGCCCCAGGACTGGTTGGTGCCGGGGGTTGTGGGACTAGAGCTCATCGGCGTGGACATCCTGCGTGTTGCATGCTGTGGCGTTCATCGGGAAGCCGCCTGCGGCGGCGGCAGTCAGGTCTTGCAGTGTACCAGAGTCGGCGCGGGTGGCGAGGGCCGGCGACCATGCTCGGGGCGCTCGATTTTTCCTGCCTCGCCCGGTGCTTTATGATGAACGTCAATGACCGACTGCCGACCGTGACCGATAATGTTGCGGCAATCATCGTTGAGCAGGGCCGCCGGGGCCCGCTGCCTGGGGAGAACCACGTGCGATCCATCAACACGCTGCGCATTGCCACCCGCAAGAGTCTACTGGCCATGTGGCAGGCCGAACACGTTCGCGATCTGCTGATGGCCGAACACCCGGGGCTCGAGGTCGAGCTGGTGGCGCTCTCCACCCGCGGCGACAAGATTCTCGACACGCCGCTGGCGAAGATCGGCGGCAAGGGGCTGTTCGTCAAGGAGCTCGAAGAGGCGATTCTGGACGGCCGCGCCGATATCGCCGTGCACTCGATGAAGGACGTGCCCATGCACTTCCCCGAGGGTCTCGGCCTGTCGGTGATCTTCGCCGGTGCCGAGCCTACCGATGCCTTCGTCTCCAATGACTATGGCTCGCTCGACGAGCTGCCCGAGGGCGCCCGCATCGGCACTTCCAGCCTGCGTCGCGGGCTGCAGATGCGCGAGCAGCGCCCCGACCTGGAGATCCTGACCCTGCGCGGCAATGTCCAGACCCGTCTGGCCAAGCTCGATGCCGGCGAGTTCGACGCCATCATCCTGGCGACCTCCGGCCTCAAGCGGCTGGGGCTCGGCGAGCGTATCGCCCAGGAGCTGTCGCCGGAGGTGTGCCTGCCGGCCTGCGGCCAGGGGGCGCTGGGAATCGAATGTCGTATCAACGACCCTGAGCTGATCTCGCTGCTGGCGCCGCTGGACGACCCCATCACCGCCACCCGGGTACGTGCCGAGCGGGCCATGAACACTCGTCTCGAGGGCGGCTGCCAGGTGCCCATCGGCGGTTATGCCACCTTCGAGAACGACGGTCAGACGCTGTGGCTGCGCGCGCTGGTGGGCAACCCCGAGGGCACCCAGGTGCTGCGCGCCGAGGGGCGCGGCTCGATTCACGAGCCGGAGGCGCTGGGCGTTCGGGTGGCCGAAGAGCTGCTGGAGCAGGGCGCCGGCGAAATCCTGGCGCAGGTCTACGGCGCCTGAATGGCTGCCGGGCCCGCCGTTCTCATCTGCCGCCCGGGTGAGCGCGCCGCCGCGCTGACGGCGGCCATCGAGGCCGTGGGCTATGCAGCGCTCAATCTCGAGGCGATGGCGCTGGAAGCGCTGCCGGAGGAACCGGCAGTGCGCCAGGCGTGGCTCGACTTCGACCATTTCCACAAGGTCGTGGTGGTCAGCCCTTTCGCCGCCGAATGCCTCTACCGCGCCCTGGATCGCTACTGGCCGCAGCTGCCCCTGGGCACCCAGTGGTACGCGGTGGGCGCGGCCACCGCCGAGGCTCTCCACGAGCGCCTCGGCGTACGGGTGCACCTGCCCCCTGCCGCTGTCGGCGAGGACACCAGCGAGGCGCTGCTCGAACTCGCCTCGCTGCGCTCGCTGAACGGTCAGCGCGTGCTGCTGGTGGCTGGCGAAGGCGGGCGTACGCTGCTGGCCGATACCCTGGCGGCGCGCGGGGCCAGGGTCACGCGGGTGGCGCTGTACCGCCGGCGGCTGCAGGCGCCGCCGCCGGAGCTTCAGCAGCGCCTGGCCCGCGGCGAGTTTCGGGCGCTGGTGGTCAGCAGCGGCGAACTGCTCGAACATCTGGCAAGATGGAGCACCAGGGTCACCTTGAACCAACCGCTAATCGTGTCCAGTCGCCGTTTGGCTACACTGGCCAGCAACTTGGGTTTTCGCACTCCCGTGGTGGCGGCGGGTGCCACGCCGGCGGCTCTCGCCAGTGCCGTGGCCGCAGCCTGTAACCAGGAGGATGCCGATGTCGATCAAGACGATCTCGAAAAGGGCTAGCGACAGATGAGCAAGCAGACCAACGATCAGGATGAACGGAAGGCCTCTTCCGGCAAGGGACAGGACGGCAAGGGCCGCGAGGCGGAGGCAAAGTCGAAGCCCGCCGGCGACAGCGGCAAGAGTGCGGCGTCTTCGCCAGCGCCGGGCAGCGACGCCAAGAGCGGCGAGAAGCCCGCCGCCGCACCTGCGGACAAGAAGGATGCCGGCCCTGCTGCTGCCAAAAGCGCTCCCGCCGGCTCCGACAAGCCAGCTCAGCCTGTCGCTCCAGCCCCTGCCGAGACCAAGGCCGCTCAGGAAAAGGGTGGCGACAAGCCCGCTGCGGCCAAGCCCGAACCCGCCAGCAGCGACAAGACCACCGACAAGCCGGCTGCAGCGGGCAAGCCTGCGGCCAGCGATAGCAAGAGTGGCGGCAAGAGCGACGGCGATACTGCCAAGGCGGCACCGGTCGGCGGCGCGGCGACCCCGCCGCCTGCATCTGCTGCCAGTGGCGGCGGCCAGGGTGGCGGCCGTGCCGCCGGTGTTCTGGCTCTGATCCTGGTGCTGTTCCTGGGCATCGGCGCCGGCCTCTTCGCCTGGAACGCCTGGGAGCGTCTCGACGAACAGCAACAGCGCCTGGCCGAACTCGAGCAGCGCGCCGAAGGCGCGGCGTCCGCCGACGAGGTCGCCACCCTGCGCGAGGAGCTGGAGCGGGCCGACGAGACCCGCGACGCCGAGGTGGCCGAAGCGATCGAAACCATGCGCAGCGAATTCGCCAGCTACCGCAGCGAAGTCGACGGCGCCCTGGACCAGGTGCTGGCCGAGCTCTCCCGCGAGCAGGATGCCGACGAGCGCGAATGGCTCCACGCCGAAGCCGCCTACCTGCTGCGCCTGGCCAACCAGCGGCTGCAGCTCGAGCGTGACGTGGAAGGGGCCGCGGCCCTGCTGCGTACCGCCGATGCCCGCCTCAACGAGGCCGACAACCCGGCGCTGCTCTCCGTGCGCCGCGCCATTGCCGCCGAGCTTTCGGTACTCGACGGCGTGCCCCGAGTCGACCGCACCGGCCTCTATCTGGCGCTCAACGCTCAGCAGCAGCGTCTGGCACAGCTGCCGCTTTCCCGCGAACTGGAGGAGATCCCGGCACGCCCCGGCATCGAGGAAGCGCCCACCGGCGGCTGGCAGGATCAGCTCTCCCGCTTCGGTCAGGAGCTGCGCGAACTGGTGGTGATCCGTCATCACGACGAGGCGCTCGAGGCGCTGGTCACGCCGGAGCAGGAGGCCTACCTGCGCCAGAGCGCCCGGCTGATTCTCGAGCAGGCCCAGCTGGCGCTGCTCAAGGAGGAGCAGGAGCTGTACGAGGCCAGCCTCGACAAGGCCCTGGCCATGATCGAAGGCTACTACGACACCGAGCGCAACGAAGTCCAGGCCGTCATCGCACGGCTCCAGGAGCTCAGGGGCGAGAACATCCAACCCGAGCTGCCCGACATCAGCGGCTCCCAGCAGGCGCTGGCCGAGTTTATCGAGCGTCGTTTCGGTTCGCGCGGCGAGCGGGGAGATGAGGCATGAGAAAGCTGCTGCTGATCGTTCTCTTCGGCCTGGCGCTGGGAGCGCTGCTCGGCCAGCTGATGGTCTCGGTGCCGGGCTACTGGCTGGTGCGCGTAGGCGATACCTCCTACCAGACCTCGTTCTGGTTCGGCCTGGTGCTGTTGCTTGCTGCCTTCCTCGTGCTGCACTTCGTGCTGCGCCTGCTGATGCGCATGAGCCACCCCGTCAGCCGGCTCAAGGTGTGGAATCGCCGCACGCGCCACCGCAATGCCATGAAGCGCACCGTGCGCGGCCTGGTGGCGCTGGCCGAAGGGCGCTGGAAGCGCGCCGAGAAGTCGCTGGTCAAGGCCGCCGACGACTCCAGCACGCCGCTGGTCAACTATCTTTCCGCCGCCCTGGCGGCCCACTACCAGGGTCGCTACGAGCAGGCCGACACGCTGCTCAAGCGCGCCCACCTCTCCACCGAGGGCGCCGACACCGCCGTCGGGCTGATGCAGGTCCAGCTGATGCTGGACCGTCAGCAGTACGAGGAGGCGCTGGCCATCCTGACCCGCCTCGACCGTCAGCTGCCCAACCACCCTCAGGTTCTCAAGCAGCTCAAGCAGGCCTATCTCAGCGTCAACGACTGGGAGGGCCTGCGCCGACTGATGCCGCGTCTGGCCTCGCGCCAGCTGATTTCGCCCCAGGAGCGCGGCCAACTGGAGCTGCGCGCCTACAAGGAGCTGCTGGTACACGAGTCGCGCGACCCGGGGAACGTCGAGCGCATTCGCAACCTGTGGGCCGATATGCCGGACTCGCTGCGCGGCAACGTCGAGTTGATCGTGCTGTATGCCGAAGCGCTGGTGCGGGGCGACGAGGAGGGTATTGCCGAGCGTCTGCTGCGCCATTCGCTCAAGGAGCACTGGGACAGTCGCCTGGTGCTGCGCTACGGGCTGCTCAACGTCGACCCGGCGCGTCAACTGGTGCATGCCGAGAAGTGGCTGCAGGAGCGGCCCAACGACCCCGACCTGCTGCTGACCCTGGGCCGTCTGGCGCTGCGCAACGCCTACTGGGGCAAGGCGCAGGAGTACTTCGAGGCGAGCCAGCGCCAGCGCCCCAGCGGGCTGGTCTGCGCCGAGCTGGCGCGGCTCTATGCCAACCTGGGCGAGCACAACAAGAGCCAGCTCTACTACCGCCAGAGCGTCGAACTGCTCGACAAGTCGCTGCCCTCGCTGCCGCAGCCGGCCGAACCCGCCGGGGCAACGGATGCGGAGCCGGCCTCTCCCAAGGCGAGCTGAGTCGGCTTCAAACCATCGCAAGGCAACGCAAGGGGCGCCTCGGCGCCCCTTTCCCGTGTCGCAGGAGGACACCGTGGCACTCAAGCAGGTCTGGCAGCGCTGGACGTCCCGATATTTTTCCGACGAACAGGCGGTGATCCTGCTTGTCCTGCTCATTGCCGGCTTTGCCGCCGTGCTCTGGCTGGGGCGCATGCTGGCACCTTTCCTCACGGCACTGGTGCTCGCCTTTCTGCTGCAGGGGGCGGTAACGCGGCTGACGCAACGGGGCGTGTCGCACCTGACGGCGGTGATCACGGTCTTCGTGGTGTTCGTCGGGCTGCTGCTCAAGGTCGTGCTGTTGCTGATTCCGCTGGTGTGGTCACAGCTGACCGGCCTGGTGCAGGAGATTCCTTACATCGTCGGTCAGGGCCAGGAGCTGCTGGGGCAACTGGAGACGCGCTTCCCCAACCTGGTGAGCCCCGAGCAGATGCAGGCGTGGACCGCCATGGCCGGACGTGAGGCCACCCAGCTCGGCCAGCGGCTGCTGGCGCTGTCGCTGGCTTCGCTGGGTAATGTCATGGCGCTCATCATCTACTTGGTGCTGGTACCGATCCTGGTGTTCTTCCTGCTCAAGGATCGTGCCTTGCTGCTGGGCTTCTTCCTGCCCTTCCTGCCGGAGAAGCGCACGTTGATGAGTCAGGTCTGGGCGGAAATGGAGGTGCAGCTGAGCAACTACGTGCGCGGCAAGGCGCTCGAAATCCTCATCGTCGGCACGGTCAGCTACGTCACCTTTGCTCTGTTCGGGCTGCCCTATGCGCTGCTGCTGGGCATCCTGGTCGGGCTCTCGACGCTGCTCCCCTATATCGGAGCTGCCGTCGTCACGTTGCCCGTGGCTGCCGTGGCGGGCTTCCACTTCGGTCTCACCCAACCCTTTCTCTACGTGATCCTGGCCTACGGCGTGATCCAGGCGCTGGACGGCAACGTGCTGGCGCCGCTGCTGTTCGCCGAGGCGGTCAACCTGCATCCCGTGACGATCATCGTGGCGGTGCTGTTCTTCGGCGGCATCTGGGGCTTCTGGGGGCTGTTCTTCTCGATCCCCCTGGCCACTCTGGTGAAGGCGCTGTGGCTGGCCTGGCCCAGGCAGGAAACGCGACGTCTCACATAAAGCGGGGGCTGCCATGCCGGCAGCCCCCATGCGCTTTCCTCTCGTTTCCGTGTCGGGCGGTCAGTCCTTCTCTTCGTAGTCGCCCTTGAACTCCGGGTTGGGCCTGGAGCGCGGGTCGTCCTCGCCCTCGCGGCTGCTCTCGCCGGAGCGGGGTTGGCCGCCCGGACGGCCGTCGATGTCGAAGTTCTGCTGCATGAGACGCACGTTGGCGGGCGGTGCTTCGCCCTCCTTGCCCACGCCGAAGTAGAGCGTGGTGTGCGGGAAGGGGATCTCGATGCCCTTGGCGTCGAAGTGCAGCTTGACCAGGCGGTTGTAGGCACGGCCGATGCCCCACTGGGTGCCGGGCGTGGTCTTGATGCGCACGCGGATGTTCACCGAGCTGTTGGCCAGTGCCGTGACCCCGGCCACTTCCAGCGGGGCGACGATGTTCATCTTGTGGGTCTCGTCGGCGGCCAGCTCGTCGAAGGCCTCGCGCAGGGCGACGATCGCCTCGTCGATGCTCTCGCGGTAGGCGATGCCGTACTCACCCACGTGATAGCCGAACTCGCGCATGAAGTTGGAGACGGTATCGACGCTGGAGAAGGGCACGATGTGGTAGGTGCCCGAGAGGTCGCGGATACCCACCGAGCGGATGCTGAGCCGCTCGGCGGTACCGGTGATGCCGCCCACCGAGACCACGTCGCCGGTGTTCATGGCGTTCTCCACCTGGATGAAGATGCCGGTGATGATGTCCTGCACCAGCTTCTGGGCGCCGAAGCCGATGGCCAGGCCCAGCACGCCGGCACCGGCGATCAGCGGGCCGATGTTGATGCCGATCTCCGACAGCACGATCATTGCGGTCATGGTGATCAGCGCAATGGCCAGGGCGTTGCGAAACAGGGTCAGCAGCGTCTTGGCGCGGGCATCGGGCTCCCCGGTGCCGGTTTCGGGGTTGAGCTTGTGCTCGATCAGGCTGGCCAGCCCCAGCCATACGCCGATGGCGAGCAGCAGGATCACCGCCACGCTGACCAGCGTACCGACCAGGCCGCGACCGGGTTCGGAGGCATACCAGGCCGCCAGGTCGAAGGCGCCCCAGGCGTCCAGTACCAGCAGTACCACGGCGGCCAGAATTATCGTGCGGATGACCCGCAGGGCGTTGGGCACGTAGCTGTTGAGCCGCGGCTCGAGCAGCGGCAGCTTGCGACGCATGTCGTCGGAAAGGCGAATACGCCGGCCGATGGAGTGGGTCAGCAGGCTCGACAGCAGCATGCCCACCACCACCACGACCACCGTCTTGAGTGTCGCCATCAGCACGAAGGGCAGGGCGTCCGCCGGGCGCGTCAGGGTCAGTACCAGCACCATCAGGAAATAAGCCAGGGCGAACAGGTGCCAGGTGCGCGCGAACAGCTGCAGTGAGATGCGGGTGGCGGTGAAGTCGGAGCGGGCCGCCATGGCGTTCAGCTCATCGCGGATGCGCAGGCGGTTCTTCAGCACCACCGCCACGGCATAGATGAAGGCGCCGAACATGATCAGCGCGCCGACCGCCTGACCCATGGTCGGGGCCAGGTAGACGCTGGTCAGCGGCGCCACCACCAGCAGGCCGTAACCCACCAGACCGATCAGCCGGGCCAGCCAGCGGTTCCAGTAGGAGGCCTCGGCGGCCGAGATGGGCAGCAGCCTCAGCCCCTCGTAGCGTGAGGCGAACAGCATGCGAATGGCCGCCTTGATCAGCTCGATGATCAAGAAGGCGTTGAGGAACAGCGAGGCGCGGGTCGAGAGCTCGCCGGTCTCGCCCACGGCGAAGGTGGCGATCAGGTTGCCGCCCACGTAGGAGAGCGCCACCACCAGCACGTCGATCACGGCGGCGATGAGGACGCACAGCACGAGCAGAATGATCGGGTTGAGTCCGCCGCCCTGCTTCGACCATTGGCTCAGCCGGGTGAAAAGCGGTCGCGACAGCCGGCGAAAGAACAGGAACAGGGCGAAGGTGGCAGCGATGACCAGCCCCAGGTTGATCGCCGCAGTGAGAAAGCCGCCCCAGTCGATGGCGGCAGTATCGGTCTCGGCGGTGAACAGGCCTGCCACCACGGCGAACAGGTTGCGCACCTCGCCACCGATATCGCTGACGACGCGGCTGGTCATTTCGGCCAGCTGCCTGGGCAGCGATATCGCGCCATCCGGCTCGGCAGCCAGCGCCGGGTCGGCGGCGGCCTGACGACGCAGATGCTCGATCAACTGCTGACGGGTCTGCTCGTTCTCGAGCAGCTCGGCCAGCACTTCGGGGGCCGGCGCGGCGCCGGTGTCGGCGGGTTGTGCCAGAGCCGGTGAAGACGCCAGCAGGGCGATGGATAGCCAGACAAGCAGGCAGGCAAGAATCCGTTGGGCAATCACGCAGGTCCTCCATTTCGGGCGTGTCGGCGGGCAGCGAAGCGTACTGAGCCAATCATACGGGTTCAAGGCGTGAGGAACGAATGGTTGTGCTGCACGCCCAGTTTCTTGTTCATGCATTGTACATCATTATGGTTTTGTGTAATATTCGGCCTGCGCCATCCCCCTTATGGCGTGATTCCCTGCACCAAGTTCGACATCCCTCTTGCCATCCGCCCCCCGGATGGCTTTCTTTTTGTCTCGGCCACCCGACTCGGCTAGCATCGGCTGGCGGCAGCGACGAGTGAAGCGCATGAATGCGAGCGTGGGGCTAGTGCTAATGGTAGCAGCGGGCGGTGCCTTGGGCGGCATGGCGCGCCTGGCGGTCTCCAACCTGTTTGCCAGGCGGTGGGGTACCGCCTTTCCCTGGGGCACGCTGGTGGTCAATCTCAGCGGGGCGCTGCTGGCCGGTGCGCTGGCCGGCTGGTTCGGCCTGGCCCGAGGGGGCGAGGTGACGGGTGGCTGGCTGTTTCTGGTCGTCGGCCTGCTGGGCGGCTATACCACCGTCTCCTCGCTGAGCCTGCAGAGCCTGACCCTGTGGCAGAGCGGCCGCCGGCGTGCTGCGGTCGGTAACGTCGCCGTCACCCTGACGGCGGGCCTGGCGCTTGCCGCTCTGGGCTGGTGGCTGACGGGGCGACTGACATGAACGGCTGGCGCGCCTACGCGGCGGTGGGGCTGGGCAGCGCCCTGGGCAGCGCGCTGCGCTATCTGGTGTCGCTGGCCAGCTATGCCACGCTCGGCCCGGCCTTCCCCTGGGGCACGCTGGTGGTCAACCTGCTGGGTTCGTGGCTGATCGCCGCCTTCGCGGCGCATGCTGCCCTGGGCGTCGGCGGTCGCGTGGCGCGCTGGCAGCCGTTCCTGGTGGCCGGCTTCTGCGGCGGCTTCACCACCTTCTCGCTGTTCGGCTTGGAAACGCTCTTCCTGCTCGAGCGCGGCCGCCCTGGCCTGGCGCTGCTCTATGTCGCGCTCAGCGTGCCGCTGTGGCTGGCGGCGGCCTGGTGGGGTGATCGCTTCGTGCGGGCCCGTCACGGCTGACGGGCCCGCGTCTGGCTCACTTCCTCACAGGCCGGTCAGCGCCTGGCCTTGGCCGTCTTCTTCTCCGCTTTGCCGGCCTTGGCCGGCTCCTCCGTCTCGGGGGCGGAGCGGAAGTGTTCGCGCACCAGCGCCAGCAGGCCCTGGGTCGAGGCATCGAACTCCTGGCTGCGCTCGTCGATGCGCTCACTGATCTCGCCGGCGATGCGCTTGCCCAGCTGCACGCCCCACTGATCGAAGGAGTTGATGTTCCAGATCACCCCCTGCACGAACACCTTGTGCTCGTAGAGCGCGATCAACGCGCCGAGGTTGCGCGGCGTCAGCTCGTCGAGCAGCAGCACGCTGGAGGGGCGGTTGCCGGGGCAGCTGTAGGGGTCGAGCTGGCTGCCCACCTGGCTGCCCATCATGAAGGCGTTGGCCTGGGCCAGCATGTTGGTGAGCAGGGCGAAGTGGTGCTCCTCGACGCCGGGCTCGGGCTTGAGCGAGGCGATGAAGTCGATGGGCACGTAGCGGGTGCCCTGGTGCAGCAGCTGGAAGAAGGCGTGCTGGCCGTTGGAGCCGGTCTGGCCCCAGACGATGGGCCCGGTCTTGTAGTTCACCGGATGGCCGAAGATGTCCACCGACTTGCCGTTGGACTCCATGTCGAGCTGCTGCAGGAAGGCCGGCAGCTGATGCAGCGCCTGGTCGTAGGGCACGATGGCCTGGGTCTCGGCGCCGAGGAAGTTGATGTACCAGATGCCGATCAGCGCCATCAGTACCGGCATGTTGCGGGCGTTGGGGGCCTCGATGAAGTGCTGGTCCATGGCATAGGCGCCCTCGAGCATCTCCATGAAGCCGTCGAAGCCGATGGAGAGCGCGATGGGCAGGCCGATGGAAGACCACATCGAGTAGCGCCCGCCGACCCAGGCCCAGAACTCGAACACGTTCTCCTCGCGGATGCCGAACTCCATGGCCGCCTTGCGGTTGGTCGAGGCGGCGATGAAGTGAGCGCCCACGTCGGCGCCCTCGCCGGCATTGTCGAGGAACCAGCGGCGGGCGGTCTTGGCGTTGAGCAGCGTCTCCTGGGTGGAGAAGGTCTTGGTCGAGACGATGAACAGCGTGGTGGCCGGATCGAGTCGCTTGAGCACCTTCTGGATGTGGGTGCCGTCGACGTTGGAGACGAAGTGGAAGTTGAGCTCGGCGTGGCGGTACTTGAGCAGCGCCCGGCAGGCCATGTTGGGGCCGAGGTCCGAGCCGCCGATGCCGATGTTGACCACGTCCTTGATGCGCTCGCCGCTGTAGCCGCGCCACTCGCCGCTGCGCACCGCCTCGGAGAACTGGCGGATCTGTTCGCGGGTGCGCTGGATCTCGGGCATCACGTCCTTGCCGTCGACCATCAGCGGGCCCTCGCCGAGGTTGCGCAGCGCGGTGTGCAGTACCGGACGGTCCTCGGTGACGTTGATGATGTCGCCGGAGAACATCTGGGCGCGGCGCTGCACCAGCGCCGAGTGGTCGGCCAGCTCGAGCAGCTTGGCCAGCACCGCCTCGGAGACGTGATGCTTGGAGTAGTCGAGGAACAGCCCGCCGACGCGCAGGCTCATCTTGTCGAAGCGCTGCGGGTCGGCGGCGAAATAGTCGCTGATGCGGTCTTGGGCGGTGGCCTGCTGCAGCCGCTGGAGTGCCTGCCAGGTGACGCTGCGGGTCAGATGAAACATGGTTTCCTCGCACGTGCGGGCGCGGCCCGCCATCTCGTTATCAAGGGTTGCGTGAGGCCACCCAGGCCTCGGCGTCGGGAATGGCCATCTCGTAGGGTTGGTCGAGCCAGGGCGAGCTGACCAGGAAGTCGGCGCTGGCCGCATTGCACGCCACCGGCACGTTCCACAGCGCCGCCAGACGCAGCAGCGCCTTGACGTCCGGGTCGTGGGGCTGAGGTGCAAAGGGGTCCCAGAAGAAGATCAGCAGGTCGAGGCGCTGCTCGGTGATACGCGCGCCGATCTGCTGGTCGCCCCCCAACGGGCCGCTCATCAGGCCTTCCACCGCCAGTTCCAGGCTGGCCGAGAGGCGCCCCGCCGTGGTGCCGGTGCCGACCAGCTCGTGCCTGGCCAGCGTGTCGCGCCAGCGTGTGGCCCACTCCAGCAGTTCGGCCTTCTTGCCGTCGTGGGCGATCAGGGCGATGCGCTTGCGTGCCGGCAGGGTGCGGCGCACGCTGCGTTGGGGGCGGCTGTCGGTCATGGCTGGCCTACCTCGAGAATCTTCAGGGTATTGGTCCCACCGTGGGCGTTCATGTGTTCGCCCCGGGTCAGGATGACATGATCCCCCGGTTCGGCAATCCCCTGTTGCACCAGCAGCGCCAGCGCCCGGTCGTTGAGCTCGCTGGCGGCCATCGCGCTGGTGTCGAACGGCAGCGAGACCACGCCGCGGTAGAGCGCCATGCGCCGCTGGGCGATGGGGCTGTGGGCCAGCCCGACGATGGGCAGCCCCGAGCGGATGCGCGAGGCGATCAGCGGGGTGTAGCCAGTGGAGGTCATGCAGGCGATGGCAGCCACCCCGGTGAGGTGGTTGGCGGCGTACATGGCCGACAGCGCGATGGTCTCGTCGATGCGCGAGAAACCTTCGTGAAT